>NZ_SUEG01000250.1 GCF_005063415.1 Mesorhizobium sp.
GCTTGCGCCGGATAGAGCGAGGCCATGCGCAAGGCTTCGTCGATCTGCAGGTCAATGGCGGCGGCGGCGTCATGCTCAACGACCATCCCGACGTCGCCTCGATCGAGACCATCTGCCGGGCGCACGCGCCCTTCGGCACGGCGGCGCTGTTGCCGACACTGATCACCGACACATCCGAGATCACCGCCGCGGCGGTTGCGGCCGGAGCCGAGGCGGCACGGAGGAAGGTGCCGGGGTTCCTGGGCCTGCATCTCGAAGGGCCGCATCTTTCGATCGCCCGCAAGGGCGCGCATGACCCGGCCTTGATCCGGCCGATGCTGGACGCCGACCAGGCGATGCTGATCGCCGCACGGAAAAACCTGCCGGTGCTGCTGACAACGGTGGCCCCCGAATCCGTCGAGCCCGGCCAGGTGTCGGCGCTCAGCAGGGCCGGCATTGTCGTCAGCATCGGCCATTCCGATACCGGCTATGCCACGGCTCGCGCCTTTGCCGAGGCCGGCGCAACGGTGGTCACGCATCTGTTCAACGCAATGAGCCAGATCGGCAATCGCGATCCGGGTCTGGCGGGCGCGGCAATCGATACCGGCACATTCCATGCCGGCATCATCGCCGACGGTATCCATGTCGATCCGGCCACCATGGCCATCGCCTTGCGCGCCAAGCAGGGGCCGGGCAAGATCCTGCTCGTCACCGACGCCATGGCGACGATCGGCACCGACATGACCTCGTTTACGCTGAACGGCCGCACCATCCACCGCAAGGATGGCAAGCTGACACTTGCCGATGGCACGCTGGCGGGCGCGGATCTCGACATGATTTCCGCGGTGCGCTTCGTGCACCGCGTCGTCGGCCTCGACCTCGACGAAGCCTTGCGCATGGCCTCGCTCTATCCGGCGCAAGCGGTCGGCCAGTCGCACCGGCTCGGGCGCTTCGCCAACGGTACCGCCGCCAACATCGTTTCGCTGTCGGACGATCTGGACATTAAAAGCGTCTGGATCGATGGCGCCAAGGTTTTTGCAGCCAACGCTATCCCTCAGGCTTAGCCGGCTTTGGACGTATAGAGGTCCCTATAGGCTTCGCGCAGCAGGTTCTTCTGCACCTTGCCCATCGTGTTGCGCGGCAGTTCGTCGACGAAGACCACCCGTTTCGGATGCTTGTACCTGGCAAGGCGTCCGGCGATGGCCTCGACGATCCCTGCGGCGCTGATGGTCGAGCCCGGCGCACGCACCACGACAGCGGTGACGCCTTCGCCGAAATCCGGATGGGCAACGCCGATGACAGCGCTTTCGGCAACACCAGGCAGCGCGTCGATCTCGCTCTCGACTTCCTTTGGATAGATATTGTAGCCGCCGGAAATGATCAGGTCCTTGCCGCGGCCGACGATGTGGACATAGCCGTCGGCATCGATCAGCCCGAGATCGCCGGTGATGAAGAAACCATCGTCACGGAATTCGGCCCTGGTCTTTTCCGGCATGTGCCAGTAGCCGCAAAAGACGTTCGGGCCCTTGACCTCGATCATGCCGACCTCGCCCCGGGCAAGTGTTTCGCCGCCATCGGGATCGGCGATGCGCAGGGAAACGCCGGGCAGGGGAAACCCGACCGTGCCGGCACGCCGCTCGCCCTCGTATGGGTTCGACGTGTTCATGTTGGTCTCGGTCATGCCGTAGCGCTCGAGGATGGCGTGGCCGGTGCGCTCTCGCCAGGCTCTGTGCGTCTCGGCCAGAAGCGGCGCCGAGCCAGAAATGAACAGGCGGATGTTTTTCGCCGCTTGCCGGTTCAAACCGTCCTGCTGCAGCAGGCGGACGTAGAATGTCGGCACGCCCATTAGCGCGGTGGCGCGCGGCAGCAGCGAGACGATGCGGGCCGGGTCGAATTTGGTTTCGAACAGCATCGAGGCGCCTGCCATCAGGACAACATTCGTGGCGACGAAAAGGCCATGCGTGTGGAAAACCGGCAGCGCGTGAATCAGCACGTCTGCGGCAGTGAAGCGCCAGAGGTCGACCAGCACCCGGGCATTGGAGGCGAGGTTTTCGTGGCTGAGCATGGCGCCTTTCGAACGGCCGGTGGTGCCGGACGTGTAGAGGATCGCAGCAAGGTCGTCCGGTCCGCGCGCCACATCGTGGAAGTCCACGGCCTCCTCAGAGGCGCGATCGGTCAACGAACCCTCGCCCTTGCTGCCGAGTGTCGCGACCGCAGCGCCCGAGGCCTGCGCCAAAGCGCCGATCTCGCCCGCTCGCGCCGGGTCGCAGACGACCAGTCGCGGCTCGGCATCCCTGAAGAAATAGTCGAGCTCGGTCAGCGTATAGGCGGTGTTGAGCGGCAGGAAGATCGCGCCGGCACGCAGGCAGGCGAGATAAAGGAAAATGGCCTCCGGGCTCTTCTCGACCTGAACGGCGACGCGGTCGCCGGCTTCGACGCCCAGCTGCGACAGCGCATGTGCCAGTTGAGCGGAGCGCGCCAGCATTTCGCCATAGCTGATCGAGCGTCCATCCTCTGCCTCCATCAAAAGGCGTCCGGGCGCGGGCATCCGGGCACGGAAAGCATCGAACAGATGGTTGCTCATAAGTCCCCCCGAGCGGCTGTCTCCGGCCGGACGGCAGCGGTCAGCCGGCCGCCTTGTCCGCCGCCGCCCTGATTGCCTCGATGTTTGCCCGGTAGGCCTCGACGCTGCCGCCCTTGAAGATGGCCGCGCCGGCGACCAGCACGCTGGCGCCGGCCGCGGTGACCAAGGGCGCAGTTTCAGGCGAAATGCCGCCGTCGATCTCGATCCGGATCGGCCGGTTGCCGATCAGCGCCTTCATCCGCTTCACC
Organism: Mesorhizobium sp.; assembly: GCF_005063415.1. Lineage (GTDB taxonomy): Bacteria > Pseudomonadota > Alphaproteobacteria > Rhizobiales > Rhizobiaceae > Mesorhizobium. The sequence goes on from NZ_SUEG01000250.1 coordinate 2,812, forward strand.
TTGTCGACGATCGCTGGAATAAAGGCCTGGCCGCCGAACCCCGGATTGACCGTCATGATCAGGACCAGATCAAGCCGGTCGAGCACGTATTCGATCATCGTCTCCGGTGTCGCCGGGTTGAGCGACACGCCGGCCTTCTTGCCAAGGTTTTTGATGGTCTGCAGCGAGCGGTCGAGATGCGGCCCGGCTTCGGCGTGCACCGTGATGCCGTCGCAGCCGGCCTCGGCGAAGGCGGCCAGATAGCGGTCGGCGGGGGCGATCATCAGATGGCAGTCGAAGAAGGCCTTGGTGCGATTGCGGATCGCCTTGATCACCGGCGGCCCGAAGGTGATGTTGGGGACGAAATGCCCGTCCATGACATCGAGGTGAATCCAGTCGGCGCCGGCGGCGGCCACCGCCTCGACCTCGTCGCCGAGCTTCGAGAAATCGGACGCCAGCACCGATGGCGCGATCAGGGTTTTTTTGCTCATGGTGCGGCCTTCCTGAACGCCTCAGTTTTACGGACCCTCTGTATCGACTGCCTAGACCATGAGTCCGGAAAGTGGAAGCCGGTTTGTCCTTCCGCCGACGCCACGGCTTCAGGTTTGCGCTGCCCTTTCATCTGCCCGCCAAAGAAAAAAACCGCCGGATCGCTCCGGCGGGTTTTGAGTGACGCGAACCATCACCGTTTGAAGTTCCGCGCGCGATCCTATTGCTCGAGCTGCGGCTTGCGCCTCGGCAGCTGCTGAAGAACATCTGGATTCAGCAGCAGGTTCGGGTTGCGGATCGGCTGGCACTGACCATTGATCGGCCGCGCGCCGGGTGCGCATTCCAGCCGTGGTTTGCGGCAGGCGCCGTCGCGCAGCTCTGTCCCGCGCGGGCAGACGCAGACGCCCCGCTTGTTGTGGATCTGACCAGGTATCGGGCACTCCACCACAACAGGCTTCTTGCGCCTACAGGCATTGCCTTGCACTTCCGTGCCTTTCGGGCAGACGCAATCGCCCTCGGCGTCGTGGATCTGGCCGCGGATCGTGCACTGCTCCGGCTTCGGCTGAATTGGCCGGCAGGCATTGCCCCTGACTTCCGTGCCCCTCGGGCAGACGCAATCGCCAGCGGCGTTGTGGATCTGACCACGAATGGTGCACTGCTCCGGCTTCGGCTGGATTGGCCGGCAGGCATTGCCTCTGATTTCCGTACCCCTCGGGCAGACGCAATCGCCAACAGCGTCGTGGATCTGACCGCGGATGGTGCACTGCTCGGGTTCCGGCTGGATCGGCCTGCAGGCACTACCCCTGACTTCGGTGCCCCGCGGGCAGACGCAATCGCCGGCAGCGTCGTGGATCTGGCCACGGATCGTGCACTGCTCGGGTTCCGGCTGGATCGGCCTGCAGGCACTACCCCTGACTTCGGTGCCCCGCGGGCAGACGCAATCGCCGGCAGCGTCGTGGATCTGGCCACGGATCGTGCACTGCTCGGGTTCCGGCTGGATCGGCCTGCAGGCACTACCCCTGACTTCGGTGCCCCGCGGGCAGACGCAATCGCCGGCAGCGTCGTGGATCTGGCCACGGATCGTGCACTGCTCGGGTTCCGGCTGGATCGGCCTGCAGGCACTACCCCTGACTTCGG
>NZ_SUEG01000251.1 GCF_005063415.1 Mesorhizobium sp.
GGTGAGCGACATCGCTCGGGCACCGTCACCGGATGCGGCCGCACTCGATCGCCAGGGGTCCGAGCTCGTGCCTCAGATCGAGAAATTGCGGCGGCAGGCGACGGACAATCATGCCGGCATGGATCGCCTTGAAAAGCAGATGGATCGCCTTGAAAAGCAGTTTGCTGAAGCATTTCAGCCTCAAGAGTCGTCTCAGCCTCAGTCTACCGCAACCATCGGCACATCGCCTGATATCGTTCTGCCCCCAGATACAACTCCACGAGTCATTCTGCGCTTTGCGCGTAACCGCGATTCCGCGCGGACACGAGCGGCGACCCTTGAGCGGAGTCTGCGAGCCCAGGGGCTCGACGTCGTAAAATCTGGCAATTCACCCACAAGCTCTCGGGCAAACGAAGTCATGTACTTTTATAATGAAGATCGACCAAGCGCAGAGCGTATAGCGGCTGGGCTTGTGGAAGCTGCACTCATCCAGCGCGCATTTGCGGATGATGGTTCACTCCCCCGCCCCGGAACTATCGAAGTGGCAATCGGGCGGTAACTAGTAAGGTAGCGCAAAACAGGAGTCTGATATGAACCTCAGTTGCTTTGTTCGCCATCTCGCCTTTATTGCCCTGCTGGGAAGCACATCTGCTTTCGCGCAAACAGATCCGCCTTCGCCCGCGACGCCGGAAAGCGCGAAACCACAAAGTGGACCGGCCCCATTGGTCATCCATTTCGGCACCGGCAGCAGCACAATTCTTCCCAAGGACAGAGAAGTCCTCGATCAAGCGTCTCGCGCCTTCAACGAGGGCAAGCCGCAAGTCATGATCGTTACTGGCAGTGCCGATCGTGCCGGAACACCAGGGCAGAACCTCTTGCTTTCTCAGCGCAGGGCGACAGCGGTGCTGAAAGCTTTGCTCGATCGCGGACTTCCGGTCGACCGGTTCCAGGTCCTGGCGAAAGGCGAAACAGAACTCGCGGTTCCGACCGAAGAGGGTATTGCCGAACCTGAAAACCGTCGTGTCGAGATCACCTGGCGCTAACGCCGTGCGCCGCTTCGTGACCGCGGCCAGTCTATTGCTCGCGTTCGCACAGTCGGTGACGCCGGCTAGCGCCGAGGATCCGAGTGCTTTGTTTCGCGAGGCACTGCGACAAGACTTGATGGGCGGGCCGACAGGTGCTCGGCTCGCCTTCGACATGTACCGCCGTGCTGCAGAAGCGGGTCTTCCCGAAGCACAATTCAATGTTGCCATCATGCTTGACAGCGGCCGCGGCGTGTCCCCGGATATGGAGCAAGCCGCCACATGGTACGCGCGTGCGGCCTCTCATGGCATTCGAAGAGCGGCATATAATCTCGGCCAGCTTTACGAGGCAGGGCAAGGCGTTCCGCAAAACGTCGATCTCGCCCGTGCGTGGTTCAAAGCATCCGGTCTCCCGGCTGCTCGCGCGCGCCTGACTGCCATTCGCTCTGGTGGCGCAAAGGCCGCGACGCTTTCCGCTCCAATACTCATCGCGCCTACATATGGCGAGTTGATTGGCTCCAGCGCAAATAGTGTCAAGCTCGTGTGGACGGCACGCCAGCAACCAGAGGGAGTGCGCTTCTTCGTGGAGTTGCTCGCACTTGTGCCATCTGGTTCAAGTGAGATCTATTCCGGCTTTGTCGATATTTCGAGCCTGAACGTGGCTCTCTCAAGTCATAAGGGAGCCTTCGCATGGCGCGTGCTCGCCGTGGCACGAAGGGGTGGCCGCTACGCTGCTAGCGATTGGTCTTATATGCGCACCACTGCCAACTAATGGTGTGATTGGTGGCGATCGCATCAATCAAGGCCACGGGTGGTCCGAAGCTAGCTGCTTCTGGCCTTTCCGGCCCGGACCACCCGCCTCCTTGCGTCCTTCCCAAGACAGCGGACACTGTAAGCGCATCGATGCGGCGCACCTTGACCTGGATCAAATGGCCGGTCAGCCATCGGCTGTGGAAACCGACCCGGCGCGCTATGTGGGATATGGCGGCTTGGACTGCGACACCGACCCCGGAGAACCTCAGATGACATTGACGATGCGCAAACTCGGCAGCCAGGGGCTGCAAGTCTCGGCAATCGGTCTCGGCTGCATGGGCATGAGCCAGTCCTATGGCCCGGCCGACGAGGCGGAATCGACCGCCACGCTGCACCGCGCCATCGAACTCGGCTGCACCTTCCTCGACACCGCCGAAGTGTACGGGCCGTTCACCAACGAGGAACTGCTCGGCCGCGCGCTGAAGGGCCGGCGCGATGAGGTGACGATCGCGACGAAATTCGGCTTCCGCATTGAAAACGGCAAGCAAGTCGGCACCGAGCGCGACAGCCGGCCCGAACATATCCGCGAGGCTTTGGAAGGTTCGCTGAGGAGGCTCGCCACCGACCACGTCGACCTCCTCTATCAGCACCGCGTCGATCCGGCGGTGCCGATCGAGGATGTGGCGGGTGCTGTCGGCAAGCTGATCGCTCAGGGCAAGGTCCGCTTCTTCGGCCTCTCTGAAGCCGGCGCCGCCAACGTCCGCCGGGCGCATGCCGTGCATCCGGTGTCGGCCGTGCAGAGCGAATATTCACTGTGGGAGCGCAATCTGGAGCCGGAGATCATTCCGCTATTGAAGGTGCTCGGCATCGGCCTGGTGCCGTTCTCGCCGCTCGGCCGCGGTTTTCTCACCGGCGATGTCAGGCGCGCCGAAGACTATCCGGAGGGCGATTACCGGCGCGGCGATCCCCGCTACCAGGGCGCCAACTATGACGCCAACATGCAGGCGGCGGCCACGGTACTCGACATCGCCGCGGCGAAGCGCGTCAAGCCAGGTCAGATCGCCCTGGCCTGGCTGCTCCACAAGGGGGGCGGTTTCGGCATCGACATCGTGCCGATCCCCGGCACCAAGCGCAGAAAATACCTCGAGGAGAACGTCGCCGCGGCTTCGATAAGGCTCGACGCCGCCGAGATGCAGGTGCTCGACGACGCGCTGGCGCCCGGCAAGGTCGCCGGTCCGCGCTACGGCGAGCGCACCATGGTGATGATCGATCGGTAGGTCTTGCCTTCTCCCGTTCTTGCGCAAAGCTCCGGCCTTGGCTAGCATCCGCCGGCAGGCACCGGGCGGAGGAGAACGTCGCGGTGGACCGGCTGGAGCGCCGTTGCGTCCCTTCAAATATGAGTTGGGCGCTCGAAGGACACTCCATTTTTGAATCGACGCAAGGAACCTTCCGGAAAACCCATTCCGGTTTCGGGGTCGTGCGCTCATCTGGGAGGAGACTAAATTGATCAACAGACGTGAATTCCTGCTGTCGTCCGCGGCGATGGGCGCCTTGGCGCTGGCCGCTCCGCAATTGGCTTTTGCCCAGGACAAGCTGACCATCCTCGGTTCGGTGCCGAGCCTCGGCTTTCCGTTCTTCGTGCACATGCTGAACCAGATCAAGGCTGAGGCGCAGGCGCAAGGCGTCAACCTGGTCGAGAGCGACGGCCAGAACTCGGCGCCCAAGCAGACCGCCGATATCGAAGCGGCACTCGTGCAGAAGGTCAACGCCATCGTCATCTCGCCGCTCGACGTCAACGCGCTGGCCCCAGCTATCGAGGAAGCGGTGAAGGCCGGCGTTCCCGTCGTCACCATCGACCGCCGCGTCGAGGGCGTCGAAGGCATCCTCGCCCATGTCGGCGCCGACAATGTCAAGGGCGGCGAGGCCGAAGCACAGGCCATGGTGGCGGCGTTCCCGAACGGGGCCAAGATCTTCCATCTGCAGGGTCAGCCCGGCGCCGGCCCGGCGATCGACCGCAACAAGGGTGTGCACAACGTCCTCGATCCGATGAAGGACAAGTACCAGATCATCTTCGAGCAGACCGCAAACTTCGCCCGCGCCGAGGCGCTGTCCGTCACCGAGGCCGGCCTTGCCGCCAACGGCAAGCCCGACGCGATCATCTGCGCCAATGACGACATGGCGCTCGGCGCGGTCGAAGCCTGCGCGGCGCGCAACTTCACCGACGTCAAGATCTACGGCTTCGACGCGCTTCCTGAAGCGCTGGTCGCCGTGCGCGACGGCAAGCTGGCCGGCACGGTCGAGCAATTCCCCGGCGAGCAGTCGCGTACCGCGGTGCAGATCGCGGTCGCCTACGCCAAGGACAAGACCGAGCCGAAGGAAAAGCTGGTGCTTTTGACGCCGATCGTCATCGGCAAGGACAATCTCGACAAGGCGGAAAGGCTGGGCGAGACGAAGTAAGGTCTGTGATCAGCGCTGATGGTGCACAGTCCCGCGAGCAAGATCGATCGCCAAAGTTGGCGCCGCCACTCATCCGCCTGCCGGCACCTTCTCCCCGTATAATGACGGGGAGAAGGGACGCGCTCCAACGCTGGCGCCCCCCTCTCCCCGTCTCTAGACGGGGAGAGGGTAAGGG
>NZ_SUEG01000252.1 GCF_005063415.1 Mesorhizobium sp.
GTGGGGTGAGGGGGCGGGGCCGAGCGCGGTCTTCATCATACGACGACGATTGGCGCGACGCAGATCCGCCATTGTAAGTTGTTCGAAGCTACAGCACTCCCTCCTGCCGACGGGAATTTACATATCTTCTAAATTACCAGCGGGTCGGTTTGCCAATGAAGAGATCAGCCCCGATCAACTGACGAAGACAAGAAATACGGCAGGACTGTAGCGCAAATAGCCGCCGAACCTACGTTACCTCCGCCGATTACCCTTCGGTTCATTCTGTTGACATCTCCTGCTTCTGGATAGATGGTAAGATACTACGCGGCGGCCCTTTTTCCGAAGATTTTATTCTGCAGCTTTATCAAAGGATTTTGGCAATGCGTTTGTCTCGATCGCGCCGACTTATGGCCATCGCTTTGACGGCAATCGCAGCCGTTCCCTCTTATGGACATGCCGAGGACAAGCTGCTGACGGAAGCGGTGCAGTTCAACGGTACGATCCTGTATCTCTCCACCAAGGTGCCTGGCCTGATCTTCGGCGCCGTGCGCAACGGCGAGACGGCCTTGGCCGGTTTCGGCAAGATTGCCGACGGGAGTGAAAAAGTGCCCGACGGCGACACAATGTTCCGCATCGCGTCCGTGAGCAAAGTGTTCTGCGGCAGTGTGCTTTCCTCGCTGGCGATCGACGGCAAGGTACAACTCACCGACCGGCTGCAGGATCGCCTTGGCTGGGACCTCACGCTCCCGGAGAAGGACGGCCGCGCCCTCCGCCTGATCGATCTCGTCGCGCAAGCTTCCGGCCTTCCGCGGGAGGTGCCAGTGGCCGAGGCGCCCCCCTCAGACCCTTTCTCTACGAACACCAAAGAGGCGCAGATTGCCGCCCTCAAGGACAATCCGCTGCTGTTTGCGCCGGGCACCGCCGTTCTCTATTCGAACTTCGGATACGACCTCCTCGGAGCGGCGCTCGCGAATGTCTCTGGAAAGCCTTATGCCGAGGTCCTTCGAGAGCGTGTCCTCGATCCCCTCGGCATGAAAGACACGGTTTTCAACCCAAGACCGGAGGACGAGCCGCGCCTGATGCAGGGCCATAACTTCGACGGCAGCCCCATGCCAATCGTGCCGACGAGCACAGCCATGGAGTGCGCCGGTGGATTGTACTCGACCGCGGACGACCTGCTGCGCTGGATGAACTGGCATGTCGACAACAAGCCTTCCGCGGCCGACGCCGAGTTGCGCCTTTTGAACCACGCGGCTTTTTTGTACCGGGACGGGCTCGCGTCGGTGGTGGGGCTGGATGATGGCGGCCCGATGGACGCCATGGGTCTCGGATGGGTTATCATGCTCCCCAACGAGCATCGCCCGCTCATCCTCCAGAAGAGCGGCGGCCTGCAAGGGATGTTTCTCTATGTTGCGATTGCACCGACACGCGGCGTCGGCGCTTTCTTCGTCATGAACGAATTCAATGCCGCCGGCTTCATGGCTGGGGTCAAGACGACGAACGATCTCGTCGCAGAGATCGCTCCACGCTGATTTTCGCGCTGATCGGGAGGACGTGCGCGATGATTGGTGCTATGGAGGGGCCTGACGGACGGCATATTTCCCGGCAAGGCAAGCGCGACATCGGCTATTTCCGGCCGACCGCGAATGCCGCGCTGCTCGCAGTCCCGACACCATCAGCCGTCTCTTGGCGCAGCCCGATGCCGGCTTCCGCGTCATCGGCGTGCTCTATCAGGAGTTCGTCGTCCGCTGCCGCATCGAGGGTCTCGCCGCGGTCGTGCCGGACCTGCCCGAGTTCCGCCGCATGCTGACGCGCGCCCGCGCCGGCCTCGGCTCCGACATGGCAGGCGACGACGCCTGGCAGGACGTCTCGGCGTGCGCCTCGCAGCTGCCCGAGGATATGCAAGGCGTGTTCATGATGATCGCCCGCGCCGCCAAGGAAGGCTGGCCCTGCCCGAGCGACGCCGCAATCGCCGGCGCCTACGACTCGCACTCGCTACGGTGACGCTGGTGGATTGGCCTGGGCGACGGCGCCGGGGATCCCAATGCGGGAGAGGTGGAGCAGGGGAGGCTGGTGGGGTGAGATTGACGCCAGGCTGCTCGGCGCATTGATTGGGATCGATGTACGGCGGCGGGCTGATCGGCAGAAAGCCGCTACGGCTCTACATGCCGGCGCGGTCGCGGTGATGATCGGGTACATGCGCCCCTGAGAGCATCCATGCCGTCTGATGGTGGCTATTTCTGCAGCTTGCCGCCGCCGTCGGTGGGACCGTCTACTGGCTGGTGGCGGTCAAATTGCGCGCTATCCTGATACTCTTGCTCAGGTGTCTGCTCTGCGGCGCCAAGTCGCGAGCGGTTTCATGCGCATTTTTCGAAGGAGGTTCGCGATGAAAATGTCCCGTTTTTCGAACACCGGCGCTGCGGCATGGCTGGTTGCAGCCCTGCTCAGCCTTGCCGCGCTCGGCGTCGCGAAAGCGGAGGCTGCCGACATGCACCAATTGTGCCGCCAGGTGCGCAACGACGACACGATCCAGGACTATTCGCCCGCGCTTCATGACGAGACGGTCCAGGCGTTCAAGGCGATGGTTCCGGACGGTCAAATTGCGCTGGACGATTCCGAACTGCGGGCACAGGCCCAATATCGCTGCATGGACGGCAAGGTCATGGTCTGCTTCGTCGGCGCCAACCTGCCCTGCACCAAGATGAACGCGGCACGCGACAATCCTGGTGCGGATGAGTTCTGCCGGCAGAATCCAGACGCGGAAGACGTTCCAGCCGTCGCCACGGGTCACGATACCGTTTATTCCTATCGATGCCGCAACGGCCAAGCTGAAATAGCAGACGACTTGTGGGAACTCGACCAACGCGGCTTCGCGAAGAAGCTTTGGGCCGAGCTACCCGATCGCTAAGTCCGCTCACGCTGCTACGCCCCTGTTTTGGCTTGGGCTAGCCGGAGGATCGGAATGGGTCTCGACGTGGCAGTTTTCAAAAGCGCTTCGACCATGAAGCGGGAATTCCCCGGCTTTCGCTTTCAGCGGGAACCGACAACGGGCGAGTGCGAGGTGGTTCATCCCGAGGGCGTAAATCTCACCTTGGACGCTGTCACGGTGTGCAACTGGCGTGTCGGAAACATCGCCCACGTCGGCGCGCTTAGGGAGGCGATTGCCGGCCTTCTCGGCGAAGGCTCGGCCTTGGAACGGATTGTCCTCTATTCCGGCAGCCACGCCGGAGATGTGATCGACGAGCCGAGCTTTGTCGAGCTCGAGCGCGAATTGCGGCTGCTCGAATCCAGCACCGACGCATGGGTTCGGGAATTTGCCGATGGACTATCGGAATCGATCCGCATGGCACGGCGCGAGAAAAACCCTATCGTGTTTGTGTGACCGGCGAGCCAAGCAGAGACTCCATAGCTGGATTTTTCTCGATATCGACATGGCGCCGCACAACCGCTCAGCGCTGTGTCGACGGCGGCATGCCTGCGGATTGCGGCGACGGCCCCGAATTTCGTCCTTCAGGAATTTCCGAACGACACCTGGGACGTCACCGACAAGCGGCCGGACTCCGACAGTTTCCTCGTCGCCGCCGCACGCCATGACGGCGAGGGTTTTTTGACGATCAGCGACGAGCCGGGGATCGGCGTTTCGCTCCGCCCGGATGCCGCTGAGAATTCCCGTATAAGGCAAGGAAGATGCATACCCGGCTCCACAAGGACGGGTCGGTGGTGGACCAGTAAGCGGGTGGAGGTAGGATTGTCTGTAAGCAGCAGCAACGCATTGGGCACGCCATAGGCCAGACAGGTGCCCAGCCAGACCAGTGCTGGCGGACGGAAAGCGCCTCACGCGGTTCCTTGACGATAGTCGACTTTCCCGAGCTAGATGTGCCGTTGACGATGATTATGCGGCGCTCGTGTTCGATCATTTCAGACTGTTCCCACCGCTCAGAGGCTAATCCTCTTCGCCAATTTGTACTTCAGCAACATGGCGATGGCCTCCAAAATAGCGGCTCAGTTTGAAGAAGATGAAGCGAGCCGCATCGCTGTGTGGTCAGTCGTAGAGGAGTTGGTTGAGGTGGCCGAGAATACGTTTCGTCGGGCCAGGACGGCGGAAGAGGCTCGGGGCGCAACACACAGCATTGTTCACTCATCAAGCCGGCATCCTATCCCGGCCGGTTGGCCGTCCTTCCTTAAATTCCGTGATCCTGTACGTGTGGTCGAAACGGGGACGGGCGCGGGAGTAATCAGGCGGGGCGGGGCTCGCCCAAATTAATCAGAGGGTGGCTGAATGCATTTTCGACTATGGAT
>NZ_SUEG01000253.1 GCF_005063415.1 Mesorhizobium sp.
CTTGTGGGGAGGGGTTAGGGGTGGGGGTACTCTTGGCGCCGGCCTCAACGGCCTGCGCCGCCGCATCCTTCACGTTACCCTCGCCCGCCACCTTCAATCTGACAATCGGCGAGCCGATCGCCACCGTGTCGCCGATCTCGGCGCCCAACCAGACGATTTCGCCATCGACGGGCGAAGGAATTTCGACCGTCGCCTTGTCGGTCATGACAGCGGCAAGCACGGCATCCTCGCGCACGAGATCGCCGACCTTGACCTGCCATTCGACGAGTTCGGCCTCGGCGACGCCTTCGCCGACATCGGGCAGCTTGATGACATATTCGCCCATCGTTCCCCCTTCAGGCTTCCATCGTTTCGACGAGCGCGCGGCCTAGCCGGGCAGGACCGGGAAAATAGTCCCACTCCTGCGCATGCGGATAGGGCGTGTCCCAGCCGGTGACCCGCGCCACCGGCGCTTCCAGATGGTAGAAGCAGTTCTCCTGAACCAGCGCCGAAAGTTCGGCGCCGAAGCCGGATGTCAGCGTCGCCTCATGCACGATCACGCAGCGCCCGGTCTTGTTGACCGAGGCGACGATCGTCTCGAGGTCGAGCGGCAGCAGCGTCCTCAAATCAATGATCTCGGCATCGATGCCGGTCTCCTCAGCCGCCGCCTGGGCGACATAGACCATCGTGCCGTAGGCAAGCACGGTGACTGCCGCACCAGGCCGCCGGATCACCGCCTTGCCGAGCGGCACCGTGTAGTGGCCGTCGGCGACTTCGCCGAGCTCATGCTTCGACCATGGCGTTACCGGCCGCTCGTGATGACCGTCGAAGGGGCCATTGTAGAGCCGCTTCGGCTCCAGGAAGATCACCGGGTCGGGATCCTCGATCGCCGCGATCAGCAGGCCCTTGGCGTCGTGCGGATTGGACGGAACCACGACCTTCAGGCCGGAGACGTGGGTGAACAGCGCCTCCGGGCTCTGGCTGTGGGTCTGGCCGCCGAAAATGCCGCCGCCGGTCGGCATTCTCACCACGATCGGGCAGGTGAAATCGCCGTTCGACCGGTAGCGCAGCCGCGCCGCTTCCGAGACGATCTGGTCATAGGCCGGATAAACATAGTCGGCAAACTGCACCTCGACGCAAGGCTTCAGCCCGTAGGCCGCCATGCCGATGGCCGCGCCGACAATCCCGGATTCGCTGATCGGCGCATCGAAGCAGCGGCTCTTGCCGTATTTCGCCTGCAGGCCTTGCGTGCAGCGGAAGACGCCGCCGAAGAAGCCGACATCCTCGCCAAATACGATGACGCGTTCGTCGCGCGCCATCGACACGTCCATGGCGTCGCGGATCGCCTCGATCATGGTTCGCCGTGGCATGGTCAGACCCCTGCCTGTTGGCGCTGGCGCCTGAGATGTGGCGGCATCTCGGCATAGACGCCCTCGAACATGTCGCGGGCCGAGGGCTTGCCGCCGGCATGCAGCGTGCCGTGGCGTTCGGCCTCCCGCTGCGCCGAAACCACCGTGTCGAGGATTTCCGCCTCGGCCTGGGCGTGGCGTTCGTCAGACCAGACACCGCGCTGGATGAGATGGTTCTTCAGCCTGACGATCGGGTCGCCGAGCGGCCAGGCATCGGACTCTGCCTTCGGCCGGTAAGCCGACGGGTCGTCGGAGCTCGAATGGGCGCCGACGCGGTAGGTGACGTATTCGACCAGCGTCGGCCCGAGATTGCTGCGCGCCCGTTCCGCCGCCCATTTGGCCACCGCATGGACGGCGAGATAGTCGTTGCCGTCGACGCGCAGCGACGGGATGCCGAAACCGAGGCCGCGGGCGGCAAAAGTGCCGGAGCCGCCGCGGGCGATGCCCTGGAAGGTCGAAATCGCCCACTGGTTGTTGACGACGTTGAGCACGACCGGCGCCTTGTAGGTCGAGGCGAAGACCAGCGCCGAATGGAAATCGGACTCCGCGGTCGAACCGTCGCCGATCCAGGCGGCCGCGATCTTTGAATCATTGCTGATTGCCGAGGCCATCGCCCAGCCGACCGCCTGGATATACTGCGTCGCCAGATTGCCGGAGATCGAGAAGAAGCCGTGCTCCTTCGACGAATACATGATCGGCAATTGCCGCCCTTTCAGCGGATCGGCCTCGTTCGAATAGATCTGGTTCATCATCGTGACCATCGGGTAGCCGTCGGCGATGAGCAGGCCGGCCTGCCGATAGGTCGGAAAATTCATGTCGCCCCGCGACAGCGCCTTGCGGAAGGCGCAGCTCACTGCCTCTTCGCCGAGATGCTGCATGTAGAAAGACGTCTTGCCCTGGCGCTGCGCCATCTGCATGCGTGCATCGAAGCTGCGCAGCGTCACCATATGACGCAGCCCCTCCAACAACTCCTCGTCCGAAAGCAGCCCTGCCCACGGCCCGACCGCCTCGCCGGCGCGGTTGAGCACGCGGATGATCGAGAAGGCCAGATCGCGGATGGTGCGCGGATCGACGTCGATCTCCGGGCGCGGCACTGAGCCGGCCTTGGGGATGGTCACGTCTGAAAAATCCGGCGTCCCGCCCGGCCGCACTTCCGGTTCCGGAACATGGAAGCGCAACATTCCGGCATCGGCCATGATCTCGATCCTCCACTGTTGCCCGGCCAAGATATTTGCACACCGCCAGACCAGTGCCAATTCGTCGGGCGAGGCTTCGCTGCCGCTGGCTACTACCCGCGGCAGACAAGATGCAGATATGTCGGCGAAATTTCTTGTCGATCTTCCGGATCGGCGCGCAATTTGGCGAATGGTCCGGGCTGATCTGGCGCACGAGGAGTGAATTCTTGGGGTAAGATTCCTCTGTCGAGTTTCTTCTTATCCCCCTCTGTCCTGCCGAAGGATCGCGGCATCATTTCAGCTTGGGTTCCTCGCCCCACGAAAGTGGGGGAGAGGTGGCTCGGCGAAGCCGAGACGGAGAGGGGAACTGCGCTCTACGAAAAGGCCCCCTCTCCGGCCGCTTCGCGGCCACCTCTCCCCCGCTTCGCGGCGGGCGAGGAACCCAAGTCTTGAAAGGCTGGCCTCTCCGCGCCTCTCACTGTCCCTGAAACAATGCGCCATCCCTCGTTCACCCCGCGCCCGCGTCATGCTAATCAGCGCCCATGGCACAAAAGAAAGCATACGAGGTCGATTCATGGCTCGCGAAGCCGGATCCGCGTGTCTCGATCGTGCTGCTTTACGGTCCCGATCGCGGGCTGGTGGCCGAGCGGGCAAAGGCCTTTGCCGGCAAGACCGGACTGCCGCTTGACGATCCGTTCTCGGTGGTCAGGCTGGACGGTTCGGAGGTCGATCGCGACGAGGGCCGCCTGCTCGACGAAGCGCGCACCGTGCCGATGTTTTCGGAGCGGCGCCTGCTGTGGGTGCGCAATGCCGGCGCCCAGAAGGCGCTTGCCGACGACGTCAAGGCGCTGACCGCTGAGCCGCCGCGCGATGCCATCATCCTGATCGAGGCCGGCGACCTTAAGAAGGGCGTCGGCCTGCGCGCTGTGGTAGAGGCGGCGGACAATGCCATGGCTCTGCCTTGCTACGCCGATGAGGCCAGGGACATCGACACCGTCATCGACGACGAATTGCGCAAGGCCGGCATGTCGATGACACTGGAGGCGCGGCAGGCGCTGCGCCGCAACCTCGGCGGCGACCGGCTGGCGTCGCGCGGCGAGATCGAAAAGCTGGTGCTTTATGCGCATGGCCAGGCCGAAATCGGCCTCGACGACGTCAGGGCGACGTCTGGCGATGTCTCCGGCCTCTCCTTCGATGCGGCAGTCGACGCCCTGCTCGAAGGCAGGATCGCCGACTTCGACAGCGCCTTCACCCGCCATTGCCAGTCTGGCGGCCAGCCCTTCCTGGTGCTTTCATCGGCGATGCGGCAGTTGCAGGCGATCCAGGCCATGCGTGGCCAGATGGACGCCGGCGGCCGCAATGCCGCTTCGGTCGTTGCCGCGGCGCGCCCGCCGGTTTTTTTCTCGCGGCGCAAGCTGGTGGAGAAAGCGCTCGAACGCTGGAGCAGCGAAGCGCTCGGCCGCGCACTCAACCGCCTGCAGACAGCGATCCTGCAGACACGCCGGCGGCCGGATCTGTCGGTCGCGCTGGCACGCCAGGCGCTGCTCGGCATTGCCGTGGAGAGCGCAAGACTGGCGCAGCGCGGCTGATCTCCCCCCTGTTTGGACCGGGGACATCGCGAACAGGTGTGCGAGGACATCGC
>NZ_SUEG01000254.1:0-1929 GCF_005063415.1 Mesorhizobium sp.
CGATGATCTTCGTCACGCCCGACGGCGAGCGCTCGATGAACACCTATCTCGGCGCTTGCATCGAGCTCGGCCCGGAGGACGTCGAGGCCGACAAGGCGTCGGGCGCCGCGGTCACCTATTTCGAGGGCTATCTGTGGGACCCGCCGCGCGCCAAGGAAGCGATCCGGCAGACGGCCAAGCTCGCCCACGCCGCCGGGCGCGAAGTGTCGATGACCCTGTCGGACTCGTTCTGCGTCGACCGCTACCGCGACGAGTTCCTCGATCTGATGCGCTCCGGCACCGCCGACATCGTCTTTGCCAACAGCCACGAGATCAAGTCGCTCTACCAGACCGCTTCCTTCGATGAGGCGCTGGCGCAGATCCGCAAGGATTGCAAGATTGCGGCCGTCACCCGCTCGGAAAAGGGCTCGGTCATCGTCCGCGGCGACGAGACCGTCACCATCGAGGCGACCAGGATCCGCGAACTGGTCGACACGACCGGCGCCGGCGACCTCTATGCCGCCGGCTTCCTCTACGGCTACACGCAAGGCCGCAGCCTGAAGCAGTGCGGCGATCTCGGCTCGCTGGCGGCCGGGCTGGTCATCCAGCAAATCGGCCCAAGGCCAAGGCAGAATCTGCGCCGCGAGGCCGAGCAGGCGGGGCTGCTGTAGGGAGCTCGGTCTCGCTCGATAGCAGGGCAATCGCACATCGGCAAGTGCCCCCTCACCCGGATTGCCAACCGAATTGCGAAGGGCAATTCGGGGCAATCCGACCTCTCCCCGAGGGGAGAGGAGGTCGCCAGCGTTGATGCCAGGCTCTTCTCCCCAGCGGGGAGAAGGTGGCCGCGAAGCGGCCGGATGAGGGGGAACCCCCTATGCGATAGCACTGCCCTCTATGGGCGTCGCCTTCGCACGACCCTTCCCAGCGAGAGGAGGGTAAGCTCGCTTCTCAAGTCCCAGCGCTATACGCCGCGATCGCCGCCATATTCACGATGTCGGAATCCTTGGCATTGAGAGAGACGATCTGGACCGGTTTGTTCAGGCCGACCAGCAGCGGGCCGATGACCGTCGAGCCGCCGAGCTCCTGCAGCATCTTGGTCGAGATCGAGGCCGAGTGGAAGGCCGGCATGACCAGCACATTGGCGGGGCCGGTCAGCCTGATGAACGGATACTGCGCCATGGCGCGGGCGTTGAGCGCCACGTCGGCGGCCATTTCGCCGTCATATTCGAAATCGACGCGCCGCTTATCAAGGATGCGCACCGCTTCCTGGACGCGCTCGGAGCGTTCGCCCTGCGGATGGCCGAAGGTTGAATAGGCGAGCATGGCGAGCCTTGGCTCGTAGCCCATGCGGCGGGCGAAACCGGCGGCCTCCTCGGCGATGTCGGCGATCTCGACAGCATTCGGCATGTCGTGCACGGCGGTGTCGGCGACAAGCACGGTGCGACCCCGCGCCAGCACGATCGACACGCCGATGACGCAGTGGCCGGGCCTTGCGTCGATGACGCGGCGGATGTCGTCGAGCGCCGTCGAATAGTTGCGGGTGACGCCGGTGACGATGCCGTCGGCATCGCCCAGCGCCACCATGCAGGCGGCGAAATGGTTGCGGTCGGTGTTGATCAGTCGCTGGCAGTCGCGGAACAGGAAGCCTTTGCGCTGCATGCGCTCGTAGAGATAGTCGGTGTAGACCGAGTTGCGCCGCGACAGCCGCGCATTGATGATCTCGATGCCTTGCTTGCCGAGGTCGATGCCGGCGTTCCTGGCGTTTTCCTTGATGATGTCGTCGCGGCCGAGCAGGATGGCGGTGCCGAGCCGCTGGTTCACATAGGAGACGGCGGCGCGCATCACCTGCTCCTCCTCGCCCTCGGCAAAGACGATGCGCTTGGGCTGGCGGCGCACCCGGTCGTAGATGCGCTGCAGCGTCGAGGCGATCGGGTCGCGGCGGGCGGAAAG
>NZ_SUEG01000254.1:1939-4146 GCF_005063415.1 Mesorhizobium sp.
AGATCGAGGATCGGCTTGCGCGCGACGCCGGAGTCCATCGCCGCCTTGGCGACCGCGATCGGGATCGCCGAAATCAGCCGCGGATCGAACGGCACCGGGATGATGTAGTTGGGGCCGAATTTCGGCCGGTTGCCCTGATAGGCAGCGGCGACGTCGTCGGGCACGTCCTGGCGCGCCAGTTCGGCGAGCGCCCGGGCGGCGGCGATCTTCATGTCGTCGTTGATGGTGGTCGCCCGCACATCCAGCGCGCCGCGGAAGATGTAGGGGAAGCCAAGCACGTTGTTGACCTGGTTCGGGTAATCCGACCGCCCCGTCGCCATGATGGCGTCGGTGCGGATCTCGGCGACCTCCTCCGGCGTGATCTCGGGGTCGGGATTGGCCATGGCGAAGATGATCGGGTTCTTGGCCATCGACTGCACCATCCTGGTGGTCAGCGTGCCTTTGGCCGAGAGGCCGAGGAACACGTCGGCGCCGTCCAGCGCCTCGGCCAGCGAGCGCGCGCCGGTTTTCACGGCGTGCGCCGATTTCCACTGGTTCATGCCTTCGGTGCGGCCCTGGAAGACGACGCCCTTGGTGTCGCACAGGATGATGTTTTCTGGCGCAAAGCCCATCGCCTTCATCAATTCGATGCAGGCGATGCCGGCAGCACCTGCGCCGTTGCAGACCATCTTGGTGGTCTTCATGTCGCGGCCGGTGACCTCCAGCGCATTGATCAGGCCGGCAGCCGAGATGATGGCGGTGCCGTGCTGGTCGTCATGGAAGACCGGTATGTCCATCAGCTCGCGCAGCCGCTGCTCGATGATGAAGCATTCCGGCGCCTTGATGTCCTCAAGGTTGATGCCGCCGAACGAGGGTCCGAGGAAGCGCACGCAGTTGATGAATTCGTCGGCATCCTCGGTGTCGACCTCGAGGTCGATGGAATCGACGTCGGCGAAGCGCTTGAACAGCACCGCCTTGCCTTCCATCACCGGCTTCGAGGCCAGCGCGCCGAGATTGCCGAGGCCGAGGATGGCGGTGCCGTTGGAGATGACGGCGACCATGTTGCCGCGAACCGTGTAGTCGAAGGCGCGGCTCGGGTCCTCCGCGATGGCGAGAACCGGAACGGCGACGCCAGGCGAATAGGCGAGACTGAGATCGCGCTGCGTCGCCATTGGTTTTGTAGCGACGATCTCCAGCTTGCCGGGGCGGCCCATGGCATGGAATTCCAATGCCTCCTGGGCGCTGACGGAGGGCCCGTTGCTTTCGGTTTTCTTGGCCATGGTACTTTTGGTTTCCTCGCCCGTACGGCACCGCTTGCGATAGGTGCGCATGCTTTCTTTTGTGGAAGGTTCGGGATTAAGGCTACACTTCGCCGCTGTAAACCGCCAAGCATGGCTTGCAAAATTTTGGAAGCAGCTTCTTGAACGACGAGACGCCCATTCGAAGCGACAACGCCACGCCGGCCTTCGCGCCGGCGACGCCGATGATGGAGCAGTATATCGAGATCAAGGCGGCGAACCCGGATTCGCTGCTGTTCTATCGCATGGGCGATTTCTACGAGCTGTTCTTCGACGATGCCGAGAAGGCAAGCCGGGCGCTCGGCATCGTGCTGACCAAGCGCGGCAAGCACCAGGGGCTCGACATCCCGATGTGCGGCGTGCCGGTGCACGCCGCCGACGATTACCTGCAGAAGCTGATCGGCCAGGGGTTCCGCGTCGCCGTCTGCGAGCAGATCGAGGATCCGGCCGAGGCGAAGAAGCGCGGCGGCAAATCGGTGGTGCGCCGCGACGTCGTCCGGCTGGTCACGCCCGGCACCATCACCGAAGACAAACTGCTGGCGCCATCGGAATCGAGTTTTCTGATGGCGTTGGGACGGGTCAAGGGCGGCAGCAGTGATCACGCTTTCGCCTTGGCCTGGATTGAGATCTCGACCGGTGTCTTCCGCGTCGCTGAAACCACCGCCGACCGGCTGCTCGCCGATGTCTTCCGTGTCGATCCGCGCGAGCTGATCGTCGCCGAACCGGTGTTTTACGACCCGGAGCTGAAACCGGTATTCGACGTGCTCGGCCGCGTCGCCAGCCCGCAGCCGCCGTCGCTGTTCGATTCGGCTTCGGCCGCCGGCCGCATCGCCCGCTTCTTCGAGGTGGCGACGCCTGACAGTTTCGGCTCGTTTTCGCGCGCCGAATTGTCGGCGATCTCAGGCGTCATCGCCTTTGTCGAAAAGACGC
>NZ_SUEG01000255.1 GCF_005063415.1 Mesorhizobium sp.
CGTATGAGTATTATCTACTCGGCACCGAGAAGATCGAGCAGATGACCCAAGCCGATATGGTGGAGGCCATTCGTTTGCTCACCCGCGCCATCGAGCTGGACCCCGGTCTCGCCCGCGCCTGGGTCGAGCTTTATCATTCGCACAGTCTTTTAGCGAGCTATGGCGTCAGCCCTGAGAGCGAGCGGAAGGTGGCTGTCGAAGCTGCCGAGCGTGCCGTCAGGCTTGATCCGAGCGACGCCGAGGCGCATGCGGTGCTGGGGATGAGTTTTGGCGAAAGGGGCGACTTGACGCGCGCCAAGGGCGAGTTGGATACCGCCTTGCGCATGGCTCCGGGTTCAGCTGAAATCCTGACCTTCTATGTCGGCTGGGCGTCCACCTTCGGGGAACCCGAACGCGGTGTGAAACTGGTCGACCAGGTGATCCGACTCGATCCGAACTACCCATTGTGGGCCACAGGCGTCTTCGCCTATGCATACTTCATGTCCGGCCGCTATGAGGATGCGCTGAAGATGCAGGCGCGCATGACACTGGAAACCTACAACCTACCTAAGTGGTCGATCCGGTGCGGTTCGTTGGCCGCCCTTGGTCGAACGGAAGACGCGACAGCCTGTGTCGCAGAGGCGATCAAACGCTTCCCCGACCTGACCATCGAAGCCATGGTCAACGAGCCAGGCTTCAGCGAAGCCGAGCACCTGCGCTTCATCGAGACCATGCGCAAGGCCCGCTTCCCGGCCTGTATGAGCCCCGAGACGCTGGCGAAATTCGCCAAGCCTCAGCGACTGCCGGAATGCGAGAAAGGGACCGCAAACTAGGCTGCGTCGCAGCAGTCGACATGCCGCAGCACAAGGCCTGTCACATGGTTGCGGATGAGGTTCTCGGCCCTGGCCAGTTCGCTGATGGAACCGAAGCGGCCGGTATGGAGCATATCTTTGCACCGAAAGGCTCAGACGATCGCGGGTGAGTTGATGGGGGTCCTCGCAAATAGAGGAAGTGACGGTATCGCCGACTGGCCTATTCCGCATGTTTGCGCTCAGGACATTGCGCTCGTAGAGCTCCTTCAATTCGCCCTGCGCCGGTCCGGGTTCTTTTGGTCCGGGTGAGCTACGATCCGCCAAGCGATCCGCCTCGCCGGGACTAAGAGTCCGCTGTTCGCAACCACGACGCATATAAGTCTGCTCCCAATGTCCACTTTTAGGCGGATTGTGTTGAAAAACTCCGGCTTGAAGCAGCTCTGAAGCACTGATTCAATCTCCTTGGTAAAGGAGATTGAGTCGATGATGGGCGAACCGACGGTGATGCAGGAGGCGCTGTTCTACGAGTTCAGCATCGAGCGTCACGTCCCTGCTGACCATCTGTTGCGCTCGATCGACCGCTTCGTCGACCTGTCGGGGCTGCGCTCGCATCTGCGGCCGTTCTACAGCGAGATCGGTAGGCCCTCGATCGATCCGGAACTGATGATCCGGATGCTAATCGTCGGCTACTGCTTCGGCATCCGTTCCGAGCGCCGGCTTTGCGAGGAAGTGCATCTGAATCTCGCCTATCGCTGGTTTTGCCGGCTTGGCCTGGAGGGTGATGTCCCCGATCATTCCACCTTCTCGAAGAACCGGCACGGCCGCTTTCGCGACAGCGATCTGCTGCGCGAGTTGTTCGAGACGACGGTGCGCCGTTGCATCGAAGAAGGTCTCGGCGGCAACGAGGGCTTCGCCGTCGATGCCAGCCTCATCAGGGCGGACGCGAACAAGCAGCGCTCTGCCGAGGGATCGGAGCAGGTCGACTGGGAGACGATGGCGGCAACGCGCCGCTCGGTACAGGAGTATCTCGACACGTTGGACGATGCCGCGTGGGGTGCAGCGAGCGAGGTGAAGCCGAAGTTCATATCGAGGTCCGACCCGGCGGCTCAGTGGACGGGAGCGATGAAGGGGCATGCCTTCTTCGCCTACGCCACCAACTATCTGATCGACCTGGATCACGCCGTCATCGTGGACGTCGAGGCAAGCCGGGCCATACGCCAGGCGGAAGTCGGCGCGGCACGCACCATGATCGATCGCGCCCAGGATCGCTTCGGCCTCTATCCGGAACGCCTGGCCGCCGACAGCGCGTACGGCTCGGCCGAGATGTTGGGCTGGTTGGTGCACGAGCGCGGCATCGAGCCGCATATCCCGGTCTTCGACAAGTCGGAGCGTCGCGATGGGACCTTCGAGCGGGCAGAGTTCAGCTATGATCGCGAGCGCGATCTCTACACCTGTCCAGGCGGCAAGGAGCTCAGGCAGTATCGTCGGCGGTTCGCTTCACCCCGCGACGGTGTCGACGACGAGGGCTTCATGCGCTACCGCGCCAGCAAGCTCGACTGCGACGTCTGGCCCTCAAGCCTCGATGCTGTCCGAACGGTCCAGCCCGCAAGATCCTACGCTCTATCCACGAGGGGTGCGCGGGACATGGCCCGCGATATTGCCGCCACCGACGCCTATGTCACCTCGCGTCGCGAGAGGAAGAAGGTCGAGATGCTGTTTGCCCACCTCAAGCGCATCCTGAAGCTGGATCGCTTGCGACTACGAGGACCAAACGGTGCTCGAGACGAGTTCCATCTGGCAGCCACTGCCCAGAACCTCCGGAAACTCGCCAAGCTGATTCCGGTGCCGATGCCGAAACCGGCATGAGGCGGAAGACGTCTGCTCACGACCTAACATCAGTCGATGTCGTGGCCGAGACGCGGCCGACTTTTTCAACGATATCGGCGCAGAGCTGTCATTCAGAATCTGACGTGTGGGCGTCGTCTTCGGGTCATTAGCGTGAATTTGGGCGAGCGCGAACGAGCTACCGCTTAGGGTCGTGAGCCGATATTCAACCGCGCCGTTCGCCCCACATTTTGACCCAGCGCAAAGCTGCCCCACCACAACCCCTGTAGAACATTGATCGCGGGGGCCAAGGTGGCGGCTAAAACCGAACTGACCCAACCCTGTGGGTAAGCGTCCGGCCTGAGGCGTCGCGCGAGCTGTGGTTGTCGACAATTTGTTGTGATCGTAGGGTGAGACCGTTCGGCCTAACCACGACGACGAAGGTGTTCAAGAGATGCGCGAAGCAGCCTGTGCCATCCTGGTTCGCGACGGCACCTTGTTGCTTGGGCGGAGGTCTCCGCATCGTCGGTCGTATGCAAGCTGCTGGGATGTGATTGGGGGACATCTTGGGGGCGCGGAGAGGCCAGAGGATGCGCTCGTTCGGGAAGTTCGAGAGGAAGTTGGCGTAACGCCGACGGGCTTCATGCCAATCGGGGGGTTCGTCGAGTCTTCACCCGAAGTTGGGCCCGGCCGGCTTCATTTCTTTGTTATCATGGAGTGGGCCGGCGGCGATCCGGAGATGCGGGGTGATGAGCATACCGAGCTCCGGTGGTTCGATGTTGAGACGGCCTGCGCTTTGCCTGACCTCGCTTTGCCGCAATACCGTTCGATCTTCAGGTCACTGGAAGGCATGGTGACCGCACGCACCGGATAGTGAATGACATCGGGGAGATGGCGACGTCGCCGGATCAGCGCCACGGCAGCAGCTCTTCGATCCGGTTGATCTGACCGTCGGCAATGCGGGCAAGGACGTCTGTGAGCCAAGCTTCCGGGTTAACGCCGTTGAGCTTGCCCATGAGGCTCGCGACCCTCAACCTTGAAACTGCAAGATACGGCGACGTATATCGCGCCACAAGGCTTGCGCGGCTGAGGCGGCAAATGGTGAGGCACATCGAGCGCACGGACGCCTCGGCGCAGAAAGTCGAGCAAGCGCTGGCCAAGTTGGCCGAAGCAAACGCACCCCATGGACCGGCATCAGTAGGGCCACGCTCATGCCCGCCTTCGCATCGGCACGATGTGCGGCGGATTATGCGGTCCATACATCTAACTTTGCTCTCATTAAGCGGTGCAATGCTCATTGTCGTGGGCCTGGTCACGCAATGGCTGTGAATCCTAACTATGCGTTCAAGCCGGTGCCGCTTCGTGGCACGGCTTAACTTATTCGTTTGGCGTACGGGCGGGAGAATGGCCATTGACAGCCAACGGTTTTGAAAGGCGCCAAGGGACGGAGCCTAATCGGGTTCCTCCGCTGGGCCTGGGCGGCTCTGCTGCGCTGTTCGGGGCGGGTGCTCTGCTGCTGTTCC
>NZ_SUEG01000256.1 GCF_005063415.1 Mesorhizobium sp.
GTAGGGGGGTAGGGGAGTAGGGGAGTAGGGGAGTAGGGCAGAGGTTCGAGCGCCCTTTAAACATATTGCCCTACTGCCCTACTGCCTTATTCCCTTACCACTATCCCCCAACGCCAAGGCATCCGTAATCTCGAACCGCTCGGAAGCACCGATACGGATCATGTTCAGGCTGCCCTCGCGGATGAAGCGGAATTCGCCGGGTGCGTCCGCACCGGCCGGCTTGCCGGCCTTGAAGCTGATGATGCGCGTGCCGCCGTCGGGCCATGTCACGGTCACGTCGATCTTGTCGCCGGTGCGCACGACGTTTGCCTTGCAGCTGGTCATCGGCTGGCCGAGATAGCGCGCGCAGGGGATGGCGTTACCGGCACCTGGGACCGGTGTCCCCGGCGGCTGCAGCCGCGCAACGGTCTGTGCGTTGGGCGGAGGCGCCGCGTTGGCCGCGCCGAAATTCTGGATGGGACCCGCTGTAGCGGACGGCGATCCATCAACCTGTCCAGTCGAGGGGTTTCCACCGACCAAGGCCAGGCGGTAAGCATCCTCGATCGCCGCCCTGCCGATCGCGTCAGTGGAGTTCAGCGTCGTTTCGGGACTGGTTGCGCCCAGGCGCGTTGTCAGGTCGGGCAGCGGCTGAGGGGCAGGGTTCTCCGCACTGGCCGCTGCCTGCGGTGTCACTTGCCGGGGATTAATGGGGTCGAGGTAGCGCGCCGGAGCCCATCCGCTCAGCTTGGGGTCATCAATGTCTTCGACCTTGCACCACTTGTGGCCGCTGACGTCGCCGCAGCCGAGATTCTTCACGCTCGAACCACTCGGCAGCCGTGCCTCGATCTTGCCCATAGCCGATGCCGTGGCGCGCACGTTGAGGAGGTCATCCGGAGCGAGACCCGTCACAATCGAGATGATGGGCTCCGGCTCCTGGCCGTTGGCCGGCAGCTCCGCCAGCATCAGCGGAGCGGCAACCATCGCAAGCAGCGTCGTCGGGAGTGTTACTGTGCGCCTAATCATCTGCCATGGGCGGTAGGTTCAATTGCCGAAGGCGCGGCCAGGCACGAAAGCGCCATCGAACGCCAGCCGGTTTTTATAGGCGACGAGGCGGCGCTGTGTAAGCCCGAAAAGGTGCCGCGCGTTGAATCGCGACCAGGCCACTTCTGTGAACCAACAGCCGGCAAAATATTGCACATTTCATGTAAATATGCACTCTCTCAAGTAAGGTTGAGGAGGGCAATATGGTCGACCTTGAAATATTCGCGCAAGTGGAAAACATAGTTCGCCAGCGTATCAAGAAAACGCGCACCGAAATTGAGGCTTCACTTGGTCACATCGCCAACGGCAATCCGCTGGCCGCCGAACAGACCCTCTCCAGGCGCCTCGACAGGCTGCAGGTAAAGGCGTCGCTCAGCCGCACCGAAGCGGAGATGATATCGGCTGCGATAGACATGAGGTCTGCCGGGGAGAGAAAGGCCGCCGCCAAACAGCCAGGACCGGAGGCAATTCTCGGCCCAACGCTCGATTTCATCGGGGTCGCATTTCTGGAGCGTGGGCGCCGTGCTGCCGATGCGGTCGGCCGCGTTGCCTTTCTCAACGGCAATCCGCAAGGATCGGGTTTTCTGGTCGGGCCAAGGCTGTTCCTCACAAACAACCATGTGATTTCGTCGCCGGCGGATTCCCGGCGCTTTCAGGTCCAATTCGACTATGAGCAGGACGGTGTGAATGCCGTGCGTACGCCAACGACGTTTCTGTTCGATCCCGAATCCTGTTTCGTGACCGATAGCATAGAGGGTCTGGACTATACGCTGATCGGGGTCGGCGAGCGGCGTTCCGGTCCAAAGGAACTGGGGAAGTTCGGTTTTATCTCGCTGTCGGATGCGCGCGACAAGCATATGCTTGGCGAAATCGCCAACATCGTTCAGCATCCCGATGGCCGCTTCAAGGAATTGGTGCTGCGTGAAAACCGGCTGGTGGCCCGCGACGAAACGGTGCAAGTGCTGCACTATGTCGCCGATACCGAACAGGGTTCGTCCGGATCCCCGGTCTTCAACAACGAATGGGAGCCTATTGCCCTGCATCATTGGGCCGGGCCGTTCCACGAGGTGACGGGCATAGGTGGCTATGCGCTTACGCGCGAGATCAACGAAGGCATACGGATCAGCGCCATCGTTGACGATCTCAGCACTAGAAAGTCCAGGCTGCCGGGCTCCTCGGCATCGGCGGTTTCGCAAGTTTTGGCGATTTGGGCCGGCACGCCGCGCATGATGGACGAGACAGTTCGGCTGAACGCCGACATTCGCGAAGATGTGCCGAACAAGCCGGTGCAGCGGCCGGAACCCGATCGCAATCCGCCGGCGACGAGACACAACGCCGATGGCTCGGTCACCTGGACTTTTCCCGTCGAGATAAATGTCCGGGCGCCGCTGATCGACGGCGACGGAGGCGATGCAAGACGAAACGACGGCAAGAGCCCGGCAAGCGAACCCGCGAAGGTGGCCATCGCCGAGGCAGCGGGTTGGAAAACGGAGGATTTCGACGATCGTGGAGGGTATGAGCCCGGCTTCATACCGGGCTTTGTCCTGCCAATGCCGACGGTTGCCGATTCACCCTTCCGGTTGGCCAAAAATCTTCTTGCCAAACCGGGCGAGGACCCACACGAATTGCGCTACCATCATTTTTCGATCTTGATGAACGCCGATCGCAGGCTTGCCTTCGTCACCGCCTGCAATATCGATGGATCCCGCACCAAGGCGGTCAATCGTGAGGACAAGACGGTCATCGACAACCCGTCGCTTGTCGAATTGGGGGTGGAGTCGATTTCCGGTTCGGAAGCCAGCGATGCTTTCCGGCCCGATCGCCGTATCGACCTTGGCGAGCAGATGACCCAGGAATTCTATTCGAGCCAGAACGTGCCTGGATTTCCCGTCGCAAAATCCAAGGAACGAATAGCTCGAATGTTCCAGAAGGGCCATATTACGCTTCGCGGCGACCCTGCATGGGGGGTGGATCAGGAGGCGGTCGCGGCAGAACGCGACACGTTCTTTTATACCAATGCTGCGCCGCAAGTCGGCTTCTTCAATCAGGGAAGCTCGCTTGACCATCCCGGCTCCAAGGGGAAGCTGAGATGGCGCGCGGTGGAAACCTATGTGCTGCGCAACGCCTATACGACGCGAGGCCGTGTCACGGTGTTTGCCGGGCCAGTGTTCCATCAGGACGATCCCCCCTACCGCTTCGAAAGCCATGTTCCGCTGAAGTTCTGGAAGATCGCGCTGTGGTCCGATCAAGCTGGCCTGCGCGCCATCGCGCTGCTGGCGGACCAGAAGCCGGTTTTGGAAGTGATGCCCGAAGCGTTCGGCGAGCGCGCCGAGGCATTCGATGACCCGCTTGAAATTGCCAGGGTATCGGAGTTCCTTTCGACGGTGGCCGAGATTGAAGAACTGACCGGGCTGAACTTTGGCCAGCAGGTGCGTGACGCCGACATTCGGGCCGGTTCCGAATCGGCCCCAGCACAGACTTTCAACCCAACGCAACTGGCGCCCAAGACGTCACGGCCAAAGGCTTCATCGCCCAAGACTTCGGCGGCCAAGACTTCGGCGACCAAGGCTTCGGCGGCCAGCACCCGACGTCCTGCCAAGCGATCGAAGCGATCCGCGTCTGACAACTGATGATTGGACCGGTCGCGGCTTCTGCCGCTCGAAGGCGGTCATCCGTTCAGCCTGGCATGAGCAAGCTCAGCCCGGCGGCATGAACGCGTTCCGCGTTCAGCCGGACATAAATCCGGTGCGCAGCGCGTGGGCCCATTCGGGCCGTCCCGCCTGCTCGGCCTGACGCGCCGCCGCCTCGTGGTCATAGTCGACAGCAATGGCCTCGAAGCGATCGGGGTGCAAGTCGACGAGGCCGTAGCGGGCGTGCGGCGAACCTTGCTCGGAGACATGCGCCGGCGGGGTCGAATCGTCATAGGCCGGGCAGCCGATGCTGCCCGGGTTGAAGATGACCGGACCGCCGGGAATGCGGACCAGCTCGCTGCGGTGGCTGTGGCCGCAAAGCATGATGCGGCAAGCGGGATCGATCGGGCCGAGGCGCCGTTCGATGGCAGCC
>NZ_SUEG01000257.1 GCF_005063415.1 Mesorhizobium sp.
ATCTCGGCCATGCCGCTCTCGCTGCGCATGCGCTGGCGAAGGCTCGCGAACTTAGACCCAGCATCTCATCGCGGGAACTGATCGCTGTGAATCCTTATGCTCACCGAGATGCGCTCAAACCTCTGCTTGATGGCCTGCGCAACGCCGGATTGCCGGAGTAAGTAGGCCGCCAATGAGACATTGAAAATTTACACCGCGCGGCGAGTTCACCGGAACGCATGCTGATGGCTTCGCGGTCGCAAACGATAGTTCGTCCCTTGAGGTTGCGGAACACCGCGCCTCTTGCCCCGGCCGTAGGGTGACGAATGCGGCGTTTCGCGTTCGTATCGTGCCCAAAGATGGCGCGACCGAGCCGGCCGGCGCATGGGCTCGGTTATACCGCGATGGAGCGTTCTACGTCTCAATCGGGTGGTTTTCTGCCTTCCGTGTCGCCGATCGGAACGCGCAGGCAGCGCCATGTTCAGACATTCGCGGTGCTTCTCCAGAGCGGACGTTAGCTCATCGGTAGGAGTCGACCTGCGGACCATGCTGATGGTAGGTGTAAGGGAACGGCGTGACCCCCCATGCGATGAAGCGGCGGTAGGCCGCCGCTCCGAATCTGAGCGGCCCGTCCGGCAACGCTATAATTGACCGGCTGGGGACGTTATCGATGACGCAAATCAGAGCCATGACTGAGCAGGACGTGCCGTCGGTATCGCTGCTTCCCCAGCGCACCGACGGCCTCCCCGCTCGCAATCCAAATAGACGTCTTTCAGCTGTTTGATTGGCATGTCAGCGTGAGCGAACGCGAGGTGCTGAGCGTCAGAAGCCGACAATGAAGCCGGACTGATTGCGATCGGCACGGTGCCGAGCGTCACAGGCGCGAGAGACTTAACAACTGACATGATCATTTTGAGATCCTCCCCAGCTCCCGTCGGTCAACATTCAGTCCTTGGGGTCGCAGGTGTAGTGCCGTTCGAAGGTCCCGTCCGCGCGCCGCTGCTTGTCGAAGCCGCGATGTAAGGCTCGATCGCGCGCTCGTGGACCAGCCAAAGGGGATCTCGGCCGAGGCGTAGCCACTGCCGGCGGCCAACCGTTTCGGGATCGAGGCCGAAGCGATCCTGGTGCGCTCGATCGTCGTGCCGGCCGCGCCTGCCTCCGCATGACGGATGGCGCGGCTTCGCAAAGCGCACATGATTTCGTCACGTGAGATGCCGACGTCGCCAAGAACGTCATCGGGTAAACGGCTCAACTGGTCCGTTGCCGACAAGAGAGCTTTTTGCTCGGCGCGGAGGCGTAACCACCTGCGAAATGGACCAATGGCGGCAGCATGAATTATTACCATGATCAGATCGTCCCTTCATTGATCTGAATTGACCGGTACGGAACGGCGCGAACGGCACTCCGGGCGAGAGCGTCAGCCGTCCGCGAGGCAAGTTAGGCGTAGTGGTCGATGGATTGGTTTTGCCGCGGCGTGCCCATACGGCGGGCGGTGGCTGGCCCCGGGCCACGCATGTAATAAAGCTCCGGGCGGTAGCGCGGCGCGACGAATTTGCGAAACCCCGCAGCAAGTTTTGTGACGGGAGCCAAGAATTTCATGACTGTTCCCTTTCCCTTCGCCGGCTTGCACACGAGCCGGTGGGCCTGACGTTGCAACGAGAATATGACAGTCGAACCAGGCTCGGCTGTGGGAATTCCCACACCGGGAAAAACATTGGCGAAATCCGCTCCCAGTTTGCATCCCGGAAAGCGGGGCCTGCGGCCATCAAATTTCCTTGGATAGGGAGTAAGGTGAAGTACACTTGATTGAACAAGAGACCGTTGTGACAGGCTCTCTGGCCTTCATCTCAAGACTTTGCGATGCCGACCTCGCCGCGCTGACCAAACAGTGGCACGAGCGCAGCTATCGACACAACGAGCTAATCATTTCCCACGGCGACACTGGTCGCGATGTCTTCTTCCTGCTGGAAGGACGGGCTCGCGTCACACTGGTTTCACCGGACGGCAGGGAGATAGCGTATCGCGATGTCGAACCGGGTGACATTTTCGGGGAGCTCGGAGGCATTGACGGGATTGCACGCTCTGCCAGCGTAGTCGCGCTGGAGGCAACCCGCGCTGCACGGCTGTCCGGCACAGCATTCCGGGATATCGTGATGACCCACCCGACTTTTGCCTGGATGCTGCTTGAGCATCTGTCTGCCCAGCTCCGGCGCATGACCGAGCGGGTATTCGAATACAGCACTCTGGTCGTGCGAAAACGGCTGATCGTCGAGCTCCTGCATCGGGCGGAGAAAGCCGCACTCGTGGACGGCGAGGTGTCCATAAGCCCGGCACCGACGCATTCCGAGCTGGCGGCAACGATGAGCACGCACAGGGAAGCGGTCTCGCGCGAAATGAGCGACCTCGCCAAGAGAGGCCTGATCGAAAAGCGCGGCAGCAGGTTATTGCTGCATGACGTCTCGGCACTACGGGCGCTGGTCGACAAGAAGGAATAGCGAAGGCTGTCGCTGCGGCGGGGGGCACCGCACGTTTCATACTCCTCGGCCGCAAGTGATTATTCCTTCCGGCAAACCGGGCAACCTAGCGTGCCAGCGCGCGGGTCGGGCTTTGATCGCTTCACCGCCCCTGACATTAAAGGGGCACAGATATACGGTAGAAAGATCATATCATGAACAGCGGGCCGATTCCGAGTTCCAGTCCCGTGCGAAATCGAGGGTCGGAGAAGGGTGGGAAGTTGCCGTTCGGCTACAGAACGAGCACGTGGTGCCATCAGCTGACAAGCCCACGCTGATGTGGTGGGCACCATGGACCCAGTCGACTCGAACCGCTCAGGCAAGCTTAGGCCGAGCGCTGTGACGATCGGCAACCAGCGAGTAATTTCGTCTTCGACGGCGATCCCTACTGGACGAGTTCGCCTTCCATCACGAAACGGCGCTCGGTGGGACCGGTTGGCAGCAAACGAAAGCTTCCGGCGCCTTTGAGCTTCTCCAGCTTGCCGGTGCCGCCAACGACCTGCCACACTCCATTGTCCAGGAGCTTCGGCTTACCATCGGGCCCGGGGACGAACACCGCCTGGATAACCCATTTTATGTAGGCCTTGTTGCCATCCGTCGTAGCGAATTCCAGATAGCCGCGCGGTTCGCCGCCAACGCCTGGCACGACGTCGTGAGCGCCATATTCCTGAACGGTCGCGCCGGCGAGTGGACCCTGACCTTCGGACTTGCCTTCCCGTCGGACCAGCAAGAAGAAGTGCTTGCTCGCATCGGCGAAATCGAGCCGGATGGCTTCCTTCTGCGCGACAAGCGCCTCAAACTTCACCGGCTCGGCCTGAACGGCAGACGCGATAATTAACAAAGGCGTCGCAACCGCAGTGATCGTGCTAAACTTCCTCATTGTGTTCTCCTTTGATTCGTCTCGAAAGCTCGGTGAACATGTCGAGAGCACGCAAGGACGTGCGTACCACGCGCGTTGTTTGGATGCGTCGAATGTAGATGTCACTGCCGCTCTCCCGCGAAGGCCTCTCGGGGCCTCGAGCTTCAAGAACAGAGCTGCAAAGACTACACGATCTCATGTCCTTGAGAAAGCGGTGTCAAGGCCTGCGCACGCCGATGCTTTGCATAGGCACGCAACGTCTTAGCCGGGTCAGATTGCGTCATGCTACCCTCGCAACTGAACGACCGCAAAGCGTCGAGAGCGGCCGAAAAAGCTGCTAATCTGTCGCCCCTGAATGCTTCAGGTTTCGCGCTTGCGACGGCGAGCAGTTTTTCACCATCGGCCCTCAATTCGCCGTTCGGCCCGACGAACCGGTAAAGCGCCTGCCTCGTAATCCCGAGTTCGGCACACAGATCGCGTACCTTGGTTTCGGGCTGCCCCATCGCCGCACGAGCAAGGCGCAACTTGGCCGGGGTCATCTTGAGAGGACGACCGCCGTGCCGCCCTCGCGCGCGGGCTGATGCCAGCCCCGCTCGAACTCAGCCAACCCAGGTGTTTGACTGACGGCTTGCGAGGGTTGGACTACTTGTAGCGGCTTGCCATTCACTCGCGCCGGGGAAGGACGGCCACCAAC
>NZ_SUEG01000258.1 GCF_005063415.1 Mesorhizobium sp.
GCCCCTCACCCCTTACCCTCTCCCCGTGAAGGACGGGGAGAGGGGGGCGCCAGCGTTGGTGCCAGCTTCCTTCTCCCCGTCGTTCACGGGGAGAAGTGCCCGGCAGGGCGATGAGGGGCGGCGCCGAGGACTGTCAGTTGGTGCTGTTATGGAAATGCAGAAGC
This sequence comes from Mesorhizobium sp., assembly GCF_005063415.1. Taxonomy (GTDB): domain Bacteria; phylum Pseudomonadota; class Alphaproteobacteria; order Rhizobiales; family Rhizobiaceae; genus Mesorhizobium. The sequence goes on from NZ_SUEG01000258.1 coordinate 165, forward strand.
CGCCGTTCGCAGGCCGGCGTCGCTTGAACGCAACACGGCCCTAATGCGCCTCTTCCCAGTTGTTGGCGGCGCGGGCGTCGACGTGCAACGGCACCGACATCGATACCGCGGGCATGGCGGCGTTCTCCATCACGTGGCAGACGACCGGAATCGTCGCCTCGACCTCGGCTTCGACGGTCTCGAAAACCAGCTCGTCGTGCACCTGCAGCAACATGCGGGCGGAAAGCTTGGCCTTTTCCAGCGCCTCGTCCATACGGATCATGGCGCGGCGGATGATGTCGGCGGCGGTGCCCTGCAGGCGTGCGTTGATCGAGGCGCGCTCGTTGAAGGCGCGGACCGAGGGATTTGACGATCTGATCTCCGGATAGTGGATGCGGCGGCCGAAAATGGTCTCGACGAAGCCGTGCTCGCGGGCATAGGCCTTGGTCGCATCGATATAGTCGCGGATGCCGGGGAAACGCTCGAAATATTTCTTGATGTAGTCGCCGGCTTCCTCGCGCGCGATCGACAGCTGGTTGGCGAGGCCAAAGGCCGAAATGCCGTAGATGATGCCGAAATTGATCGCCTTGGCGCGGCGGCGCACTTCCGATGGCATGCCCTCGACAGGCACGTTGAACATTTCAGACGCGGTGATGGCGTGGATGTCGGCGCCGTCGGCGAAGGCCTGCTTGAGCTGCGGGATTTCGGCGACGTGGGCGAGCACGCGCAATTCGATCTGGCTGTAGTCGGCGGAAACCAGCTTGTTGCCCTTGTCGGCGATGAAGGCCGTCCTGATCTTTCGGCCCTCGACGGTGCGCACCGGAATGTTCTGCAGATTGGGATCCGAGGACGACAGCCGTCCGGTCGTCGTCGCGGCAAGCGCGTAGGAGGTGTGGACGCGCTTGGTGTCGGGATGGATGAAGCCGGGCAAGGCATCGGTATAGGTCGATTTCAATTTGGTCAGCTGGCGCCAGTCGACGATCTTGCGCGGCAATTCGTGGCCTTCGGCGGCGAGGTCTTCTAGAAGCTGCGCCGAAGTCGACCATTGGCCAGTCTTGGTTTTAGAACCGCCGGGCAGGCCCATCCTGCCGAACAGGATGTCGCCGAGCTGTTTTGGCGAGCCGATGTTGATGCGCTCGCCGACCAGCTGGTAGATCTCGTCCTCGAGCCGTGCGGCACCCTGTGCCAGTTCGCCGGAGAGCCGCGACAGGATCTGCCGGTCGACGGAGATGCCGCGCTGCTCCATCCGTGCCAGCACCGGCACCAGCGGCCGCTCCAGCCGTTCATAGACCGAGACCAGGCCCTTGGCGGCAAGCCGTGGCTTCAACACCTGCCAGAGCCTGAGCGCGACGTCGGCGTGCTCGGCCCCGTAAGCCGTCGCCTTGCCGAGGTCGGCCTGATCGAGGCCGACGAAGCTTCTTCCCGAACCGGCCAGTTCCTTCAGCGGAATGGTCGCGTGGCCGAGCCATTTATCGGCCAGCGCCTCCAGGCCATGGCCGCCATGGGTGCCGGCCTCAAGCACGTAGGAGATCAGCATGGTGTCGTCATAGGGCCCGATCTCGATGCCGTGACGGCTCATGACGACAAGGCGGTATTTCATGTCGTGCACGATCTTGAGGACGGATTTGTCCTCGAGCAGCGGCTTGAGCAACGCCAGAGCGTCGCGGATCGGGATCTGGTTTTCGACCGCGCCGCCGCCGAGCAGGTCGCCATTGCCGTTCTTATGGGCAAGCGGCACATAGGCGGCGTGGCCGGGCGCGACGGCCATGGCAAGGCCGATCAGTTCGGCCCGCATCGGATCGGGCGAGGAGGTCTTAACGTCGAACGCGACGATGCCTCTCTCCATCGCCTCGGCGATCCAGGCCTTCAGCGTCGCGGCGTCGCGGATGCAGGCGTAAGCGCCGGTGTCGATCTTGCGGGCGGTGGCTGCCTCCAGGCGAAGCGCCGAAAGCAGGGATGGGGTGTCGCCTTGCTTGGCTGCGGCCGGGGCATCGAGTGCCGCTTCGTCCGACGGTGGTGCGCTCTCGGCGGCCGCGGGCACGCCAAAACCCATATCGGGGCCATGCGCGGTATCGGCACGCTCTATCGTGACGGGAGTGGCCGCAACGTCGCCCGCGTCCGTTCCGGTCGCTTCGGCGACGCGGCGGGTCAGCGTCGAGAATTCCATGGTCTTGAGAAAGCCGATCAGCCTGGGGCCGTCCGGCGCGTGCAACACGAACTCGTCGAGCCCCTCGGTCACGGGCACGTCGTTCTTCAGCGTCACCAGGTCGCGCGAGATGCGCGCCTTGTCGGCATTGGCGATGATCGATTCGCGCCGCTTGTCCTGCTTGATCTCGCCGGCGCGCGCGAGCAGCGTGTCGAGGTCGCCGAACTGTTCGAGCAATTGCGCCGCCGTCTTCGGCCCGATGCCGGGCACGCCCGGCACGTTATCGACCGAATCGCCGGTCAGCGCCTGCAGGTCGATCATTTTCTGCGGCGGCACGCCCCATTTCTCGATCACCTCGGGAACGCCGATCTGGCGGTCCTTCATCGGGTCGTACATGGCAACCGTTGGGCCGACCAGCTGCATCAGATCCTTGTCGGAAGAGATGATGGTGGTGTCGGCGCCGGCTTCGCAGGCAAGCCGGCAATAGGTGGCGATCAAATCGTCGGCCTCGTAGCCTTCCGTCTCAAGGCATGGCAGGTTGAAGGCCCTGGTCGCCTGGCGGATCAGGCCGAATTGCGGGATCAAGTCTTCCGGCGGCGCCGAGCGGTTGGCCTTGTATTCGGGGTAGAGGTCGTTGCGGAAGGTCTTCGACGAATAATCGAAAATCACGGCGAAATGCGTCGGCACGATGCCGACATCGGTGTTGCGGGCGTCCTGCGTCAGCTTCCAGACCATGTTGCAGAAGCCGAGCACGGCACTGGTCGGCAGCCCGTCGGACTTGCGGGACAGTGGCGGGAGCGCGTGATAGGCACGGAAGATGTAGCCGGAGCCGTCGACAAGGAAGAGATGATCGCCTTTTTTCATGGCACGAGGGATAGCGCGGCGCAGCGCCGCGGTCCATGCCAAAGGCGGCTTGCGCCAAGGCTTCCGGCAACACCCTGACAAATGGCGTGCGAGCTTGGCCGGCCATGGCGGCCTGGCCGGAGCTTTGTTCGCTCACGCCTATGTTACAAAAGTGTAATTTTTGTGCCCTTGAATCGCCACGTTCGCAGACACAAATAAACGCCATCGGCAGTTTTCGCCGAAGTCCGGAGCAAGGCCCGTCCCCCGCCTATCCCGGACACTTGCGGCAGCCTATCCCCCCTCTCCGGGCTGCCGCATCGTTTCGAGTAAAGGCCGCCGTGGTTCCCCTCCACCACGGCGGCATTTTTTTGCCTTTCGACAGGAAGCTGTGGCCCAACGATCGCGGGCTTTCCGTTTCGCCGCATGGGCTCTAGATTCGCCGCCAGAATCGAAAGGCCCACCAGATGTCCGCAGTTTCCCCTGTCCTCGACCGCCTCGACAAGAACTTCGACCAGAGCCTCGAACGCCTGTTCGGCCTGCTCGGCATCAGGTCGATCTCCACCGATCCGGACTACGCCGCCGACTGCCGCAAGGCCGCCGAATGGCTGGTTGCCGAGCTCAAGCTGATCGGCTTCGACGCCAGCGTGCGCGACACGCCGGGGCATCCGATGATAGTCGCGCATCACGACGGGCCGGCGGGCGCGCCGCATCTGTTGTTTTACGGCCATTACGACGTCCAGCCGGTCGATCCGATCGAGCTGTGGGAAGGCGACCCGTTCGCGCCGGCAGTCAGGGAGATCGAGCCCGGCCACAAGGTGATCACCGGCCGCGGCGCGGCCGACGACAAGGGTCAGCTGATGACCTTCGTCGAGGCCTGCCGCGCGTGGAAGCAGGTGCATGGCGGATTGC
>NZ_SUEG01000259.1 GCF_005063415.1 Mesorhizobium sp.
CGCGGTACCGCGCATGGCGCTTGAGAGGCTGGCGGGGGTCGGCATGCCCCGACCAGCCCTCGGCGATACGCTTGCCCCTGGTGAAGGCGGCGAGATTGAAGGCAGTGCCACGGCTGACCGGATAGGCGACCATATGGAAGCCGGGATAGAGCAAGGCGGTAACGCAATCTGCCGCACCGACCGCTGCAAAGGTTTGTCCGGCGGGGCTGTCGGCGGCCACCGTGGCGCGCCAGGCAAGCTCGCCCGAAAACCGGCTTCTCCGGAAATTGGCCGCGTTGCGGGCAAGCGTTTCTCGCACCGACGACCAGACGCCATCCGCGCCGATCAGCAGACAGCCAGCCTCGACCGTTTCGCCATCAGCCGATGCAGTGACGGCAACACCTTTCGGTCCGGCTGCGATGTCGGTCACCCGCGCGCCGGCGATCAGATCGATACCGGGCTGCTCCGAAACTCGCGCCATCAGCGCTGACTGCAGATCCGCGCGGTGGGCAACGAGATAGGGCGCTCCCCAGCGCGTTTCTGCGGCCTGGCCAAGCGGTACGCACGCCAGCTTGCGCAGCGTGGCGGCATCCTTGAGCACGACCGCCTCCGGCCGCACCGCCGTCGCCAGCAGCCGTTCGAGTACGCCGAGCTGCCGTAGGATGCGCGTCGCGTTGGGTGAAAGCTGGATGCCGGCGCCGGCAGCCTCGAGGTGCTGCGCCTGTTCGAACAGTTTTATCCGATAGCCGCGCTCGGCGAAGGCCAGTGCCGCGGTCAGCCCGGCGACGCCCGCCCCGGCGATGACCACCTGCCGGGACTGCGTTTCCTGCATCAGGCTTGTCGCGGAAGAATCAGGCGGCCTGGTCGATATAGAGGCAGCCCGGCGGCTGCGTTTCCAATGCCTTCAGCTTCGGCGAATATCGATAGAGCGTCGAGCAATAGGGGCAGACCTTTTCATTGTCGTCGCCCATGTCGAGAAATACATGCGGATGGTCGAAAGGCGGATTGGCGCCGGTGCACATGAATTCCTTGACGCCGATGTCGATTGCCGGATAGCCCGCATCGTTCTGGAAATGGGGAATGGAACCGCCTGCCATCGTCGTCTCCTGATCTTGTCGACTGCATCTGGATCATAACCCGTCTCTTTGCAAGATCGATGAAATGAAACTGTCGCAAAAGCCTGTCAGAGGATAAGTTAAGCCGGTTAAGGCTGGCGCCGACGGCTGGTGTAGGAAGAGCAGGAACCATGAACGAACTGAAGCCGGTCCAGAACGAATTCATAACCATCGAGGCTGCGAGCCGCGAAGGCGGCAATCCGGACCGCTTCGTCAACCGCGAGTTTTCCTGGCTGCAATTCAACCGGCGCGTGCTCGAAGAATCGCTGAACGCCAATCATCCGCTGCTCGAGCGCGTTCGCTTCCTGTCGATATCGGCCGCCAACCTCGACGAGTTCTTCATGGTCCGCGTCGCCGGTCTTGCCGGCCAGGTGCGCGAGGGCATCGTGCTGAAGAGCCCGGACGGCCGCACACCCGAGCAGCAGCTCGAACAGTTGCTGCGCGAGGTCGAGCGCCTGCAGGAGGACCAGCAGAACAGCCTTTCGGCGCTGATGCTGCAGCTCAACAAGCAAGGCATCGAGAGCATCACCCGCGATGCCCTGACCAAGGACGAGAAGACCTGGCTCGAGGACCATTTCCAGGAGCAGGTGTTTCCGGTCCTGACGCCGCTGTCGATCGACCCAGCGCATCCGTTTCCGTTCATTCCCAATCTCGGGTTCTCGATGGCGCTGCAATTGCGCCACCGCAAGAACGGGGAGGAGATGAGTGCGCTTTTGCGCCTGCCGATGGCGCTGAGGCGGTTCATCCGTTTGCCGGATCGCAAGCGCCATGTCCGCTTCATCCCGCTCGAGGAGGCGGTCGGTCTTTATATCGGCAAGCTGTTCCCAGGCTATGAGGTCAAGGGTTCCGGCACGTTCCGCATCATCCGTGACAGCGATATCGAGGTCGAGGAAGAATCCGAGGATCTGGTGCGGCTGTTCGAGACGGCGCTGAAGCGTCGCCGCCGCGGCTCGGTCATCCGCATCGAGTTCGACAGGCTGATGCCGTCCGAATTGCGCGACTTCGTCGCCGGCGAGCTCGGCGTCTCGGCCAGCCGCATCAGCGTGCTTACCGGCCCGCTGGCGCTTAGCCAGATCTCGGAGATCGTCGCCGTCGCCCGCGACGATCTGAAGTTCACGCCCTACAATCCGCGCTTCCCCGAGCGCATCCGCGAGCACGGCGGCGATTGCTTTGCCGCCATCCGCGAGAAGGACATCATCGTCCACCACCCTTACGAATCCTTCGACGTGGTGGTGCAGTTCCTGCGCCAGGCGATGGCCGATCCGGAAGTGGTGGCGATCAAGCAGACGCTCTACCGCACCTCCAACGATAGCCCGATCGTACGCGCTCTGGTCGACGCCGCCGAGGCCGGCAAGTCGGTGACGGCGCTGGTCGAGCTCAAGGCGCGTTTCGACGAGGAGGCCAACATCCGCTGGGCCCGCGACCTCGAGCGCGCCGGCGTCCAGGTTGTCTTCGGTTTCCTCGAGCTCAAGACCCACGCGAAAATGTCGCTGGTGGTGCGGCGAGAGGACGGCAGGCTACGCAATTACGTGCATCTCGGCACCGGCAACTACCACCCGGTCACCGCCCGCATCTACACCGACCTGTCCTTCTTCACCACCGACCCGACGATTGCGCGCGATGTCGCCCAGTTGTTCAACTTCATCACCGGCTATGCCGAGCCGGCCGAGCAGATGCGGCTCGCCATATCGCCGTTCACGCTGCGCAACCGCATCCTCAAGCACATTTCGGACGAGATCGGCCACGCGCTGGATGGCAGGCCGGCTCGCATCTGGATGAAGATGAATGCGCTGGTCGATCCGATCATCATCGATGCGCTTTATGACGCCAGCCGCGCCGGTGTCGAGATCGATCTCGTCGTGCGCGGCATCTGCTGCCTGAGGCCGCAGGTGCCCGGCCTCTCGGAGAACATAAGGGTGAAGTCGATCGTCGGCCGTTTCCTCGAGCACAGCCGCATCTATTGCTTCGGCAACGGCCACGGCCTGCCATCGGACGGGGCGATCGTCTACATCTCCTCGGCCGATCTAATGCCGCGCAATCTCGACCGCCGCGTTGAGACCATGGTGCCGATCACCAATCCAACTGTGCATGAGCAGGTGCTCGGCCAGATCATGCTCGGCAACATCATGGACAACCAGCAAAGTTTCGACGTATTGGCTGACGGAACCTCCCGGCGCGTCGTGCTGGAAGAGGGCGAGGAACCGTTCAACGCGCAGGAATATTTCATGACCAATCCGAGCCTGTCCGGACGGGGCGATGCGTTGAAGTCGCATGCGCCCAAGCGCATCGCGCAGTTCAAGCGCCGCAAGAAACAGAACGCAGCGACGGGCTGATGATTTCAGCATCCCAGGGCCGGCTGCAGGACCGCCGACCGCTGTCCATCATCGATATCGGGTCGAACTCGATCCGTCTTGTCATCTATGAGGGGCTGGCGCGCTCGCCGACCTTGCTGTTCAACGAAAAGATGCTCGCCGGCCTCGGCCGCGGCATCGTTTCGACCGGAAAGCTCGATCCCGAGGCGGTGACGCGCTCGATGGAAGAGTTCCGCCGCTTCCGCGCGCTCTCCGACCAGGCCGGCGCCGAGCGCATATATGTGCTGGCGACCGCCGCCGCTCGCGAGGCCGTCAACGGCCCCGACTTCATCCACCGCGCCGAGGATGTGCTCAAGACCGAGATCCAGGTGCTGAGCGGCCGCGAGGAAGCCCATTATTCGGCGCTCGGCGTCATCTCCGGTTTCCATCCAGCCAACGGCATCGCCGGCGACCTTGGCGGCGGCAGCCTCGAACTGATCGATATCGATGGTGAGACGATCGGTGACGGCATCACACTGCCGTTGGGCGGCTTGCGCCTGCAGGACATGGCGAAGAACTCGCTAACCCAGGCAGCAAGGATCACGCGCGAGCAACTGGCGCGGGCGAAATT
>NZ_SUEG01000025.1:0-46634 GCF_005063415.1 Mesorhizobium sp.
GGTTGACGGTGACGCCGTCCGCCGCCACTTCGCCGGCCAGCGTCTTGGCCCAGCCGGCGAGCGACGCACGCAGCGCGTTCGAGGCGGTAAGGCCGGGAATCGGCTCGCGGACGGAAGTCGAGGAAACGGCGATGATGCGTCCCCAGCGCCGCGCCCGCATTCCAGGCAGGAACCAAACGGCGATGCGCATCTGGCTCAGCACCATGCTGGTGAACTGCTTCTCCCAGACGCTCGCATCGAAGACGCTGGCCGCGAAGGGCGGCGGGCCGCCGCCGTTGAGCAGGACGATGTCGATCCGCTGATGCTCGTCCTCGACGGCATGGATCAGCCGGGAGACGCTGTCGTGGTCGGAGAGGTCGGCGCTGAAGGTCGAGCAGATGTGGCCGGCGGCCTCGATCGCGCGCCGCGCCGCATCCAGGGTCTCCTCCCCTCGTCCGACCAGGATGACTTCGGCGCCTTTCGCCGCGAGCGGTTCGGCAACGCCGAAACCGAGGCCCTTGCCTCCGCCGAGAACAAGCGCCCTCCGTCCCACAAGATTTGTACTTATCAAGCCAAGCCTCCTCCTGGTTCGACTGCGCAGCCTCGGGTCAGGCCTGAGGGCATGCTTTGGGCGTGCATCAGCGGACATGCACGATGGCGTCGGCTTCGACCGGAACATTGGCCGGCAAGCCGGCCATGCCAAGCGAGCAGCGGGCGTGCTCGCCACGCTCGCCGAAAACATGGAGCAGAAATTCGGATGCTCCGTTGCCGACCTCCGAATAGGCCGAAAAGCCGGCCGCCGCATTTACATAGACGGTCAGCTTGGCGAATTTCACGACGCGGTCGAGATTGCCGTCCAGTTCCTTGTCCAGCCAATAGACGATGTTGGCCGCGCAGAGCTGGGCGGCGTTCCGCGCCGCAGCCAGATCGATCTCTCTGCCGACCTGGCCGATCGCGGCGATCTCCTGCCCGATCTCGGGGATCTGACCGGAGACATAGACGATGTCGGCGACCCGAACCGTCGGCGAGAACGGCAAAGCAGGCCGCTCGAGCGACGGCCAGGCGACACCGAACTCCTCAAATCTTCTTCTGTAGGACAAGGTGGCTGCTCCTGTTTTCGTTCGTGCGAGCGGACCTTGAATTCAGATCGGGCTTTCGGATAGCCTGATAGTGCTGACACAGCTATCAGGAATTCTTATGACCGGAGATATCGACGTCAGGCTGCTGCGCGCCTTCGTCACCGTGGCCGATACGGGAACTGTGAGCCGGGCCGCCGATCGGCTTGCCCGCACCCAGGCGGCGGTGAGCATGCAGCTTCAGCGCCTCGAGGGTGAAGTCGGCGCCGAGCTGCTGCGCCGTTCGCCGCGCGGCGTGACGCTGACCGAGGCCGGCGAAATCCTGCTCGCCTTCGCCCGCAAGGCCATCGCGATCGGCGACGATGCCAGGCGCGAGATAGAAGGCCGCAGGCTGGTCGGCCGTGTCCGGCTGGGCATCGTCGAGGATTTGGCGGTGACGCGGCTGCCGTTGATCATTGCCGACTTCCGCCGCCGGCATCCTTCCGTGGAGATCGAGCTGACATCAGCCAGCAGCAGCGATCTCAGCAAGTCGCTGGGCGAAGGAAGATGCGACATCGTCATGGCCGATCCGGCACGCTTCACAAAGGCGCCGCGAGGCCATCTGTCACGACAGCTGGTCTGGGCGGCAAGCCGCATGATCGAGATCGATGACGAGGTCGAGCTTCCGCTGATCATCTTCGAAGGCGCCTGCTCCTGGCAGGACAGGATGCTGGCTTCGCTCGCCGAGGCCGGGATCGGCTGGAAGATCGGCTGCCGCGTGTCGACCTTCGCGACGCTGATCTCGGCGCTCAGGGCCGGGCTTGGCATCGGGCTTCTGCTGCAGGAAGGACTACCGCCCGACTGCCAAAGCCTCAACGGACGCTTCAACCTGCCGCTGGCGCCGATGGCGGATTTCGGCGTCTACCTCGCGAGGGACCCGTCGCGGCTGGTGGAGGAGTGTGGCGATTTCCTGCGGGCGGGATTTGAAGCGTAGCGAAAAGATCTGACTTCACCGTTCCTGGTCGGTCGGGCGAATGACGATCTCGTTGACGTTGACGTGTGCTGGCTGGCTCACGGCATAGAGAATGGCCGCGGCGATGTCCTCGGCGGTCAGCGCCTCCATGGCGGCGAGCCGCTTGTCCAGATCAGCCTTGAAGGCCGGATTGGTGATGTGGTCGCCGAGCTCGGAGCGCACCAGGCCGGGCTCGATAACCGTGACGCGAACCTTGTCGGCGTAGACTTGGCGGCGCAGCGATTCGGAAAAGCCGACGACGCCGAACTTGGTTGCTGCATAGCCGCTGGCGCCCGGATTGGCGACCGGCCGGCGACCGACGAGACATTGACGATGTGGTGAAGTCTCCGGAGCCCCTGCCCGATCTTCAGATAGGCCGCGGGGCGCGAAGTGGAAGACCGGCTTTGCTTGGTTACTCGTCTGGGCCGGGCTCCGGCCATGGCTCCTTCGCCGCCTCGGCATACCAGTGGCGCATCGCCGGCATCGAAAGCACGGCGTCGACATAGGCGCGGGTATCGGTTGCCGGCGTGCCGCCATAGGTGTCGAAGCGGGTGACGACCGGCGCGTACATGGCGTCGGCCGCGGTGAAATGGCCAAACAGGAACGGGCCGCCTTTGCCGTATTTTTCGCGGCATTCGCGCCATAGCCCTTCGATGCGCGCCCGTTGCGTCTCACCTTCGGCGTCGAGCGGCTTATGGCCTTTTGGCCGGCGCAAATTCATCGGCCAGCCATAGCGGACCTCGCGAAAGCCGGAATGCATCTCTGTTGCCGCCGAGCGGGCCAGCGCACGGGCGCCGATATCGGCCGGCCAGAGCTTTTTTTCCGGAAACAGCTCGGCGAGATATTCAAGAATGGCAAGGGTTTCCCAGACGATCCGGACCTCGCCAGTCGGCAGCCGATGGTTCAGCACCGGCACCTGGCCGGTCGGCGATATCCTGGCCAGATTGGCCGCGGTCTCGGGCGTGCGCAGGCGCACAAGACCTTCCTCGAACGGGATGTCCAGGTGCTTCATCGCCAGCCATGGCCTCAGTGACCACGACGAAAAACACTTATTGCCGATGAAGAGCGTGAATTCAGCCATTGTCCCTCCGGCCCTGTCTGCCCGGGCTTCTGGTGCACCCTATCCTGTCGGCTTCGCGGCCGGAAGCTATCCCAACTCGACCGGCCGAACCCGGAACCTAAGCGATCCGCGACCGTTTCTCCAGGCGAACGGGTTCAGGAGATGCGAGATGGTGAACAAGGATCAAGTTGCCGGCGTTGCCAAGCAAGCCAAGGGCTCGGTCAAGCAGACCGCCGGCAAGGCCACCGGCAACAGGCGCACCGAGGCCGAAGGCGACGTCGACAAGGCCACCGGCAAGATGCAGAAGGCTTACGGCGACGTGAAGGACAAGGTGAAGAAAGCGCTTTGAGGGTGGCCCTTTGCGAACCAGGACAAGGCGGCTCGGCCGCCTTTTTGCGTCCTCTCCTGCCCGTCAGAAAGTCAGGCTTTTGCTGTATGCATTGGTGAAGGTGACCTCGCCATGATCTCCGGCGGCTTCGCCCAGCACCACATCCATGCTGTTTCCCGTCACCCGCGCCAAGGCAAAGCCGCCCATGAAGGCGGCCTTCGGCTTGAACAAATCGAGCCCGTCACGGTGGTAGATCATCGGCGTCGCGTGCTGGTGGCCATGGAAGATGCCGACGACGTTGTAACCCTTCAGCACAGCCAGCAGCGCCTGCCTGTCGGCTTCGCTCCACCAGTGCGGCGGACCCGTGCCGTTGTCGTCGAAGGTTTTTTCGGCGGCGTCCCATTTTTCAATCGAAAAAGTATCCCAGCCATAATGCTGGAACAGGATGACCGGGCGGCCGTCGCCGGCATAGGTCGCCAGGTCCTGCTTCAGCCATGGCAGGCTGCTGACGGCGCCATGGCCGGTATCGCCAGCAAAACGGTGCGTCTGGACAAGATGCAGACCGCCCCAATCCCATGAATAGCAGTCGGTCTCGACGTCGTAGTCGGTCGCCGGCGCAGCCGGCTTGAAGAACACGCCGGGGCGGTGGTTGACCTCGACGTAGTCGCGCATTTCGCGGCGATACCAGTCGACATGAGAGCGCGGGCCGTTCTGGTCGAGGTCGTGGTTGCCGAGGCCGACATAGACCGGCATGTGCACGCGGTCGGGGCCGACGCCTTGCTGGTAGCGCTGGCTGAACTGAAGCAGCTGCGTGCCCTCGCTGGGCTGGGTGATCTGGCCGCCGCCGTCGTCGGTGATGTCGCCGCCAACGACGAGGCCGAGCGGCGTGCCGATTTTGCCCGTCGAGCGCAGGCCGGTGGCAACGCCATCGATCTCAGCCGGCCATTGCCGGTCACCGACGCCGTTGAGTGCGGCGACATTGCGCAGCAAGGCAGCGTCGGTCTTGCCCTCCTGCTCGCAATGCGGGCTCAATCCGTCCGCCATTCGGCAGGCATGGATGTCAGCGATAAACAGGAAGGTGGCGTCGATCGGCGGAATGCGCTGCCCGGTCTGGCCGAAGGCCGGGCGCGAAACGGCGCCGGCCGCGGCAAGGCCCGCTGCCTTCATCAGGAAGCTGCGCCGGGAGACCGGGCGGGCGGAAATGCGACGCATCATGCGCTAAAATTCAGCACGACGCGGACCGGCAGTCCAGTTGCTCGCAAAGTGTGTCGACACGTTCTCCCAGGTCTGGCATTGCTTTCGGCATTCAACTTGCGCGGGCAGAGGAGGACGCCATGAAAACTGCATCCATCGGCATGACAATGGCCATTCTGGCGGTGACGGGCGCAGCGCATGGCGCCGAGTGCATCGACGCCAAATCGGCCAAGGCAGGCTTCATTCTCGAAAGGCCCGGCATCCACAGCGAATTTCGTCCGGCGGCGGGCGGAATGGTGGCCGTGGCCAACAAATACCAGTCGCAATCGCCGCAGTCGCAGTACCTGTTCGGCGGGCTGATCGAAGTGTTTCGCGACAGCAGCACGGGGCAGCTGGCGATGATCCCGTTTTCCGATCTCAGGAAGGTGTTCCCGCTGAAGGCGGGTGCCCAGAGCAAGATCGTGTTTGCCCGTCTCGCACCGAACAAACCGCCGAAGGGCACCGAGACGCTCGAGATCAACGTCAAGGGCAAGGAGACGTTCAGCCTGGGCGAATGCAAATACTCCGTGCTCGCGGTCAGGCAGACGATCAGGAGCGAGGCCGGCGAGACGCGGGACGAATTTACCGCGCTTTACGCACCCGATCTGCAGGCAGTTGTGGCCAGGCGCTATGACGAGGGCACCAGTGCCGAAAGCGTGGTCGGCTACGAGCTGATCAAGCCGCTGCCGAATTAAGAGCTCGGCCTCCCCGCCTCGGTCATAGTGAGCGACTGTCCTGCCGGCGTCAAAGGGCTCTGTGCAGTATCCTGTTACGTCGCCTCGTTCCTGTTTTGGACGACATAACTCCCTGATCCAACGCCATCAGGCAGTCGCGCAGCACGCTTGCGTCCTGTGCGGTCTTGGCCATCGACATGGCGCCGGAATAGCTGGCGACGGCGAGCGCTGCGAAGCGCTGCGGATCGGTGCCCAGCTCCCGGCCCGCCTGCTGGTCGGCGCTGATCTTGTCGGCGATCGCCTGACGCCAGGCCGAAAAAATGCCGGCAAGGGCAATGCGGAAATCCGGATCGGCAAGCGACAGTTCATGCGCCAGATTGTTGAGCGGGCAGCCGCGCACGAAACCCTGCCGCTCCAGCTCCGCCGCGACGGCCGCGAACACGGAGCGCACGCCCTCGCGCGCTGAGGGAGCCATCCGCACCGGTGCGATCCATGTCTCTTCTACCGCGGCGGCGACCCGCTCCTCGATCACTGCAAGCGCTAGCGCCTTCTTGGTTGGGAAATGGTGGTGCAGCGCGCCGCCGGTGACGCCCGCCGTCGCCATCAGGTCGCCCATGCTGGAGGCGTGATAGCCGCGTGCCTGAAACGCCTCCTCGGCGACATCGAGCACCTTTTTACGCATGCCTTCGGGGTCGTTGGTGCGTTTTTGAGTCCGCGCCTTTGGGCGAGCGGTTATCTCTGCTGACATCTTCGCACGATAGCAGATTGACAAAACAGGACAACCGGTCTGTTTTGTAAAACAGGATGACTGCCCTGTTTTGGAGATCGAGCGATGAACCTGCCTTTGAACGCCGAGTCTAGATCCGATCTGCTCGCCTCGCCCGTTGTCGAACTCAGGCAATACACACTGAAACCCGGCCGGCGCGAGACGCTGATCGGCATCTTCGACAATCACCTGATCGAGGGCCAGGAAACGGCAGGGATGACCATCATCGGCCAGTTCCGCGATCTCGACCGGCCGGACATGTTCGTCTGGCTGCGCGGCTTCGACGGTATGGAAGCGCGGAAAAACGCTCTGACCGCCTTCTATGACGGGCCGGTCTGGGCTGCCTGGCGCGACGCCGCCAACGCCACGATGATCTCGTCCGACGACGTGCTGCTGCTGAAGCCGGCCTGGCCAGGCGCCGGCCTAGATCTCTCGGGATCGCAACGAGCAACCCAGACGGACCTCGAAAAAGCGAGCGCAAGCAGCGATTTGCAGGCAATTGTTGTCATCAGGATTCATCAATTGCAACCGGGTCTGGAATCCGGCTTCGCCAGGGATTTCCAGACCGGGGCTCTTCCGGTGCTCGCCGCACTTGGCGCACGGCCGCTGGCCGCCTTCGTCACCGAACATGCCGAAAACAGCTTTCCGCGGTTGCCGGTGCGGGCCGGCGAAAACGTCTTCATCAGCATCACGGGTTTCGACAGCGCCCAAGCGCATGCCCGCCATGAGGCAGCCTTGGCTGCCTCTCCGGAATGGCTGGCATTCGAGCAGGCCGCGCAGCGGGAATTCGCCAGGCCCGTGGAGGTTCTGCGCCTGGCGCCGACGGCGCGATCGCTGTTCGGGCGCCGGTATGACCAACGCCGTTGAAGCGCCTATATCTGCCGGAGTCCCCTCATCTGGTTCACGCCTGAAAATGCCTGGCATGGATCACCTGATAACGCGTGGTCCATGCGGTTGCCTGCTCCAGGTCAAGGGAAATGCGAAGCAGTCGGTGATCCTCGTTCTTACGGCCAATGAGCTGGATGCCAATCGGCAGGCCGCCTTTCGACTGGAACAGCGGCAGGCTGGCGGCCGGTTGCCCGGTGACGTTGAAGATTTCTGTGAAAGGCGCAAAGCCGTAAGCTCGGCTCGCCCAAGCCTCGTAATCGAAGACAGCACCATCGCCATGGATGGCGCCAAGCCGAGGCGGCAGGTCGGCCGTGGTCGGCGTCATGATCAGGTCGAACGCATCGAATGCCATCGCCATCGCCAGCGAAGCGCTGTGCACGTGGTCCTGCGCCCTGAGATAGTCGGCGGCCGAAGACCGTCGAAAACAGTCGAGCGCGTGACGAGTCAGGCTTTCGATTTCGCCAGCCGCCGGCATCCGCCCGATCTCATCGGCGCGCTCGTCAACCAGCCGCGCAACCTCCGACATCCAGAAGATGCTCCAGTCAGCTTCGGCGCTGGCTTCCCGCGGGAAACGCGCCTCTGTGACCTCGTGCCCCATGTCCTCGAGGAGGATCATGGCTTCCTGGAATTTTTCCCCAATCTCGGACGCGACCGGCGTGCCATCCGGCCGGTGCGCCAGGCACGCGACGCGCAGACGCTCGCCGGGGGAAGACAGCCAGTCCAGGTAGGACGGCACCGATTTCGACACGGAGTAAGGCGCTGCTTGTTCTGGACCGGCAGTCATGTCCAGCATGGCCGCGCTGTCCCGAACGGTGCGGGACAGGACGTTCTCGGCGTAGAGCCCGGCGCCGACCTGACCTCGACCAGGCCCGACAGGCGTGAGCCCGCGCGACGGCTTCATGCCGAACACGCCGCAACAGGCAGCCGGCACCCGGATCGAGCCGCCGATATCGGAACCGTGGGCGACCGGCACCATACCGCTTGCCACCGCCGCAGCAGCACCACCGCTCGAACCGCCCGCCGTCAGCGAAGGATCCCAGGGGTTCAAGGTGGGGCCGCGAAAGCTGGGCTCAGTCACGAAGTCGTTGGCAAATTCAGGCGTGTTTGTCTTTCCCAACAAGATCAGACCGGCGGCCCGCCAGCGCCGGACGATCTCGCTGTCGGGCTTCGGCGCGGCATCCTTGAAGTAGAGCGACGAGTGCGTCGTCGGCCACTCCCGCACATGGACGCCGGTGTCCTTGACCAGGAAAGGAATGCCGGCTAGTGCCGCCTGCCGGTTGCAGCTTGCCGCTACGGAAAGCGCCCGGTCCGCATCGATCAGCGTCACGGCGTTGATGGCGGTATTGATGCTTTCGATCGCTTCGATGGCCGCCTCGACGACATCGACAACGGACAGTTCGCCCGAACGAACATGCCCGGCCAGGGCGACGGCATCCAGCGCCATGTATTCGGAAAGGTTCATGACTGCTCTCAGCCCGCACTACCGGTCGCTTCGGCTGTCGGCTGGGGTCCAGCTTTGGTCCGGACCTTGAAATAGCGGGCGATGGCTGCCGCGACCAATGCCGGGTCCTCCCAATGCGGATTGTGGCCACAGCGCACCGCGCTCACGAACGCGGCGCTAGGGATTTCTTCGAGGAGCCGCCGTTGGTGCGTTTCGTCGAAGAGCAGGTCGCGCTCGCCAGCAATGACAAGCGCCGGCAGGCGCAGCGTGCGCGCCTTGTCGGTCAAATCGACGCGCCGAACCTGCTCCAGGATTGCGCGCCAAAGTGCCGCCGGCATGGCTGACGCCTCCTTTGCAGCCATGGTCAGGAAGTCCGCTGGAACCTCGGCCTCGCAGGCATGCCAATAGTCATAGAACGGATCGGCCGGCGATATCGGATCTCGAAGCGCCCGCACACCAATGGTAATCGGGTGATCCTCACCGATCTGCGGCCTCAGAGTTCCGGCCATCAGCACCAGGCCGCCGATCATCTCGGGGTAGCGCGCGGCTGCCTCGATCGCCACCATGCTGCCCAGGGAATGCCCAACCAGAACCGGCCGCTCGAGCCGCAATCGCTCGATCAAACCTGCCACGTCTTCCGCGAAATCCGCCGGGGCGAAGCCGCGTGTCCCGGCCGGCGAGGCGCCATGCCCGCGCAGGTCCGGAATGACAAGCCGGCGGCCGGCGAGATGCGGCGCCAGCAAGGAGAAGCTGCGGCTCGTGTCGGAGAAGCCGTGCACCAGCACCAGCGCGGGCTCCTGCCCGGCGATTTCGATGCAGGCCGCTTCAGTGCTGCCGATCCCGACCTTGCGCTTGCGGCCGTTCCAGCCCGCCTGATCGGCCGATATCACAGGCCGAGCTGCTGCTTGACTGCGTCGAGCGCGGGCTTGCCATCGAATGTGGTGACACCGGCTAGCCAGGCGCCGAGCCTATCCGGATTCTCCTTGACCGCCTTCAGGCCGGCTTCCTCCGGCTTCATGCCGTCATTGATGAGATAGCCCATGCCGAGATTTTCGAAATCGATATCGAAGGCGAGGTTCTTCAGCAACTGCCCGACATTCGGGCATTGTTGCAGATAGCCCTTGCGCACCTGCGTCGTCACCGTCGCGGCGCCGAAGTTCGGGCCGTAGAACTTGTCACCGCCGCTCAGATATTTGAAGTCGTACATCGTGTTCATCGGATGCGGCGCCCAGCCCTGGAAGACGATGAAGCGCTTTTCCTTGATCTCGTAGCCGACCTCGGAAAGCATGCCTGCTTCACTCGACTCGACGACCTGCCAGCCATCGAGGCCCAGCGACTTATCGGCGATGGCGTCCATCATCAGCTGGTTCGAGCCCGGCTCGATGCCGTACATCTTCCTGCCGAACTTGTCGGCGAACTTTTGCAGGTCGGAAAAATCCTTGACACCGGCCTCCCAGACGTAAGTCGGCACGGCAAAGGTGTATTTGGCGCCGACGAGATTGACGCGCACATCGTCTACCGAGCCGTCCTTCTTATAGGGCTCGTAGTAGGTGATCATCGCCGGATCCCAATAGCCGAGGAACACGTCCAAATCATTGTTCTTCAGGGATTCATAGATGACGTTGATGCCCAGAAGCGAGCTTGCCGGCTTGTAGCCGAGCGCATCGAGCAAGACGCTGGTGACGCCGGTGGTGAAGGCAAGGTCGTTCCATCCAGGCTCGGCCATGCGCACGACCTTGCATTGCTCGGGTTCAGCCGCAAAGATCGGCTGGCTAGCCAGCAGGACGCAGAGCGAGGCTCCCATTCCAAGGCTACGAAGCATTTCGGTTCTCCTCATTTCGCCAACACCAACAATGTTGACCACTCGGTTTTTAAATTGTCCCACCGGTCAATTCTTGATCTCGGCGGACGAAAATGTCAACGTCGGTTTTCGATGCATGGATCCAGGCCCGTGAAACTCAAGCGTCTCAGCGACATACGCCGCAAGGAGCTGCGGCAAGCCGCCTTTGCCGTGCTTCAGCGCGAAGGCATAGCTGGCGCGACCATCGAAAAAGTGGCGGCACAGGCCGGCGCATCGAAGGGCATCGTGCTGCACTATTTCAACAGCAAGCAGGAACTGTTCGAGCACGCCATGCGGGAATCGAACCTGGTGCTGCGTCATGCAGTGGTCGAGCGGCTGAGACAGGCGCGCACGCCAATGCAACGGATAGATGCCATTATCGAAGGCAATTTCGAGCCGCATCTCTTCCAGCCGTCCCTCTGCCATGCCTGGCTTTCGCTTTGCGCGGAGGTGCCGCGCGACGAAAAGCTGGCCCGCATCCAGAAGGTGATTCATGCGCGCATGCGCTCCAACCTGCTGTCCGGCCTGCGCGGTCTGGCGCCGGCACGCGATGCTGACGAGATCGCTTTCGGCGTCACCGCCCTGATCGATGGACTGTGGTTGCGGCTTGGCCTGCAGCCCGGCAGCGTTACGCGTGACCAGGCCATTCATCAGGTCAAGGATTTCGTCGCTACCCGCCTGGCTGTTCGTCGCGGTGCAGCCGCTGCCGAATAGACAGGCGCATCAGCCGAAAGTTCATATTGTAGGATAGGCCGGCGGCTTGACCACAATTGGCAACGGCGCTGTTCTCCTTATCAGACAAGACGGCAATCCGCGGGAGTGTTGGATGAGACTGGGCGGCAAACGGGCGCTGGTCACCGGCGGCTCGGACGGGATCGGGCTGGCAATCGCCGAGGCGTTTTTGCGCGAAGGCGCGGATGTGCTGATTGTCGGCCGCGACGGCAAAAAGCTCGACGCCGCCCGAAAGCAGCTCGGGAACAATGTAGAAACGCTGTCGGCCGATTTGTCGGCCAGCGCCGGCATCGACGCCGTGGTCGAGCATGCCAGGCGCGGCCCACCTCTCGATATCCTCGTCAACAATGCCGGCGTGGCGTTCCTGGTGCCGTTCGAAACCGTCAGTGAGGACCAGTTCCAGCAGTCGTTCGCGCTCAACGTCACGGCGGTATTCTTCCTCACCCAACGGCTTTTGCCACATCTCGCGCCGGGCGCGGCCTCGGTGATCAACATCTCGTCCTATTTCGCGCACAAGATGATCCCGAAGCGGCCGTCCAGCCTCTATTCGCTGTCGAAGGGCGCGCTCAATTCGCTGACCAGGTCGCTCGCCTTCGAGCTCGGGCCGCGCGGCATAAGGGTCAACGCCATCGCGCCCGGCACGGTCGACACAGCGATGCGGCGCAGGTCGATCGAAAACCTGCCGGAAGCCGCGCAAGCCGAGCTCAACGCCTATGTGGAGCGCAGCTATCCGCTCGGCCGCATCGGCCGGACCAGCGACCTTGCCGGCATCGCGGTCTATCTCGCCAGCGACGAAGCGGCATGGACCAGCGGCGGAATCTTCGCCGTGGATGGAGGATACACGGCGGGGTGAGTAGTTGCTTGTCTCCCCCCTGTTTGGACCTGGGACATCGCGAACAGGTGTGCGGGGACATCGCGAACAGTTTCCCACCCTATCGTTGGCTTGCGTTGAGGTCGATGGTCTGGATTTTCTGATGACGGAAGTAGGCATCGAAGACGCCATCGGTTTCGGTCGGGCGGAAGGCGACGGCTTTGCCGGCAAAAGCCTTGCAGATCTTGACGGCATGCCCGAACAGCGAGGTTGTGCCTTTCTGCTGGATTTTGCGGACTTGGTCGCCGGGCGCGTATTCGAACGGCTGGACGGTATCGGCGAAGTCGCGCGTCGAGGCACGATAGCGCTCGAGCGGCACAGCGTCGGCAATGGCCTGATGCGGCCGCTCGGTGTTGTAGATGTGGCGCCATGCGTCGAAAGCGCGCTGCGCCGCCTGCAAGCTGTCGAAGGGCGGGCCCTGCAGCGCCTCGGCCTTGAGCGTGCGGTGGAACCGCTCCTCCTTGCCCAGCGTCTGTGGATGGCAGGGTCTGGAATGGCTGACCGACATGCCGTTCTCGATCAGCCAGACGCCGAGCATGGTGAAGTTGTTGCGGCCGCCATCGCCCCAGGGTGGGCCGTTGTCGGTGGCGATGCGCCATGGCAGGCCGTAGCGTCGGAAGGCCGCAATCAGGCGGGTTTTGACAGTTTCGGTGGTCTGGTCGGGACAAGCTTCCAGCACCAGCGAGAACCGCGAATGATCGTCGAGCACGGTCAGCGGATGCAACCGTCCGGCGCGCCACGGCACATGGCCCTTGAAGTCCATCTGCCACAGGTCGTTGGGCGCGGCGTGCTCGAAGCGGATGAACGCTTTGGCGCCGCCGCCCAGCGCGCCCAGTTCGACGCCGTTGCGGCGCAGGATACCAGTCACCGTCGAGGCAGCCGGATGGCCAAGTCCCTGACGCGCCAGCACCCGGGCGATCTTGCGCCCGCCCCAGGCCGGATGCGTCGTGCGCACCGAAAGCGCTGCCGCCTCGACCTCGGGCGCGCTGCGCGTCGGGCTCGACTGCGGCCGGCGCGAACCCTCCAAAAGCCCGGCTGCGCCAAAAGCCTGCCAGCGTGCGAGCAACTTGTAAGCGCATGTTCGACCAATCCCAAAGCGTCGGCACAAGGCACTCACATTCGCCCCCTCGGCCGTAGCCAGCCGCACAAACTCCAGCTTCTGTTTCATCGCGCTCGTGTCCTCGAATGGCATCCCGAACCCCCCAGCGCAAAGCGCGCCAAACTGTTCGCGATGTCCTCGCACACCTGTTCGCGATGTCCCCGGTCCAAACAGGGGGGAGATCGGCTATCACCTCGACCTTCGCCAAATCTCCAACGTTCAGGACGAGCGGAGCGCTGAAACTGCTAATCTCCCCCCTTGCGGGGGAGATGGCCGGCAGGCCAGAGGGGGGTGCTGTCCCGCCAACGTCTCGAAACTACCCCCCCTTCTTCCAGGGCAGGCTCCAGCGCACTTTCTCCAGCGTCGCCTTTGCCTCGGCCGAGTCCGGGTCGGGCTCTGTCTCGCGATAATGCGCCGAGCCCTCAGGCGGGTAGGCAAGTGTGTTGTTGAACGCGAATTTGTCGATCTGGCTGAAGTCGGGGAAAGGCAGATTTTGCGCCTCGCGCCAATCGCTGACCCTTTTCTCCGCGGCGATGCGTTTTTCGTCGTCGACCGGAAGGTCGGTGGCTCTGTATTCCAGTGACGAAGGGAAGGCGAACTGCGCACCGGCATCATCCATGATGTTGATCATGGACAACAGGATGTCCTCGCGGATGGCTTGAAATTCGGCAACGTCGGCGGTTTTGACGTAAGTGAACACGTCGATGTCGAGCGAATAGGCACCGAAGCCGGCAAAGCGCACGCGGCACGGCTCGTCGATGACGCGCGGATGGGCGATCAGCAGCTTGCGCAGTTCGGCCAGGACGTAGCGCAGCTGATCGGGCGTCGTCTCGTAGCGCAGCTGCAGCGTCGTCGCGAACCGGGTGCGGTCGCGATGCGCGTAGTTCTCGATCTGCATGCCGGCGAAATCCGAGTTCGGCACCGAGATGATCGTGCGGTCGAGCGACCGGATGCGCGTCGAGCGCATGCCGATATGCTCGATCGTGCCGGACTGGTCGCCGAACTTGCAGAAGTCGCCGACGCTGACCGGCCGGTCGGCATAGAGCGTCAGGCCGGAGAGGAAGTTCTGCAGCGTCGGCTGCGCGGCCAGCGCCACCGCCAGACCGCCGATGCCGAGACCGGCAATGACGCCTTCGTAGGGGATGGCGAGCACTTCGGCCAACAGCAGGAAGGCGACGACCAGCACGGCGACGCGCGCGACACCGGTGGACAGCGAAATCAGCGTGTCGTGATAGCCGGGCACCTGCCACAGTCCACGGTAATGGTCGGCGACCTTGCCGATCAGGTGCCAGACCACCGGCACGGCGCCGATCACGATCAGGCTCCAGGCGATTGCCTTGACCGGGGCGGCGACCACTTGCGGCAGACCGAGCGGGCGCAGCGTCAACAGCAGGAAGAAGCCAAGCACGATCGAGCGCACCGCCCATTCGACAATGCGGAAGAAGGCCGAGCTGTCCGTCCTTCGCACAAACAAGGAAATCAGCGCATTGGCGATGAAGCCGAAGACAATGCCGGCCAGTGCGGCAAGGCCAAGCATCCACCATTGCCAGTGCTCCATCGGGCCGGCGCGGGTGAGCAGGCCGGGGCTGATCTCGCGGGCGAGGCCACGGGCGATGAAGAACGGGTCGGTGCTGGCGAAGGCGGCGAATTCCGGCGCCACCGGCACGTCTTCGACGTCGGCGTAGAGCGCGCGGATGTGGGCGAGCGTCTCGGGCGTGAACTGCCAAATCTTGCCCTTCTCGGTCTCGACCGGGCCGATGACGATGTTGCCGGTGGGATGCTCGAAATAGACGAAGGGGGTGTTGCTCTTCGGATCGTCGGGGATCTCCTGCCAATAGACATAGCCGATGCGGTCGATGACCTTTTTGAGATAGCGCTCGAGCAGGAAAGCCTCGTCGCCGCGCACCGCCGGACTGTAGTTGCGCAGGTCGAGCGCCGCCTGTGCCGGATCGCCGGCCTCGGTGAGGCCGCTCAACAGTACCTTGAACGTATCGCGTGGCGAGGCGAGCTTGCTCGGATCGTCGACCATGTCGACGGCTTCGCCACGCGCTTCCTGGAATTCGGCGAGCTTTGCCTGGAGCTGGGCAAGTGGCGGCCCGACGATGAACCAGTCGCCATTCCTGCGGCGAAAAGTGACGTCGAAGGAAATCCTGGTGCCGTATTGCGGCAGCGTCGCCGTCACCTCGTCGCCGGCAATCGTGTCATGCGGCAGGCTCCACAGGCGGAACGTCGCGTTGTCGATGACGGTGAACAGGAGCTTGGTATAATCGGGCATGTTGAGGCCGCCGCGGTCGGCCTCGGTGACGTCGACGAGACCCGCTGCCAGACCGGCAAGACCCATGCCGCCGCCGGTGGCGCGCGGCACGTTGTCGGCGCCGCTCTCGTTCATCGTCTGCAGGAATGAGCGCATGGTGCTCATCGGGCTCGACTGGTCGACACGGACGTCCTCGACGGCGCTGACGCGCACCCCTGTCCACCATTCGGCGGTGGCCGCATCGAAGCGGCCCATGAAGCTGCCGCCGTCGGGCGACTGGACGAAGGTGAAGGCGCCCTGGCGGTCGCCTTCGAACCAGTGGCCGACAAGCTTGTCGCCTTCGGCCTTGGCCTCGATGCGGCCGTTGTAAAGCGGGTAGACGCCCTTTACGTCGGCGCCGGTCTGCTCGAACTTGATCTGGGCGCCGCCGCCGCGCCATTTCGTGTCCCACACGCCGGTCCAGTTGGCCGCGTCCTGGGCATGCGCTTGCGGCATGGCCGGCAGCAGGCCGGCAAGCGCGAGTGCGCCGATCAGCGCGACCGTCCGGATCAGCAGAAGCAACAGCCGATCCTGCCTTGCCGCAAAAAAGGGGGTCATTCTGTTGCCCTTCTTCTGCCGGCGATTCTGCTGGGCCGGCCAGAGAAGGTTATTCCGCTTGAAGATGAATATTCTGTTTCAGGCGGCGCCGGCGATGCCGGTCAGTCATAGGTCAGATCCGTCGCCTTGCCGGCGAACACCCGGTAGGCAAAGAACGAATAGAAGATGATGATCGGCAGCACGACGACCGTGCCGACCAGGATGACTGCCAGGCTTTCGGGTGCCGAAGCAGCCTGCCAGATGGTCAGCCGGTCGGGCACCACGAAGGGGTAGAACGACCAGGCGAGGCCGGCAAAGCCGAGTGTGAAGATCGCGGCCAATGTCAGGAACGGGAGCAGCGCGTGGCGGTCGCCGGGTTTCGGCAGATGGAAGGTCTGGCGCCACAGCCACAGGAACAGCACTGCCGACAGGATCGGCAACGGCGACAAATAGAGCATGGCCGGCCAGACGAACCATTTGTCGAAGATGCGCGCGCTAGCAAAGGGCGTGGCCAGCGATACCGCAACCATGCCGAGCGCGGTCAGCACCAACGCCGTGCGCAGCCACAGCACCGCCTTCCTCTGCAGGTCGCCTTCGGTCTTGTAGATGACCCAGGCCGCGCCCATCGCCGCGTAGGCGGCGGCAAGGCAGAGCGCCACCAGCGCGCCGAAAGCGATGCCGCCAGGGCCGACGTCGAGGCCGAGCACATAGACGCCGAGCATATAGCCTTGCGCCAGCGAAGCGATGACCGAACCGAGGAAGAAGATGCGGTTCCAGCGGTGCTTCCTGCCGGCCGGCACCTTGGCGCGGAAATCGAAGGCGACGCCGCGCAGGATCAAGCCGACCAGCAGCACGAAAACCGGAATGTAGAGCGCCGTCAGGATGGTGCCGTGCGCCAATGGGAAGGCGACCAGCAGCAAGCCGACCGCCAGCACCAGCCAGGTCTCGTTGGCGTCCCAGAACGGGCCGATGGCGGCGATCATCGTATCCTGCTCGGTATCTTCGGCTGCGGCGAACAGGATGCCGATGCCGAGATCGAAGCCGTCGAGGATGACGTAGATCAGGATAGCGAGGCCCATCAGGCCGGCGAAGATCAGGGGCAGCAGGATCGGCCAGTCGAAGCTCATGATGTTTCTCCCGGTTGCGCAACCGGCTGCGACAGCGGCCTGTTCATGACGCCTGGCAGCGGCGAGGTGTCACCATCCTTCGCCGCCTTCAATGCCAGATGCACCAGCACGCCGAGATAGGCGATCAGCAGCAGCGCGTAGAGGATGAGATAGACCGCGAGCGACAGCGCGACATGGCTGCCGGCGACCGGCCCGACAGCATCGGCGGTGCGCAGCACGCCGGTGACCAGCCAAGGCTGGCGGCCGATCTCGGTGGTGTACCAGCCGGCCAGCGTCGCCAGCCAGCCGGACAGCGCCATCGGCACCATGACAAGCGCCAGCGGCTTAGGCAGGCTGTGGCGGCGCTTGAGGAAGAAGGCCGCCGACCAGGAGACGGCGAGCATCAGGAGGCCGGTGCCGACCATGATGCGAAAGCCCCAGAACACCGGAAATACCGGGGGATGATTGCCGGCATAATCGTTCAGCCCCGGTACGATGCCGCCGGCGCTATGCCTGAGGATGAGACTGGCGCCGTCGGGAATGGTGAGCTCGAACCTGTTCTCCCTGGCCGCTTCATCGGGAAACGCAAACAATACCAGCGGCACGTTGGGACCGGTGTTCCAGTTGGCCTCCATGGCAGCGATCTTCTGCGGCTGATGTTCAAGCGTGTTGAGGCCGTGCTGGTCGCCGGCAAAGATCTGGATCGGGATCAGGATCGCGGCGGTGAAGACGCCGGTGCGCAGCGCCTTCCACATCGATTCCGAGCGATCGCCGTAGAGATAGCGCAGCGCCGACAGGCCGGCGATCAGGAACGAGACGGTCAGCCCCGAAGCAAGCAGCATATGGACGAGCCGGTAGGGCATGGACGGATTGAAGACGACGGCCCACCAGTCGGTGGCGTGCGCCACACCATCGCGCATCTCGAAGCCGGCCGGCGTCTGCATCCACGAATTGAGCGCGATGATCCAGAAGGCGGACAAGGTGGTGCCGCCGGCGACCAGCACCGTCGCCAGCGTATGGACGCGGTTCGAGACGCGACGGAAGCCGAACAGCATGATGCCGAGGAACGCTGCCTCGAGGAAGAAGGCGGTGAGGATCTCGTAGGCCAGCAGCGGGCCGGCGATGTTGCCGACCGTCTCCATATAGCCCGGCCAGTTGGTGCCGAACTGAAAACTCATGGTGACGCCGGAAACCACGCCCATGGCGAAGGACAGCGCGAATACCTTAACCCAGGTGAAATAAGCGCGCATCCAGGCGGAATCGTTTGTCGCGTTATAGCGGAGCTTGAAGAACAGCAGCACCCAGCCGAGCGCGATGGTGATCGCCGGGAACAGGATGTGGAACGAGATGTTCGCGCCGAACTGGATGCGCGATAGAATGAGCGGGTCCATGGCGGCTCCGGCTGCTGCTTGTTCGTAGAAGGATAGGCTGGATGCACCGGACGGTCAAAGCGGCGTCCCGCCGCGAGGCGGAACGCCGCAGTGCCGGTTAATCTGCTTTTGCGTGGAATTTTGCTGGACGACCAGGCGGGTGTTGCCTATTCCGGCGAACCTCGATGTCCAGAACTGTCAGGAGCGCCATTGACATACGGATTTGCGAACCGACATTCAGCGGATTAAATCAACAACTCTGTTTCAAGCAGCCGTTTTCAGCCATGCAGCCGATCATCTCGATTTCCGGGGTCACCAAGACCTACGCCACCGGCTTCCAGGCGCTGAAGGAGATCAATCTCGATATTGTGCGCGGCGAGATATTTGCGCTGCTCGGGCCGAACGGCGCCGGCAAGACGACGCTGATCTCGATCGTCT
The DNA here is from genome assembly GCF_005063415.1 of Mesorhizobium sp. Lineage (GTDB taxonomy): Bacteria > Pseudomonadota > Alphaproteobacteria > Rhizobiales > Rhizobiaceae > Mesorhizobium. The sequence continues at coordinate 18,723 of NZ_SUEG01000025.1, forward strand.
GCGGCATCGTCAACCGCTCGTCGGGCAGCGTCACAGTCGACGGCCATGACATCAACCGCGACTACCGTGCCGCGCGCGGCCTGATCGGGCTGGTGCCGCAGGAACTGACCATCGACGCCTTCGAGAGCGTGTGGGCGACGGTCAATTACAGCCGCGGGCTGTTCGGCAAGCCGGCGGACAAGGCGTTCGTCGAAAAAGTGCTGCGCGACCTGTCGCTCTGGGACAAGAAGGACGCCAAGGCGATCACGCTGTCTGGCGGCATGAAGCGCCGGCTGATGATCGCCAAGGCGCTGTCGCATGAGCCGCGCATCCTGTTCCTCGACGAACCGACGGCAGGCGTCGATGTCGAGCTGCGCCAGGACATGTGGGCGATGGTGCGCCGGCTGCGCGAAGACGGCGTCACCATCATCCTGACCACGCACTACATCGAAGAAGCCGAGGCGATGGCCGACCGCGTCGGCGTCATCAACCGCGGCGAGATCGTGCTGGTCGAGAACAAGGCCGAGCTGATGCGCAAGCTCGGCCGCAAGCGGCTTGTGCTGGAACTGCGCAGCCCGCTGGCCACCGTTCCCGACGCATTTTCGCGCTACGCGCTGGAGCTTTCGCCGGATGGCGGGCAGCTGACCTATACCTATGACAACCAGAGCGAACGGCCGGGCGTCGCCTCGCTGATCCGCGAGCTCGAGGCGGCCGGCATCCAGTTCCGCGACATCGACACGGAAAACAGCTCGCTCGAGGAGATCTTCGTCAATCTCGTGAGGAAACAGGCATGAACCCGCGCGCGGTCATGAATCTTCATGCAGTATGGGCGATCTATCGGGTGGAGATGGCGCGCGCTCTTCGCACCGTGCTGCAGAGCATCGTTTCGCCGGTCATTTCGACGTCGCTCTATTTTGTCGTCTTCGGCTCCGCGATCGGCTCGCGCATCACCGAGATCGACGGCATCAGCTACGGCGCCTTCATCGTACCGGGGCTGATCATGCTGTCGCTGCTGACGCAGTCGATCTCCAACGCGTCTTTCGCCATATACTTTCCGAAATTCGTCGGCTCGATCTACGAATTGCTGTCGGCGCCGGTGTCCTACCTGGAGATCGTCATCGCCTATGTCGGGGGCGCGGCGACAAAGTCGATCGTGCTTGGCCTGATCATCCTGGCGACGGCCTCGCTGTTCGTACCGCTGACGATCGAGCATCCGTTCTGGATGCTCGCCTTCCTGGTGCTGACGGCGGTGACCTTCAGCCTGTTCGGCTTCATCATCGGCATCTGGGCGAAGAGCTTCGAGCAGCTACAGCTGGTGCCGCTGCTGATCATCACGCCGCTGACCTTCCTCGGCGGCAGCTTCTATTCGATCAACATGCTGCCCGGCATCTGGCGCACGGTGACGCTGTTCAACCCGGTGGTCTACCTGGTCAGCGGCTTCCGCTGGAGCTTCTACGGCAAGTCCGACGTTTCGGTCGGCGTCAGCCTCGGTATGACGGTGGTCTTCCTGCTTGTCTGCATAGCGATCGTCGCCTGGATCTTCAGGACCGGCTACCGGCTGCGCAACTGATCGACTGGCCGTGCCAGGCAAAGCAGCCTTATCGATCGACGTTTCTTTTCCGAAGGCGAAATAGGCCCTGCGCCTGTGCCTGGAGCCGGCGCTTGAACGCTCGGGCTTGCTTTTTTATGCATTGTTATATATCATGTTATCGATTTTTCGCACGAGACGAAGTGACCTATGGAAGACGTCATACGATCGCTTGGTTTCCTGTGCCTGGGCAGCAGGATGAAGCGTATAGGCGAACAACTGCAAGCGGAGGTGCAGCGCCTGCTCGACCGGCTGGATGTCCCGGTTCAGGCGAGCCAGTACCCGCTGTTGGCCGCGCTCGACAGGCTGGGCCCGCTGCCAGTCGGGGAACTGGCGCAATCGCTTGGCATCGCGCAGCCAGGCGTAACGCGAAGCGTCTCGCTTCTGGCCGAACTGGGATTGCTCGAAGTCAGTCAGTCGACCGATGACCAGCGGCGCAGGATTGTCTCCCTCACCTGGGGCGGCCGGCGGCTGGTCGATGTCGCAAAGCGCGACGTCTGGCCTTGCATCGAGAACGCCGTCGCGGATCTGTGCGCGGATCTTTCGGGGCCTCTTCTCGATCAGCTGGCTACCATCGAGGACGGCCTCGCCGCGGCTCCCCTCGACCATCGAGTAAAAAAGCCGAAGGATGCGGTGCAATGAGGCACCTGCTTGACCGCCCTATCTGGAGCGCGCTTCAGACGCGACATCGGGCCTTCGCGGAGGGTGACAACCTCGCGATGCGATATCGGCCGTCAATCGTGCCTTTCGCCGCCACCGGGGCGGACGACGCGGAAAGCCTGCAGGCGCTCGGAGAGCTTGTCTCCCCAGGCGAGAGTGTCATCCTGCTTCAGTCGGACGCCATTGCTCTGCCCGCCGGGCTTTCCGCGACTTCGACCGCAGCCGGAGTTCAAATGATTGCCGAGCAGCCATTGCAGATCGTCTCCGACCCGCGCGTGCAGTCTCTGACGCGAGACGATGCCGCTGAGATGCTCGCCCTGGCATTGCTCACCAAGCCTGGCCCATTCACGCTCGAAGCTTTGAGCCTGGGCGATTTTTGGGGTGTGAAAATCGAGGGCAGGCTTGCGGCGATGGCCGGCGAGCGCATGAAGCAACCTGGCTATACCGAAATCAGCGGGGTGAGCTCACATCCGGAATTTCGGGGCGGCGGCCTGGGCAAACTGCTGTCCCTGTTCGTGGCAAACCGGATAATGGCGCGCGGCGAAGTTCCCTATCTCCACGCCTATGCCAGCAACGCCACGGCCATTAGACTATACGAGTCCATTGGCTTCAGGTTGCGAAGCACAATGAATGTGGCCGTGGTTCAGCGCACCGAATAATTCGTCGGCGCATCATGCGCAGCATGGATGCATGCTGTATCCGGAAAGGAAGGATTTCGTATCGCCGAAATCCTTCCTTGAGACTGCAAGACCTTCCTGCGTGTCAGACCGCGATCTTGCCGCCACCTTGCCTGGTGATCGCAACGACCGCCGGTCGCACCGGCATGTCCGGCTTGAAGTCGGGCCAGCGGGTCGACAAATCCTCATAATAGGACGGACGGCCGAAAGCCTCCCAGTCCTCGCCACCGTCGCCGGGATGCTGGACGGCAACGAAGGCGGTCTGGTCGTCCGGCGCAAACAGCGGGCCGCACATTTCGGCGCCGATCGGCACGCGGAAGAACAGCTTTGATGTCGCCCGCGCCGGCCCTTCCGTGTCGACAGCCCACAGACCGTCGGTGCGGCCGGTGGCTTTCGGGCCCTGGCCGTCGGTAGCGACCCAGAGGCGGCCAGCCGAATCGACCGCGCAATTGTCCGGCATGCCGAACCAGCCATTGGCCGTGGTTGCGGTCGAGAAGGTGGCACCGACAGCCGCAACCGAGGGATCACCGCATTTCAAGAGCACCTCCCACTTGCCGTTGGTGGCGGCAAAATCGCCGCCGTCCTCGACGATCTCGATGATGTGGCCAAAGGCATTTTCGGCACGCGGGTTGGCGGCGTCGACCTGATCGGCCTTGCGCTTCGAATTGTTGGTCAGCATGACATAGACCTTGCCGTTGGCGGCATTGGGCTGGATGTCTTCCGGACGGTCCATCTTGGTGGCGCCGAGCAGGTCGGCGGCGCGGCGCGTCTCGATCAGCACGTCGGCCTGACTGGCGAAGCCGTTCTCCGCCGTCAGCGGCCCTTGGCCGAAGACGATCGGCAGCCACTCGACCGAACCGTCGTCGGCAAACTTGGCGACATGCAAGGTGCCGTCGTCGAGCAAATCCATGTTGGCGGCGCGATCGTCCGGGTTGAACTTGCCTGTGGTGACGAACTTATAGACATAGTCGAAGCGCTCGTCGTCGCCGAGATAGAAGACGACACGGCCGTCCTTGGCGACGATCGATTCAGCGCCCTCATGCTTGAAGCGGCCCATCGCGGTGCGCTTCCTCGGCACCGAAGTCGGGTCCTGGACGTCGACCTCGACGATCCAGCCGAAGCGGTTCGGCTCGTTCGGCTCCTTGCCGATGTCGAAACGGTCGTAATGCGCTGCCCATTCATAGGCACCTTCGGGAATGCCGAGGCGCTTGTAATTGGCGGCTTCCTTACCCTGCGGCAGCTCGCCCGAGAAATAGCCGTGGATGTTCTCCTCGGCCATGACATAGGTGCCCCATGGCGTGACGCCGCCGGCGCAGTTGTTGACAGTGCCGATGACTTTGGTGCCGCTCGGGTCGGCGCTGGTCTTGACGCGGTCGTGGCCGGCGACGGGGCCGGAGAGCGCGATCTCGGTGTTGGAGGTGATGCGACGGTTGAGCTTGCCGTCGCGAACGACCTGCCATTTGCCTGATACCTTGCGGATCTCGACGATGGTGCCGCCATGCGCGGTCATCTCGACGTCGACTTGTTCCTTGCTGAGAGGCGCCTGCTTGGCTTTGCCGTCGACAATGGTGACGAGGCCCGGAAACATCAGGTGCGGATTGGTGTATTCGTGGTTGACCACCAGCAGGCCGTGCTCGGCCGAGCCGTCGATCGGGATATAGCCGACATAGTCGTTGTTGTAGCCGAATTGTCTGGCCTGGGCCTCCGCCGACTGTTTTGTCGGATCGAATTCCGGCGAATCGGCGAACAGCGGATCGCCCCAGCGCAGCAGCACATCGGCGTCATAGCCGGGTGCGACGTGATGCTTGTCGTCGATGCCGGCCTCGAGCTCGTCGAAAGCGAAGGCGGAGCCTTCGGCGGCGCGGGCGTTGTCGGCGGTGATCAGCGCCAGTGGGCTGACGGTAGCGGCTATGGCCGAGACGGCAAGCGAGCCCTTGAGGAAGCCGCGGCGCGAGAACCGCGCGGCGATGATTTCACCCATGGTGCGGTTGTCGGTGGGATTGGCTCCTGGCCCGTCGTTTTCCTCGAGCAGGCTGGTGCGGAAATGGGCGTCAGGGGAGCGATGTTCGGTCATAGGGGCATGCCTCTGGCTGGATGGATTGCTGGAGCGTGTTGCCTGGCCAGTCCGGTATCGCCGGCAGGTCACAGTTTGATGACATGCCGGCTAATTACCACTGCGATTTCGTATCCAGCAACAGCCCCGCTTGACCGCGACCGGCGCTTCGGAAACAAGAGCTGCGGTGGGCGTAGGACTGCATCGGAAGGAACAAAAAGTGAGTTTCTGGGGACTTGGGCAGCTCTGCGTTTCGACGGTGATCTTCCTGCTGGCGGCGATGGCTGCCAAACAGTGGGGGCTGGCGCCGAGCCTCGGCAAGATCGTGCTGACGTTGGCGCTCTATTCGCTCGGCAATCTGATCATGCTGAGGCTGATCCGTGAATTCGGCATGTCGGTGTCGTTCAGCCTGTCAGCGGTGATCCAGCTGGTGTCGGTGAATGTGGTGGCGCTGGTCTTCTTCGGCGAGCGCGTCAATGCCTTGCAGGCGACCGGCATTGTGCTTGCCATCGCAGCTGTGGCGCTGATCTCGCTCGGGCCCTATCTACAAAGGCTGTAACTGCGATCGGGCCGATGATGAAGACCGCAAGCAGACTGCGCAACTGGCTGGAGTTCCCGGTTCTGCTGGCCGGGCTGATCATTGCCGGCGGGCTGTGGGGGTTCGAGGAGCTGATGGAGATGGCGCGGGCCACCACGCCGCATGCCTTCGATACCGAAATCCTGCTTGCCTTCCGCAAGGCCGGCCAACCCGACAATCCGATCGGACCGGCGTGGCTGGAAGGAGCGATGCGCGACATCACCAGCCTCGGCAGCGCCAGCGTGTTGGTCCTGATTACCGCGGCAATGATCGTCTATCTGCTCCTCATACGCAGGCCAGGCGCGGCGCTTCTCATGTTCGTCGCGGTAGCGGGTGGCCAGGTCCTGTCAAGCGTGCTCAAGTTCGATATAGACCGGCCGCGCCCCGATCTGGTCTCGCATCTCGCCGACGTGGCATCGCTTTCGTTTCCGAGCGGCCACGCCATGCTGTCGGCGGTGACATATTTGACGCTGGGCAGCATGGCGGCGCGGTTTTTGCCCGGGCGGACAACGAAGATCTATGTGCTCGGGCTGGCGGTGCTGACGACGGTGGTGGTCGGCATCAGCCGCATCTATCTCGGCGTCCACTGGCCGTCCGACGTAATGGCCGGCTGGTGCGCCGGCTTTGCCTGGGCGATGCTGTGCTGGCTTGCGGCCCGGTTCCTGCAGCGATGGCTCGGGCGGGCCGGCGGCACCTGACTCATGTCAGTCGATTTGCGGTCAAATCAGCCTGTTGATCAGACCATGGCCGCAGCCTGCCAGCAGGAAAACCATCGACAGCAAGGCTGTCGAGGTCGCCAACGCTTTGAATATCTTCACCTGCTCATCCTTTTTGAGTCGTCGCCTGTGAAATCGGGATCGCAATGGATGTCCCGCCAACCGATGCCGTAGCATGCTAGCGCATCGGCTGGCAAAGAGTGCTGCATGTTTCACATATGCAAGATGATGCTTGAACCATCATAATGAAGGTATTATACGTGATACTGCAGATTCAGACGGGGGTTTTGGCCGATGATCACTGCCGCGCAGATGCGTGCCGCGAGGGCGCTGGCCGGCATCGATCAGAAGACGCTCGCCGAGCGCGCCGGGGTTTCGCTTCCAACCATTCAGCGCATGGAAGCGAGCGACGGCGTGGTCCGGGGCGTGGTCGATACGCTGATGAAGGTCATCCAGGCCCTTGAAGAGGCCGGGGTCGAGCTGATCGGCGAGAACCAGGCGAGCGAGCGTGGCGGCAGGGGCGTTCGCCTCAAGCCTGTCACGCCGCAGAACCCGCAGGGCTGACGGTACTGCCGCATCGCCGAAAATCAAATTCGATTTTCGGATAGTCCGATGCGCCGTTCAAAAGTGTTGGAGCGTATCTGTGCGCCCATTTGGACGCACGCCGCTCCAAGTCGCGACGGCGACCGCCGACAGTCCTGCCGACGATCCCGCCGCCTCCTTGGTTTCATGGGGAAGGCACTCGATGGATCAGACCCGGCGGGCAGCGCATCAACCGGCACGCCCGACATTTTCCGAACTGTTCACGCCGAAGCTGGTGACGGTGTTGCGCGAGGGCTATACGCTCGCGCACTTCAAGGCAGATGCCATTGCCGGGCTGACTGTCGCCATCGTAGCGCTGCCGCTGTCGATGGCAATTGCCATTGCTTCAGGCGTGACGCCGGAACGCGGGCTCTACACCTCGATCATCGGCGGCTTCCTGGTCTCGGCGCTTGGCGGCAGCCGTTTCCAGATCGGCGGCCCGGCCGGCGCCTTCATTGTGCTTGTGGCTGCGACAGTGGCGCGGGTTGGCGTCGACGGCTTGCTGCTGGCGACGATGATGGCCGGCCTGTTCCTGCTTGCCATCGGCTATCTCAGGCTTGGCACCTACATCAAGTTCATCCCCTATCCGGTGACCGTCGGCTTCACCGCCGGCATCGCCGTCATCATCTTCTCCGGCCAGATCGTCGAACTGTTCGGGCTGAAGCTCGCCGGCAAGGAACCGGGGCCGCTGGTGCCGAAGCTGATGGCCATCGGCGAGGCGGCCGGAACGATCAACCTCGCGGCAACCGCGGTGGCGGCATTGACCATCATCACCATTGCGCTGTTGAAGCGGTTTCGGCCGAAGTGGCCAGCTATGCTGATTGCCATCGGACTGGCATCCCTCGTCGTGGCATTGCTCGCCATGCCGGCCGAGACGATCGGCACGCGCTTCGGCGGCATCCCGCGCAGCCTGCAATGGCCGGCCTTCCCGCCGCTTAGCCTCGACAGGATAATCGACGTGCTGCCGGACGCCATCGCCTTTGCGCTGCTCGGGGCGATCGAATCGCTGCTGTCGGCCGTCGTCGCCGACGGCATGACCGGAAGGCGGCATCGCTCCAATTGCGAGTTGGTGGCGCAAGGCTTCGCCAATGTCGCCTCCGCTCTGTTCGGCGGCATATGCACCACCGGCACCATTGCCCGCACCGCGACCAATGTACGGGCCGGCGCGCATGGACCGGTCTCAGGCATGATGCACTCGGCCATCCTGCTTGCGCTGATGCTGGTGGCAGCACCGCTGGCCAGCTATATCCCGCTTGCAGCACTTGCCGGCGTGCTGGCGGTGGTGTGCTGGAACATGTTCGAGAAACAGGCCTTCGCAACCTTGCTGCGCGCCTCGCGCGGCGATGCGCTAGTGCTGATGGCGACGTTCCTGATCGTCATCTTCCGCGACCTGACTGAAGGCATCGTCGTCGGCTTCGTGCTTGGCTCGATCCTGTTCATCGACCGCATGGCCAAGAGCATCGCGATGGAGGCGGACCATCAATCCTTGGTGCAGGAAGACGTCGCCGACCGCGCCAGTGCTTATGATTCCAGCGAAGCGAGCGATGCCGACACCGTCGTCTACCGGATATCGGGCGCCTTCTTCTTCGGCGCCGCCTCGACCGTCGGCACGGTGCTGGACCGCATCGCCGACCAGCGCAAGAACTTCATCCTCGACTGCTCGGCGGTGCCGTTCTTCGATTCGACGGCGGCCAATGTCATCGAGGGCGCGGCCCACAAGGCGAGCCGCGCCGGCGTTCGGTTCATTATATCAGGCGCTTCACCGCAGATACGCCGCATGCTGATCAACCATGGCGTCAAGCGGCCGCTGGTGACTTATGCCGCCTCGATCACGGATGCGCGGGCGCAGCTGAAGAAAGCCGCGCCCGCCGCCTGAGCTGATGGCTGGCTTAGTCGAGGCCCAACGCTGCGACTTCGCCCTCATTCATCAGCGGCACGAAGAGGGTCGACCTGCCGTCGGTGCCGATGTCGGCGCTACCCGGCTTGAACGTCGCAACCACTTGCGGCGTGCCGCCGGCTTTGTAGCGGTAGAGCGTGCCGGTCATATACGCGGTGGCGTAGATGCTGCCGCCGTTGGCAACGACGCCATCGAGGTTGGCAAACTTTTCCGCGCCGGGCAGTGGCGAAACGGCCTTGGTAGCAAGATCGACCGAGAGCAGGCCGCCCGGCTCCGCGGTGCTGAAGTCGGGCTTGATGCCCTTGCCCCAGGAAGCGACGATCAGCCGGCCGCCATCGGCGAAGATGCCATTCGGCGAAGCGAGCGAAGCATCCTTGACGAATAGTTCCGGCCGGTCGCCATCGATGCGATAGATCGTATCGGCAAGCATATCGGTGACGTAGACCTTGCCGGATGCATCAGCGGTCATGTCGTTGAGGAAGACGGCGTTCGGCACGTCGATCGTCGACGCTAGCTTGCCGCTTGCGAGATCGACGACGCGCACATGGGTGAGGTCGGCGACGTAGAGTTTGCCGCCGGCAATCGCCATGCCCTTGGGCGCGTCCATGCCGTCGGTCCAGTGTTGCGTAACCATCTTGCCGTCCATCGACAGGATCGACAGATAGCCGTTGCCGTCGGCTTCGCCGGGATTGCCGACGATGTTCGAGATGATGATGCGTTTGCCGGCGGCATCGAACAGCGCCGATTCCGGTTGCTCGAGGCCGCCGGTGCGCCAGAGTTCAGCGGCCTGAACTGCCGGCGCAGTCGCGATGCCGACGATGGCGAGAAGTATCGGTGTGAAGAGGCTTTTCATGGCTAGTCTCCTGTAATGGACTGGCGGAGAGCTAGGCCTTTCGATACTTTTCGGGAAGATCTATCAGGACTAGTACCGAAGGCTGATACCAAATCGTGCAAACGAGGTGCATCCCATGAACGGCCTGATCTTCGAAGCGCTGAAGCGGACGCTTAAGGCCAAGGGCGTGACCTACCGCGTCCTTGCCGAGCGGATGGGTGTTTCCGAGCCGACGGTGAAACGCATCTTTCATGAGCGCAACTGCAAGCTCGACCGGTTGATGGAGATCTGCACTGCCGCCGGCGTGGAGTTGGAGAACGTGCTCGGCTCTATGAACAGAGGACCAGGACCCGCCAACCAGATCGCGCCGGAGATCGAGCGCAAGCTCGCCGGGCGGCCGGCACTGCTGTTCGTCTTCGTCATGCTTTCCGAGAAATTCACTCCCGAAGGCATCATGCGCTCACAAGGGCTGAGCGAGGCTTCGATCTTCCTCTATCTGCGCGACCTCGAGGAACTCGGCCTGGTCGCGCTCGGTCGCGGCCTGTCGGCAAGGCTGCTGGTCGAGGCGCCGATCCAGTGGAATTTCGACGGGCCATTGCGGCCGCTGTTCGAGATGACCAACAAGAATTTCATCGGCTGGGCCATCACCCATCTTGAGCGCGAGGCGACATTCGTCAGCTTCTCCAGGCGGATGCGGCCGGAAACGGCGGAAATGGTCAGGCGCGAGGCGGAGGAATTGGCGGAGCGCGCCAAATTGCTTGCTCATCACGACCAGCACACGACGCCCGAAGACGGACTGGTCGGCTACAAATGGACGTTTGCGTTCGGCGCAACGCCGTTCCCGGTGATCATGCCGATCGGGCCACATCCGCGCGACGCAGGCGCGCGGACGGACGATCGAGTTGCGGCCGCCGCAAACGGACGGCGTCTGCCGGCCTAGGTCAGAATGCAGAACGACCGAGTCCGGGCTGTTGGCGGCAGCCAGTCTGACTGAGGTTCTTACCCCTGAGTATCGGCCGCAAACCGGTTTCTCGGAGGGCCCATGCTCAACCACAAGATCGAGCGGCTATTCGGCGGTCTTGTTCGCCGCCACCTTGTCATCCCAGACCATCTGCCGGTAGTCGAAGCCGTATTCCAGCGTCGGCTTGACGATGCGGAAATAGGGCGACAGGTCGAAGTCGCGCGGCGTGTAGAGCGAGTGATGGCGGATGTGCAGGATTTCCCTGCGCGAATAGCTCGACTGGGCCGAGGCACGGCCGGGCGCCCGGGTAATCTCGGGTAGGATCGGGTAGCGGATCTGGCCGTAAGCCTCCGCGATCAGCGACGAGCAGATGGCGCGCGTCGGGTCGCCGGAACCGAAAGCCAGCATGCGGCGGCGCCAACGCACCGGTACCGGCGGCGTCGGCAAGAAGTAGCGCAGCATGTCGAATATGTTCTTGAGATCGTATCTGAGACCGAGCCTGCCGATCATGAAGGCGACGACCGTGTCGCGATCTTCGGGAGCGAGGCCGCTCGCCCGGCAGATGCGGGTGTTGTAGCTGCGGTAGCGCGACAACGGCACGGCGATGCAGCCATCGCCGAGCGTGACCTCGATCAGGCGCCGCCGTTCCGATCCGTCCTCCGGCTCCGGCAGCGCATCCCCGACATAGAAGGCGGCATGCGACCAGGTCGACGGGTGAGGTATTTGATCGCCGCCGAGATCCTCTGGTTGCCTTCGATGAGCAGGATGTCGCCGGGCTCGAGCGTGCGGCGCAGCGTTTCGGCGTCCGACGGCGTGTAAGGCTCGTAGCCGGACGATTCCTCCTGCAGCCGGCCGGCAAGCCAGCGGCCAAGTCGGTCCAGAAGCGTGTCGCCGGGCTCGGTCATGCCAGACGGCGATTACCACAGGGCGGCAAATTAGACCATGATCAGCCCACGCCAGGCGCGCCGGCGTCTTCGTGCTGCGGTACCGCTGTGAGATCGTCGCGCACCTTGCGGGCAAGCTTCCTCGTCGAGCGCTTCGGACTGTCGCCGAAAAGCCCGGCCGCCTCGGCGAGGCAGGTCTTTTTCAGGCTCTTTTCCGAGTGCTTCAGCAGCTTGGCAAGCAACCGCGTCTCCTCAGGGGGGCCGAGCGGCTGGTCCTCGGCGTCGAGAAGCGCGCGCATAACGAACACATCGTGCAGTTCGCCAAGCCGCTCGCCCAATTCGTCGACGGCCTTGCGCCGCGTCTTGATCGGCGTCGGCCACAGCCTGCCGAGCAGCGACAGATGCATGCCGTGCGTCTTGGCCGCCTTGCGCAGATCGTGAAAGTCATCGGCTTCGCCGCGCGAAGCCGCCTTGTCCAGCGCTTTCCTGGCGCGGCGCAAAGTGATGCGCGCGCCTTCGGCAAGCACGTCGGCAGCCTGCTCCGGCTGGTCGGGCAGAGCAAGCGTGTCGATCCGGGCGACACCTTCCTCGCAAGCGGAAATCGCCGCGCCTATCGCAGCATCGAGGCCTGCTCCGCCATGCAGTTCATGCTGGCGCGCGACGAGCCTGTCACGCACGGCACCGAGGCCACCGCCGGCACTTTGCTCGGGAAAGCTTGCCGCCAGCCGGTCGATTGTTTCGACCAGCGCGGTCGCCTCACGCGGACCGGCAAGCAGGGCCGCCACCTGGCGGTAGCACTGATTCTCGGTCCCGCAGAATGTTTCGTCTCCGGAACGGACAAGGCGCAGCAAGGCGCGGACGTTCTTCAGCCGTTTGCGGCATTTGTGCAGCCCCTGTTCGGGCCTGTCACGCGCCGCGTTCAGATGGTCGATCGCCTTGCCGATCTCATCGGCGAGGATGCGCCTGACCTCGCCGGTCAGCGACATGCGCGGATCGATACGAAAGCTCATGCGACGATCTCCGGAATCCCCCCAAGGGCGAGCGACGCGTTGTAATATCTCGGCTCGCCGGTGACTTCACGGCCGAGCCAATCTGGCAGCATTTCGTCTGGTACATCCTCCGGCGTCTCGAGCTCGGCGATCACCAACCCCGCAAGCGTCCCGCCGAAGACATCGACTTCGTAGAGATAGCCGCGGTGTCTAACATGGTGGCGTGTCTTCTCGATAACATGTCCGATGGCAAAGGCCTGCATCTCCTGCGCCTCCGCCAAAGGCACCGGATATTCGAATTCATCGCGCTTGCGTGCCTGGCTGCCGAACTTGAGCGTCAGCTTGGCGGCGGCGTCATCGCTGATGCGCACACGCACCGTGCGGCTGGGTTCGGCGACAAGATAGTATTGACGGATATGAATGTCCGCCTCGACCATTGCCCGCCATTCCTCACCTGAGACCAGGAATTTACGCTCGATTTCCTTGCCCATGGCCGGGCACTAAAGCGTGCACGGCCAGAGTTGGCAAGCCGCTTGACCGCACTTGACTTTAATCATTCGATTGATTAAATGGTCGGCCATGATCAAATCGCCCAGTGCCAGCGGCCTTCCTCATGAGGCGCCCAAGACCGCCGCAGATATGACGCGGACGGCACTCGTGCGCGCGGCCCTGAAGCTGTTCGGACGCCAAGGTTTCGACGGCACGTCGACGCGCCAGATCGCGGCTGAGGCCAAGGCCAATATAGGCTCGATCGCCTATCATTTCGGCGGCAAGGAAGGGCTCCGCAACGCGGCGGCCGACTACATCGTCGACACCATCCAGACCGTTGCCGGGCAGGCGATCGGCAATCTGCAAGCGCCGCCCGCGGCATTGGCGGACACCGAGGCCGCGCGAGCACATTTAGCCGTCGCACTGGAGCGGATGGTCGCGTTCATCGCGGCAAGGCCGGAAGCCGGCGAGATTGTGCAGTTCGTCCTGCGTGAGCTGTCGCATCCAACCGCCGCGCTCGACCGTATCTATGATGGCGTGTTCGAACCGGCGCATCACCGGCTCTGCCTGATCTGGGAACAGGCGACGGGCGAGCCGGCCGAGAGCGAGCTTACAAAACTCACGGTATTCACGCTGATCGGCCAGGTCGTCTACTTCCGCATCGGCCGCGAGGCAGTTATGCGCCGGATGGGCTGGCGCGAGATCGGCGATGACGAGGCCGGCAAGATCGCGGCAACAATAACCGACAATCTCAGCGCGATCCTAGCTCGGCGCGATTTGGCTGTCCGGAAGGATCGTGGATCATGAGCCTGCTCTGTTCTTTGCCACTTGCCGCCCAGCTTTTCAGCGCCTGCGCGCCGGCAGCACCGCTCGCCGTCGGCTACGTCGAGGGCGATTATGTGCTGCTGGCGCCGATCGAGGTGGCGCAGGTCGAGACGATTGCGGTCAAGCGCGGAGACCGCGTCGCGCCCGGCACGCCTGTGGTGACGCTGGAAAACGCCGACGCCAAGATCGCGATCGCACAAGCCGAGGCGGCCCTTGCGCAGGCCCAGGCGCAACTTGCCGACCTGCAGGTCGGCAAACGGCCGGAAGAGATCGCGGTGCTCAAGGCGCAGGTCGACATGGCCAAGGCGCAAGCCGCCGACGCCAAACGCCGTTACATCCGCGCCAGTGATCTGTTCAAACGCGGCACCGGCACACAGGCCGACTACGACACGGCTTCCGCGACGCTGGAGACGGCCAACGCGCAGGTCGGCCAGGCGGAGGCCAATCTCGCCGTCGGCGGCCTGCCGGCACGACCGGAGACGATCAAGGCCGCCGACAATCAGGTCAGGCAGGCGCAATCGGCCCTGGAGCAAGCGCAATGGCGGTTGTCGAAGCGCGTGCTGACGGCTCCCTCGCCCGGCCGGGTCAACGATGTCATCCGCTATCCAGGCGACACGGCCGGTCCGACCGCGCCGGTCATCTCCATGCTGCCGGACGGCGCGGTGAAGCTCAGCGTCTATGTGCCGGAAAGCGCGTTCTCGTCGGTCGAGGTCGGCACGCTGCTCAACGTCCATTGCGACGGTTGCGGATCGGGCGTGAAGGCTCGCGTCAGCTATGTGTCGCCGGATCCGGAATTCACGCCGCCGGTGATCTACTCGCTCGAGACCCGGCAAAAGCTGGTCTATCTGGTCGAAGCGCGGCCGGAGGGCGACGCCAGCGCATTGCAGCCCGGGCAGATCGTCGACGTCGATCTGGCGGACATCGGAAAATGAACGTCATCGACGTGCACGGCCTGGTCAAACGCTTCGGCGACAAGACCGTTGTCGACCATGTGACGATGACGGTGGCCGAGGGCGAGATCGTCGGCTTCCTCGGGCCGAACGGCTCAGGCAAGACGACGACCATCCGCATCATGTGCGGCTTGCTGACGCCGGATGAGGGTGAAGGCACGGTCCTGGGCTTCAACATCCGCACCGACAGCCTGCGGATCAAGCGCGAAGTCGGCTACATGACGCAGAGATTCTCGTTCTACGAAGACCTGACGATTGGCGAGAATCTCGAATTCGTGGCGCGGCTCTACCGGCTGAAGCCGCTCGACGAGCATGTGGCTAAGACGCTTGAGGAGCTCGGCCTGACATCGCGCAGGAACCAGCTGGCCGGCACCTTGTCCGGCGGCTGGAAACAGCGGCTGGCGCTGGCCGCCTGCATCATGCACAAGCCGAAACTGCTGCTGCTCGACGAACCGACGGCTGGCGTCGATCCGAAGGCTAGGCGCGAATTCTGGGACGAGATCCACCGGCTGGCGAGCGGCGGGCTGACCGTGCTGGTCTCCACCCATTACATGGACGAGGCCGAGCGCTGCCATCGCATCAGCTACATCTCCTATGGCAAGATGCTGGCTACCGGCACGGTCGAGGACGTGGTGAGGAACGCTGGCCTGACCACCTTCGTCCTGCAAGGGCCGCGCCTCGACCAGGTCGCGACCGCACTCAGTGGCCGCCCCGGCGTCGATCAAGTGGCGCCGTTCGGCGCGACGCTGCATGTCGTCGGCTCCGACAGGAAGGCGCTTCAGGCAGCGCTCGCCGATGTCGAGAAAGAGCACAAGGGCGTCACGGTATCGCCTGGCGAGACCAGCCTGGAGGATGTGTTCATCCAGTTCATGTCCGGTTCGAAGGACAACATGGGATGAAAAATGGGATAAATAGCGTCTTTTCCTTTGCCAGGCTCGGCGCGCTGCTGATCAAGGAGTTCATCCAGATGCGGCGCGACCGCATCACCTTCGCCATGATGCTGGGGGTGCCGCTGATGCAGCTGGTGCTGTTCGGCTATGCCATCAACAACGACCCGAAGAGCCTGCCGGCAGCGCTGGTGGTGATGAGCAGCGATCCTTACACGCGGGCCATGGTTTCGGCGCTGCAGACCACCGGCTATTACCGCTTCGACCATGTCGCGCAAAGTGCCGCCGAAGCCGAATTCCTGATGGCGCGCGGCGACGTCGCCTTCGTCGTCACCATTCCCGCCGATTTTGCCCGACGGGTCGAGCGCGGCGATAGTCCGCAGATCCTGATCGAGGCGGATGCGACCGACCCGGCCGTCGCCAGCGGCGCCATCTCGACGCTCGGCACCGTTGCCAACCAGGCGCTGCTCAGGGCACGCGGCATGCAGGAGACGGCGGCCGAAGCTGCCCGGGGCCAGCTCCAGGTGGTGGTGCACCGGCGCTACAATCCGGAAGCCGTCTCGCAATACAACATCGTGCCCGGCCTGCTGGGCGTCATCCTGCAGATGACGATGGTGATGATGACCTCGATCGCGCTGACGCGCGAGACCGAGCGCGGCACGATGGAGAACCTTCTGGCGATGCCGTCCAGCCCGCTCGAGATCATGCTGGGCAAGGTGCTGCCCTATCTGGCGGTCGGCGCCGTGCAGGTACTGGTGGTGCTGGCGGCCTCGAAGCTTCTGTTTGCCATCCCCTTCACCGGGTCGATGTCGCTGCTGTTGACGGCGGTCCTGATCTTCGTCTTGGCGCTGGTGCTGCTCGGCTACACGATCTCGACAATCGCCCGCACGCAAATGCAGGCCCTGCAGCTCACCTTCTTCTTCTTCCTGCCGTCGATCATGCTGTCCGGCTTCATGTTCCCCTATCGCGGCATGCCGGACTGGGCGCAGGTCTTCGGCGAGGTGCTGCCGCTGACGCATTTCCTGCGCATCATCCGCGCGGTAATGCTGAAGGGCGCCGAGCTGCCGGCGGTGGCAACGGAGATCGGCTGGCTGGTGGTGTTCGTGGCGCTGTTCGCCGGCATTGCGCTGGTGCGGTTCCGCCGGACGCTGGATTAGGGTCAAATGATCGAGATTCACACGGCCTTGGCCTGGCCCGGGACCGGTGTCAATTCAGGTGCATTGAGCCCTTCGAAGGGATCGCGCCAGGCGTCGATTTCTTCAAGCTGCCGATACCAGCGGCCGACAGAAGGATAATCATCGAGAGGCAATCGAGCGACGTCGTTGAAGGGCAGAAACGTCGCCATTCGAAAGTCGGCGTAGGAGACCGAATTTCCGACCAGCCATTCTCGCTGGGAAAGCTCGGCATCAAGTATTACAGCGGCGGTACTGAAGTCCCTCAGGCCCTCCTCAACCCGCGCCTGATCGATCGGGCCGAGCCCATAGCGCTGTTTGGTCCCGCGTTCGAAATGCACGACATCGCAGGCTCTTGCGAAGTTCTCTTTCCCCCAACTCAGCCATCGGATCATCTCCGGCTCGTCGTCGCCAGCGCGCCAGAAATCCGAATGCATGTCGCGTGAAAGCCGGCAGGCTATGGCGTCGGCCTCCCAGAGGCTTTTTCCCGAACCTACAAGGATGGGCAATGAAAGATTTGGATTGAGCGGCCGAAATCGCTCGGCCTGCCCCGGAGCGAAGGGAGAGGCGAATTCAAACTCGACCTTGGCGTTGAGATACCGTGCCACCGCGACCGCGAGGCGAGGATTGGGATTGCGGCTGAAGAACAGTTTCATCGATCTCAGTCTTTGAAGGGTACCGGTTCGACCGGGCGCAACGGAGGCTCAAGCACCTCGAATCGGCACATGACCTGGAACTGGTCGCTATCTTAGCCGGCAGCAATGATCTCGGCATAGGTGCTGAGATCGACATTGCCGCCGGAGAGCACCACGGCAATGGATTTCCCGGCAAGGTCGATCTCGCCTGACGACAGCGCGGCCAAGCCGACGCAACCGCCGGGTTCGACGACCAGCTTCAGACAAGCCATCGCGTCCCGCATCGCCTGTGCCACCGCCCTGTCGGAAACGGCGATGGCGCCGGCGAGGTTCTTGCGGTTGATCTCGAACGTGATCGCACCCGGCTCGGCGACGAGAAGGGCATCGCAGATCGAGGTGTGGCCGGGCGCGTTCGACACCCTGGCGCCTTTGATCAGCGAGCGGCGTGTGTCATCGAAATGCTCGGGTTCCACCGCCCAGACGGCGGTGCCCGGCGAGGCGTCCTTGACCGCGATCGAAATGCCGCTGCTCAAGCCGCCACCGCCACAGGGAACCACCACCGCATCGAGGCTGACGCCAAGCGCTTTTGCTTGGCGTATCAATTCGAGGCCGATCGTGCCCTGGCCGGCGATGATGGCTGGATCGTCGTAGGGCGGCACCAGGACCATGCCCTTTTCCACGTAAGAACGGACGACGGCAGTGCGATCGTCGCGGACCCGGTCGAAGGTGATCACTTCCGCGCCCATCTTCCTGACATTGCCGACTTTCATCGCCGGCGCATCGGTGGGCATGGCGATGACGGCCTTGACGCCGAACATCGCCGCTGCGGCGGCAACGCCTTGCGCGTGATTACCCGAGGAGAAGGCGACGACGCCGCGGGCGCGTTCTTCCGCCGAGAGCGAGGAGAGCTTGTTGTATGCACCGCGGAACTTGAACGAGCCGGTGCGCTGCAACGTCTCCGGCTTGAACAGGATCCTGGCGCCGAAGCGCTTGTTCAACTCCGGCGATTCGATCAGCGGCGTTTCGACGATCAGTCCGGACAATCGCACTGCTGCGCTGTGAATATCGGCGATGCCGGGAGGGGTGGTCATGGCTAGGTCCTGCAAGAGATGAGACCGCCTATGGTGCACGGAAAGGGAGGCCGCGCACCAATGAAAAAATGTGACGGTTACAATTCGTCCTGGAGGCAGGAGTAGGGCGTGACTGTCACCGACCGCCTCCTCGGCCCTCCGCCATACATTCGTCGTTTCAATCGACAAATCGTTGCGGATTGACCGGCTGGCCGGCCGCTCCTCACCCCAACAGCGTCTTTTGCCGTTTGGAGCCGCCCATCTTGCGCCAGGTGTTGAAGCGGTGGGTGGCGGCGGCGAAGGAGATCTTCATCTGTTGGGCGACCGAATAGCGCGACTTGCCCTCGTCGAACAGCCGGTAGCAGCACTCGACGCCCTCCTCGGTCAACTTGCCGTCGGGAGCCTTGTTGTGCGGATTGGCGGGATCGAATTTTTCGACCTGCTGCTCGACCAGGCCTTTCAGGCGCTGCAGATCCGCCTCAATATTAGCGATCAGGTCGAGAACCGGTTTGGGATCAAACGGCTGCTGTTTTTCCGGCATCTGCGGGTTCCTTTCTCTTGGTTGAGATTCGGTTATATAAGTGAACGTTTGCCGATAGCAAACGGCAACCTGTTCGGGATTTTGAAGCCTGTACCTTTTGAGCATGAGTGGAGCGCACACGATTGACCGGCGACGTGCAAGATCATAGTTTAGAACTATTCTAAACTAGGGTGAATTTCTCATGCTTTCCCGCGTTTTCGGCTTCGGCCGCCGTCCCTTTGAATCGCTCTCGGAACAGGAGATCCTGGCGCTCGCCATCTCCTCCGAGGAGGATGACGGGCGCATCTATCGCGCCTATGCCGACGGGCTGTCGGAGAGTTTTCCGCAATCGGCCAAGGTGTTCGAGGAGATGGCGGAGGAAGAGGATGGCCATCGCGATTCGCTGATCGAGCTTTACCGCAAGCGTTTCGGCGAGCGCATACCGCTGATCCGGCGCGAACATGTGAAGGGCTATTACGAGCGCAAGCCGGACTGGCTGGTGAGGCCGCTCGGCATCGATCATGTGCGCAGCCAAGCCGAGGCCATGGAGCGGCAGGCCTACCTGTTCTATATCGAGGCGGCCAAACGCACAGGCGATGCGTCGACGCGAAAGCTGCTCGACGACCTGGCAATCGCAGAACAGGGCCACGAGACACTGGCGCAGCGGCTGGAGCAAAAGCATGTGCCGGGCGCGGTCAAGGACGAAGAGGCGGCAGCCGAGCAGCGCCAGTTCGTCCTGACCTACGTGCAACCGGGGCTGGCCGGGCTGATGGATGGGTCGGTGTCGACGCTGGCGCCGATCTTTGCCGCCGCCTTTGCCACGCATGATACGTTCCAGACCTTTCTGGTCGGGCTTGCCGCTTCGATCGGCGCTGGCATCTCGATGGGTTTCACCGAGGTGGCTTCCGACGACGGCAAATTATCGGGCCGCGGCTCGCCGGCAAAACGCGGGCTGACCGTCGGCGTCATGACGACGCTGGGCGGGCTCGGCCATGCGCTGCCCTATCTCATCCCGCTTTTCTGGACGGCGACCATTGTCGCCGCCGTGGTGGTCTTCTTCGAGCTGTGGGCGATCGCCTTCGTGCAGAACCGCTACATGCAGACGCCATTCTGGCGCGCCGCCTTCCAGGTGGTGCTGGGCGGCGCGCTGGTGTTTGCGGCAGGGGTGCTGATCGGGAATGCATAGCGGTCCCTATCCGTTCACCACCCGGCTATCTGCTGGCGCCTCGGCGCGTTCGGTCAGGCCGTAGTCGCGCACGACATCGGCGATGCGCAAACGATAGTCCGCAAAGATACCGCCGCGCCCGGCCTTCTGCGCCTGCCGATGTTCCTGCGTGTTGCGCCAGGCCTTCACCGCGTCCTCGTCGCGCCAGAAGGACAGCGACAGGATGCGGTTCGGATCGGCAAGGCTCTGGAAGCGCTCGATCGACAGGAAACCGTCGATGCCGTCGAGCAATGGGCGCAGGTCGGCGGCGATGCCGAGATAGGCATCGCGCATGCCCGCCGCCGGCTCAACCTCGAAGATGACGGCGATCATGGCTTCACCAAAGGAGCATGCGGCCCAGAGGCCAGCTTGAGGAAGATGCGGTCCTCCTTCAGGATGAATTTTTCCCGCCGGGCGAACTCGTAATTCGCCTTGCCGGCGGGATCGGCGGCGAGCCGGGCGCGGTAGGCTTCGTAGGCCGCAAGATTGTCGATGTTGTAGGCGGCATAAGCCGTGGTGGCCGAGCCTTCGTGCGGCGCGAAATAGCCGATCAGATCGGCGCCGCAGCGCGGGATCGCCTGCCCCCAATTGCGGGCATATTCCTCGAACGCAGCCTTGCCGAACGGATCGATCTCGTAGCGGATGAAGCAGGTGATGGTCATTTTTCGCCTCCTTGGCGGTAGATGTTTTCTTGCGGTCACAGTTCGAGCCAGGTCGAAACGTTCCGAAGATCGATATGCTAGGCAAATTCGCTGGCCGGTCAGGTTTGCCAGAACGATTTCGCGCATTCGCGGCGGACGTCTTCGGGTGTCAGGCCAAGGTCACGCAGTAGATTATCGTCGATCTCGGCGAGGTCGAGACGCTGCGAATAACGGTCGTACCACCGCTTCAGGAGCCGCAGCCGCAAGCGGCACAAGACAAAGAACGGGAACGGCCGGCGAGCAGGCACGGCGCTGAGAATGGTCCTTGCAGGCATCGTTGTCTCCTTGATTTGCATCGAGATTAATGCTTATCTGACGAGGATGCTTCGATGAGGAACGAACTATGCGCGAAGGCCCCGACATAGCCCGCATTGCCAGCCTGGTGGGGGATCCGGCGCGGGCAAACATGCTGTCCGCACTGATGGGCGGCACGGCACTGACGGCGAGCGAACTGGCACTGGAAGCCGGCGTGTCGCTTCCAACAGCGAGCTCCCATCTGTCGAAGCTGATGGAAGGCGGGCTGCTGACGCTGGCGAGCCAGGGGCGGCACCGCTATTACGGCCTCGCCGGCCCGCAGGTGGCGGGAATGATCGAAGCCATCACCGGCGTTGCCGCCGCGGTCGGGCCGCAGCGGGTGCGACCCGGCCCTCGCGACGCGGCCATGCGCGTGGCGCGAGTCTGCTACGACCACCTCGCCGGCGAGCAGGCGGTGGCGATGCTGGACCGTCTTGTCGCTCGACAAGTGCTCCTGCGCGACGACGAGGAGATTCAGCTTGGGCCGTCGGCCGACTCGCATTTCGCCGCGATCGGCATCGACGTCCATACCAAAGCGCGGCGACCGGTGTGCCGGGCCTGCCTCGACTGGAGCGTGCGGCGTTCGCACCTCGCCGGCACGCTGGGCGCCGCCATTCTCGACAAGATCCTCGCCGAGAAATGGGCACGGCGCGAGAAGGACAGCCGTGCCGTGATCTTTTCACCGATAGGCAAGCAGGCCTTCGAGAAGACGTTTCTCGCCTGACGGCGCGCTTCGATGCGCTAGAACGGTTCAGCGTTTCACGGAAACGCCGAACCACTCTATCTTTTTGTTTTGACGCAATTCCGGACGGAAAACCGTTTCACACTTTTCCTGGAATTGCTCTAAAGCGCGTCGCGTTCGACCGGCCTCATGCGACGCGCTTTAGGTTCTTGTTTTGATGCATGTCGTCGTCGCAAAACCGCTGCACACTTTTGCGCGACATGCATTAGCCGCGCTTGAGCGGCTTGCTCCGCTTGAAAAAATCCGCCCAGGGATCGGCTTGCCCGAGCCGCTTCAGCGTCGTCTTGTCGCCGATCGGAAAGGCGTTCGGCGGCAATCCAGCCTCGATTTCCGCCCACGTCACCGGCATCGAAACCGTGGCGCCTTTCTTGGCGCGCGACGAATAAGGCGCAACCGTGGTGGCGCCGCGGCCATTGCGTAGATAATCGACGAAAATCTTGCCCGTGCGCGCCTTCTTCGACAGCGTCGCCGTGTAGCGGTCGGGTGCGCCCTGTTCGAGCGCTCGGGCGAACTCATGGGCGAAGCCTTTGACTTCGTCCCAGTCCGCTGACGGCTTCAGCGGCACGAGGACATGATAGCCCTTGCCGCCCGAGGTCTTGACGAAATTCGGCAGGGACAGTTCGTCGAGCCGGCTGCGGATATCGAGCGCCGCGGCACGCACCGCCTTCACGTCGACACCCTCATCGGGATCGAGATCGAAGATGATCTGGTCGGGTTTTTCCAGCTCGTCCGTGGTCGAGCCCCAGATGTGGATCTCGACGACGCCGAGCTGCACCAGGGCCACGACACCGTCGAAATCGCGGATGAACAATATCTCCTCGCCGTCGGTGGGATCCTTCATCACGGCGATCTTGTCGTGCATGCCGGCCGAGGCATGTTTTTGGAAGAACCGTTGGCCGCCAACGCCGTCCGGCGCCCGCACGAGGCTGAGCGGCCGGTTGATGACGAATTGCTTCATGCGCGGCCAGACCAGCGCGTAGTGATCGACCAGATCCTGCTTCGATACATTCTCTTCGGGCCACAGAAGCTTGTCGGGGCGGGACAGCGTAACCGAGGTTTTCGCCGTGCCTGCGGCTTTGGCGGGCTTTGGCTTTGGCTCTGCCGTGGCTGAGCGTGCTTTCGGTTTCTCCTGCACGACTTCCTCCGCCGGCTTGTCCTCGCGCAATCCCTGGAACGACGCGTGGCGTATTATACGGTCCGACGTCCAACTGCGAAACTCCACCTCGCCGACAAGTTCGGGCTTGACCCAGACCAGCCCCTTGCCCCTTGGCACCGCCCTGTCGAAGGGCGAGGTTGTCGTCTTCAGCGCATCAAGCCTCTTCTTCAGCTCGTTGGTGCTTTTGGCCGTGAAGCCGGTGCCGACGCGGCCGGCATAGCGCAGCTTGCCGCCCTCGTGATAGCCGACCAGCAGCGAGCGCAGGCCGCGCCCGGTCTTGTCCGACGGCATGTAGCCGCCGATGACGAATTCCTGGCGCGCCGTGCATTTCGACTTCACCCACGATGGAACACGGCCGCTGCGGTAGGGCGCATCGGCGCGCTTGGAGACGACGCCTTCGAGGCCCAGGCGGCAAGCATGCTCCAGCATGATCTTGCCGGGCTCGGCAAAGTGGTCGCTGAAGCGCACGGCCTGATCCTCGGCCTGTCCGGCGAGCAAGGTGCGCAGTCTTTCCTTGCGCTCGACCAGCGGCTCGGAACGGATATCCTCACCGTTGAGACGCAACAGGTCGAAGACATAGTAGATGAAACGGTCCGTACGGCCCGCCGACAGATCTTGCTGCAGCAGCGAGAATGACGAGACACCGTTATCCGCCAGCACGACGATTTCGCCGTCGATGATCGCATCGGTGCATTTCAGGCCGCCAAGTGCCGCGACAATTGCGCCACCGAATTTGTCGGTCCAGTCGAGGCCGGTGCGTGTCAAAAGCCGCACCTCGGTGCCGGCAAGCTGCGCCTGCATGCGATAGCCGTCGAACTTCACCTCATGCAGCCAGTCCTTGCCGGGCGGCGCGTCCCGCTCCAGCGTTGCCAGCGCCGGTTCGATGAATTCGAGCCGCCTTGCCGCGACGGCCTTCGCTTTGCTGGCGGCCGGCCTGTCGGACTGCCAGACGCTTGGCTTCTCGCCGTCGGCGGTCTTGCCTTCGCCGACCTCCTCGATGGTCAGGCCGGATTTCACCGATTGCGGCGCCTCCTGCAAAATGTCCTCGCCCGGACGCGCGGCGGCATCGTCGGATTTGATCAGCAACCAGTTGTCACGCTTTTCGCCCGGACGCGGCTTCAGCCGCACCAGATGCCAGGCGCCGTGCAATTTGTGGCCGTGCAGTTCGAAGTTGATATGGCCTTTCTTCATCGCCTTTGCCGGGTCGCCATCGGGGACCCAAGTTCCCTCGTCCCAGACGATGACCGAGCCGCCGCCATATTGGTCCTTCGGGATAGTGCCTTCAAACGGCGCATAGTCGATCGGGTGGTCCTCGACATGCACGGCGAGCCGCTTTTCGTGCGGGTCGAGGCTCGGGCCTCGCGTCACCGCCCAGCTCCACAGCACGCCGCCATGCTCAAGACGAAGGTCGTAGTGGAGCCTGGTGGCGGCATGCTTGTGGATAACGAAGATGCCACCCGGCTCGGCTTTCTTGCCGCGCGAAACCTTGCCGGCCGGTTCGGCCGTCTTCTTGAAATTGCGCTTGGCGTGATACTGCTCGAGGCTGGCCATGGTCTGATCCTAAGCAGATTTGCGCCGGGCGGCTTTGGACTTGGCGCCTTTTGCCGGGCGTCCGGTCTTTGCCGGCGCACCGGCTTCCGACGAAAGGCTCTTCTTCAGTGCATCGAAGAGATTGACGACGTTGGAGGGCCCTGGTTCCGCCTTTGTCTTCGGTGCCTTCTTGCCGGCCTTCTTGGCGCGCACCAGCTCGATCAGGGCGTTTTCGTATTTGTCCTCGAATTCGGAAGGATCGAACTTCGCCTGTTTCTCATCGACGATGTATTCGGCCAGCCTGATCATCTCGGCGTCGGTCTTCACTGGCTTGATGTCGCCGAACACCATGTCGGGCCTGCGAACCGTATCGCCATAGCGAAGGGTCGTCAGCAGCAGACCCTTGCCCAACGGCTCGATGACCACCGGACGTTCGCGGCGATAGAGCACGATGCGGGCTAGCCCCGCGGTCTTCTTGGCGGCCATGGCCTCACGGATGACGGCGAAGGCCTCTTCCGAGACCTCGTCCGCAGGCGTCACATAATAGGGCGTATCGAGATAGATCTGCTGGATCGAGGATTTTTCGATGAACCCATCGAGGCTCATTGTATGCGAGGATTCGATCTGCACGGCTTCGATCTCCTCCTCCTCGATTTGGACGAAGTCGCCGTCGCCGATCTCGTAGCCCTTGATCTCGTCGCCTTCATCGAGCGGCTTGCCGCTTGCCGAATCGACATAGACGCGCCTGACAGTGTTGCCAGTCTTGCGGTTGAGCACGCGGAACGAGACCTTCTCGGCCTGGGTGACGACATTGGTCAGTTCGACGGCGCAAGTGACCAGCGAAAGCTTGAGATACCCTCTCCAGGCCGGGCGCGGCGCCATGACAAACTCCCTGCGCGACAATGTTCAACCGAGAACGGGCAAAGTCCGTTCCGGTTCCGGTCCGGTTCCGGCGGCGCAAAGGCAAGTCCGGGCTTTCAGCCCAGCCTTGCCTTGAACTCCATTCTCGATCGCGGCCCTACTCGGCGGCTTGCAGGTTGATCTTGCTTTCCGCCATCTCGGTAAGCTTACGGTCGGTCGCCTGTTCCTCCTTGAGATTGTTGGCCAGCACATTGGCGCAGTCGCTGCGGCCCAGTTGCTTGGCCCAGGCGATCAAGGTGCCGTAACGGGTCATCTCATAATGCTCGACCGCCTGGGCGGACGCGATCAGCGCAGCGTCGAGGACCTCCTTGTCGGCGATGTCGCCGCTGACGTCGTCCGCCTCTTCGAGAATGCCGTCGATGGCCGGGCAGTCGACCTGCTTGGCCTTCACGCCGTGCAGTTCGAACACCTGCTCGACACGCTGGATATGACCCTTGGTCTGGACGAGATGTTTCTCAAAGCCGGCTTTCAGCTGCGGATCACTCGCCTTGTCGATCATCTTCGGCAGCGATTTCTCGATCTGTTTTTCAGCGTAGTAAATGTCGCGCAGCGTGTGCACGAACAGATCGTCGAGTGTTTTGATATCCTTCGAAAAGAAGCCCATGGCCTTTGCCTTTCCCATTGCTCTTGCAGTTTCGGATTTTTGGCTGCGGCCCAACCCGAGCACCACAGCCTGCGGAACCGGTTCGTCCCGGCACTGGGAAATCAACGTGCGGCTGACGGGCGGGTTCCTGGTTTTCCGGCCGCGTGCACGGAAATTTCGCGGTCCAGTAAGAACCTGAAACAAAACCGCGCTTCTGCGACATTCAGGCGAAACATATGTGATGCAAAAGTCACACTGGACGAAATGCCGACGGACTGCATGGAAACACCGCGAATCAGCCGCATTCCAGCCATGAACAAAGGCATTTTCGACCAGAGATTAACATCGCGTTCACCGACTATTCACGCCTGGACGCTATGATCCCCGCAATTCGGAAGGGACATCCGAAACGGGACAGGGACCGAGTAAAATGAGCTTCTGGAATCAAATCGCCGGCTATGCCGCCGCCATCCGCGAATTCGTCGCGCCGACCTATCGACCCGAGCGCTATTACATGCGCGGCCCAGGCCCCGCCTGCGCGCGCCGTGGCAACACGCTTGGGATCAGCGTGCACTGATGATGAGCATGGAGAGCCGTCACGACAGCCGTATCTGCCGGCCCGACGCCGACAATCGGTCAACGACCTATCGCGCCGAGCGCCCTGCGCTGACCGACAGACGGCGTGCGACGACGCCAAGCCTCTAGCATTCCGGGCTTTGATCCAGCCGCCGGCAGGCCTAGTGTCGCCTGACACCAGCTGCCGGGCGCCACGTGATCATCAAGCCGAACCATTCTCCTGAGCCGCCAGAATTCGAATCGAGTCGCCCGTTGATCGTGTTCGACGGTATTTGCGTGCTGTGCTCGGGCTTTGTGCGCATGGTGGTGAAGCTCGACCGCAAGGGCCGCTTCCATTTCGCAACGGCGCAGTCGCCCTTCGGCGAGATGCTGTTCAAGAAATACGGGCTGCGGACGGATCGTTACGAGACCAATCTCGTCATCGTCGATGGCGCCGCTTTCACCCGCCTGGACAGTTTCGTTGCCGTCATGGCCGAACTCGGGTGGCCGTGGCGGGCGGCGCGGATCCTGCTGCTGTTGCCGCGCCCGCTTCGCGACTGGCTCTACGACCGCATCGCAAAGAACCGCTACGCCCTGTTCGGCAAGAAGGACAATTGTGAAATCCCTTCCGCCAAGGTGAGGACAAGATTGATCGGCTAGCCTCATTGCCGTGGCCGGAGCGGCGCTGGGCATTTTGGGGGAACTGCGGATGAAGGTTCTTGTCGTCGGCGGCTATGGCACCTTTGGCGGTCGCACCGTCGAGCTTTTGGAGGGCGAGCCGCGTCTGATCCTCTTCGTCGCCGGGCGCTCGCTCGCCAAGGCTGACGCGTATTGCAAGAGGCGCGCCCCGACAGCAGCCCGGCTGGTGCCGGCACTGTTCGACGGTGACGGCGATCTCGCCGCGCAACTCGCTGCATTTGAGCCTGACATTGTGGTCGACGCGAGCGGTCCGTTCCAGGCCTATGGCGAGGGACGCTATCGCCTGATCGAGGCATGCATCGCCCGGCGCGTCAACTATCTCGATCTTGCCGACGGCTCGGATTTCGTCGCCGGTGTCTCTGCGTTCGACGAGGCGGCGCGAAACGCCGGCGTCTTCGTGCTGTCCGGCGTCTCGAGCTTTCCGGTGCTGACGGCGGCGGTGGTGCGTCGCCTGTCTTCGGACCTGACGCGGGTCGACGGCATTCGCGGCGGCATCGCGCCGTCGCCCTTTGCCGGTGTCGGCGAGAACGTCATTCGCGCCATCGCCGGTTACGCCGGCCAGCGGGTGCGGCTTGTTCGCAACC
>NZ_SUEG01000025.1:46644-50232 GCF_005063415.1 Mesorhizobium sp.
GTCCCGAACAAGGCCGTCCGTTTGCCGAGCAGCTGCGCTACACGATCGCGCCGCCGGGCCGGCTGCCGCTTCGAAACACGCTGTTTTCGCTGGTCGACGTTCCAGACCTGCGCGCCTTGGCCGCGCTTTGGCCGGAGGCGAAGACCATCTGGATGGGAGCCGGGCCGGCACCCGAGGTGCTGCACCGCGCCCTGATCTGCCTCGCCTGGCTGGTGCGTGCCGGATTGATCAGTTCGCTTTTGCCGCTGGCGCCGCTTATGCATCAGGCAACGAACCGGCTGCGCTGGGGCGAGCATCGCGGCGGCATGTTCGTCGAGGTGGAGGGATCGGACCGGGCGGGCGCCATCGTCAAGCGCTCGTGGCATCTCTTGGCCGAGGGCAATGATGGGCCGCTGATCCCGTCTATGGCGGTCGAAGCGCTCGTCCGCAAAGTGCTGGCCGGACATCAGCCCGCGCCGGGCGCACGGGCGGCGGTGCGCGATCTTGAGCTCCGGGACTATGAAGCGCTGTTCGCCGGCAAGACAATCTACACCGGCTTCAGGAACGGGGCCGCGGACGAGGACAAGCCGCTTTATGCCGAGCTGCTCGGTGCCGCCTGGCAAGGTCTTCCTGAGGCAATTCGGTCAATGCATGACCGTACGATCACCGCCGCAGGCCGCGCGCGCGTCGAACGCGGGCACAATGTTCTTGGCCGGCTAATGGCCTGGATGGTCGGCTTCCCCGGGGCAAGCGAGGACATCCCGGTTCATGTCCGCTTCGACACCGACAAGGACGGCGAGACCTGGACGCGGATATTCGGCAAGCACAGTTTTTCGAGCCTACAGTTCGCAGGCCGGGGTCGATCGCAGCGCCTGCTGTGCGAACGCTTCGGCCCGCTGACCTTCGCGATGGCACTGGTTGCCGAGGACGGCCGGCTGGCACTGGTCTTGCGCCGCTGGAGCTTTTTCGGCCTGCCGCTGCCGATGTGGCTCTGTCCACGCTCGACTTCCTACGAAACAGTGGAGGATGGCCGCTTCGGCTTCCATGTCGAGATCTCGCATCCGCTTGCCGGCATGATCGCCCGCTACCGCGGCTGGCTAGAGCCCTCCGGTGCGCACGGCTCCAGCGAGACCGTGTCGCCTGCCACCTTGGCCAATTCGCGGCAGTCCTGCGCCGTGCACAGCGTCCAGCCCTGACCCGTAGCGCCCGAGGCGGCGAGCACGAGGCGCCGCTGTGGCCCGACCTTGGGCGCATAGACCCACCAGCCGTCGCGCAGCGCCGAGCCTTGCGGCGGCTCCATCCCGGCGCCCGATCCCTTGATGCGGGCCTCGACCAGCTCCAGGCCGGACGGCAGCACCTTCCAGTCTTCCTGCCACTGGGTCTTCTCCACCGAATGCACCCAGGAGAGCGTGAAGGCAGCGACCGCGAGCGTCACCGTCTTGCCGGCCGCGACGATGCAGAGGCTCATGCTGAATTGGCCAGCGAAGCCTGCCGCGCGCGCCAGCAGTGCCAGCCGATCCAGGCAAGGGACAGCGCCCAGCCCGCCTCGTCGGTGAGCGGCAGCGCCGCAACCAGCAGCACGCCGGCGGCGAACGCGACGAGGCGTTCCCACCAGGCCATGCGCCGGGCGAGAAATCCGACGGCCGCGGCGCCCCACAGGACGATACCCATGCAGGCTTTGATGACGATATAAGCGACCTCGACGGGATAGCCGAACTGGGCGGCGATCGGGCCGGGATCCTGCAGCATCAGCGCCGGGGTATAGACCGCCATGAACGGCACCACGAAGCCGGCAATGGCAAGCTTGGTGGCCTGGATGCCGATCTTGAGGCCGCTTTCCTTGGCCATGGGTGCGGCGGCGAAGGCGGCCAGCGCCACAGGCGGGGTGAGATCGGCCATGATGCCGAAATAGAAGACGAACATATGGCTGACCACCAACGGCACGCCGAGCGACAGCAGCGCTGGCCCGGCCAGCGACGAAGTTATGATGTAGTTGGGAATGGTCGGTATGCCCATGCCGAGCACCAGGCAGGTGAGCATGGTCAAAAGCAGCGACAGGAACAGATTGTTCTCGCCGATCGAGATGATCCAGCCGATGAAGGTCGAGGCGATGCCGGTAAGCGTCAACGTGCCGATGACGATGCCGACGATGGCGCAGGCAATGCCGACCGGCAGCGCGTTCTTTGCTCCCTCGGCAAGGGAATCCACGCATATGCGCAGCGTCTCGCGCCCGCCCTTGAAGGTGAGGCAGGCGGCGACCAGCACGGCGATGACCAGGCTGAGGATGTTGACGCCAAACTTCATGAAGGAGGCGGCGGCAAGCCCAAGCGCCAGCCAGAAGACGACGCGGAAAGCGAGCGGCCCGATCGATGCCGCAAGCGGCGTGCCGAGGATGAGCACAATGGTCAGCGCCAGGCCCATGGTGCCGGCGAACACCGGTGTGTAGCCGGCAAACAGCAGGTAGATCAGTGCTGCGAGCGGCAGTACCAGCGGCCAATGTTGTCTCACCGCATCCCACGGATTGGGCAGGTCGGCCTTGGCCATGCCGTGCAGGCCGGCCTTGCCGGCCTCCAGGTGCACCTGCCAGAAACAGGCGCCGAAATAGAGCAGCGCCGGAATGATCGCCGCCTTGACCACCGCGGCATAGGGGATGTTCAGCGTCTCGGCCATGATGAAGGCAACCGCTCCCATCACCGGCGGCATGATCTGGCCGCCCATCGACGAGGTCGCCTCGACGGCGCCGGCGAAGGCCGAGCGGAAGCCGAAGCGCTTCATCAGCGGGATGGTGAACTGGCCGCTGGCCACCACATTGGCGACGCCGGAGCCGGAAATGGTGCCCATCAGCGCCGAGGACAGCACGCAGACCTGCGCCGGGCCGCCGCGCCATGAGCCGACCAGGCCAAGCGCAAAATCGTTGAACAGCGCGATCATGCCGGCGCGCTCGAGAAAGGCGGCGAAGACGACGAAGATGAAGATGTAGGCGGCCGAGACATAGATCGGCGTGCCGTAGATGCCTTCGGTGCCATAGGCGAAGGTATCGACGAGCTGGGCGAAATCATAACCGCGATGGATGAAAGGCGGCGGCAGGTGATTGCCGGCAAATGCGTAGGCGAGAAAGATGAAGGCAATGACGGCGAGCGGCAGCCCCATCAACCGCCGCGCCGCCTCGAAAACCAGCACGACCAGCACCGCGCCGACGATCAGGTCAGGCGTGGTGAGAAAGCCGGAGCGGCGGATGAGGTCGGCATAGAACACCCAATTGTACAGACCGGTGGCGAAGCCAAGCACGCCGAGCGTCCAGAACACTGCTTTCGCCGGGACGCTTTTGGCGCGCAGATTGGCGATTAGGGCAAAGCCGAGCAGCAGCAGGAAGCCGACATGCATGGCGCGTACGACCTGGCTCGGCAGGCTGCCATAGGCGGCGATGTAGATCTGGAAGATGGAGAAGGCGATGGCGATAAAAAAAGCCGCCTTGCCGGCGATGCCTTCGCCGAAGCCCGGCGGCAATCCTTCGACCGAAGCTTCCGCTGTGGGGGAAAGAACGGTCGGGGTCGCGGTCATTGGCGGGGTTCCTGGCGGGGCGCTCCCCTCCCTCGAGGGAGGGTGTCG
>NZ_SUEG01000260.1 GCF_005063415.1 Mesorhizobium sp.
CCGTCAAGCCGCACAAGAAGTTCGTTGCCGAAGCCTACATCCTGACCAAGGACGAAGGTGGCCGCCACACGCCGTTCTTCACCAACTACCGTCCGCAGTTCTATTTCCGCACGACGGACGTGACCGGCATCGTGTCGCTGCCGGAAGGCACCGAGATGGTGATGCCGGGCGACAACATCACCGTCGATGTCGAGCTGATCGTGCCGATCGCCATGGAAGAGAAGCTGCGCTTCGCCATCCGTGAAGGCGGCCGCACCGTCGGTGCCGGCATCGTCGTCACCATCAAAGAGTAATCGCCGGCGCTGCCGGTTGAGATCGGATGCAAAAGGGCGGTCTTCGGGCCGCCCTTTTGATTCTGATATTCTGGCAATGGATTAACCGCATTGCTTCAAATCCTGTTGCAAGCGCCTCTGCCATAACTAGTATAGGTTGCATCGAGGGGGCTGCCCGAATGGTTCCATGGCGCCGTTTGCATAGTCAGGCATGGTGGTCGCTAGGGCTGATCTGCCTGGTGTCGTTGCTTGCCATGAGCCACGCTGCCTTCGCAGCGGATGCAAAGAAATCCACGCCGGAAAAATCCACGCCGGATTTCGGCCCGACGATGCGGTTCGTCGTCGTCCGCAGCAGCGCGCCGAGCTGCGAGCCGACCTGTCCGGAATGGATATCGGCCGAAGGCTCGATTGAAGCCGGCACGCCGGCCCTTTTCAAGCGCACGCTTAAGGCGCTTGGCGCTCGCAAGCTGCCGATCGTCGTCGATTCCCCGGGCGGCAATGTCGAAGCGGCGCTGACACTTGGTCGCCTGATCCGCAAGAACAAGCTCGATATCGCCGTCGGCAAAACCCGCTTCGTCGGCTGTCTGCCAGATGTGAAGAACTGCAAGGAAAACGACGGCAAGGGCGCCCGTTATTTTGGCAAAGCCTATGCCAACGGCGCCATCTGCAATTCCGCCTGTCCGTTGATGTTTTCCGGTGGCATCCGGCGCGCGGTCGGGGAGTGGGCCTTTCTCGGCGTCCATCAGATCACCACGACCTATATCCGGACGAAGCTGCTGTACCGCACCACTTACCGCATGGTGAAAGGCAAGAAGAAGATACTCAGCACCAGGGTCGTCAGCCGGAAGAACGCCGGCAGCTACAAGACCTACGAGATGAACAAGCCGCTGGAGCGGAAGCTGGCGGCGTATCTGAAGGAGATGGGCGTCGGCCTGGGCGTGCTCGGGACCATGAAAAGCACGCCGGCCAGCAGCATCCAGCAACTGGTTCCCTACGACATGCTGCAAATGAATCTCGTCACCAGCCTGGATGCCGTCGACCTGCTGATCGCGCCAACCCTATGCAAATCCGATCCGTTGCCGGCGAGTTGCAGGGAAGTGCCGGCGCCGGCGAATATCGCGAAGCCGGCCGGGGAAGTGGTAGCGAACGCCGAGCCTGCACCTTCAGGGCTCGAAACCCCGCCGGCGAAGGAGGTCGCTGACATGCGATTCGTCCTGGTCCGCGGCAGCAATCCGCTATGCAATCCCAATTGCCCGGAATGGATCTCGGCGGAAGGCATGATTACCGCTGACACGGCCGAAAAACTGCGCCAACTGCTTGACAGCGTCGGCGACCGGCGCTTGCCCATCGTCATCAACTCGCCGGGTGGGGACGTGCTTGGCGCCTTGGCCGCCGGAAGGCTGATCCGCGAACGCAAACTCGACATAGCGGTAGCGCGGACGGATTTCATTGGCTGCGAGCCGGGGCAGACCGACTGCGCCGCCGAAGACGGCGTCTACAACGGGCTCACGGTCGATGTCGGCGGCGAGTGCGGCTCGGCCTGTCCGATCATGCTCGCCGGCGGTGTCAAACGCCTGGTCGGCCCGCGTGCACAGTTGAGAGTGCATTCGGTAGGGCAGGAGCAAAAGGTCAAGGCCTATCTCGATGAGATGGCCATCGGCCCCGGTCTGTTTACCGCAATTCAGCTGTATTCAGTCGAACGGCAGCTCGAACTCGACAGGATGCTGAAATACCAGCTGACAACCGGACATCAATCGGCAGACGAATTGACAGGCCCCGGCATCTGCAGATCGGAGCCACGGCCGGAGAACTGCCGCGAAGCTTCGGGCGCCAAGGCTCAGGCCAGCACGCCGGTCAAATCGTAAGGCGGGCTTGATCGCTGCGAGCTGATCGATCGTGCCGATCGCCATGGAAGAGAAGCTGCGCTTCGCCATCCGTGAAGGCGGCCGCACCGTCGGTGCCGGCATCGTCGTCACCATCAAAGAATAATCGGGACCGGCATTCGCCGGAATCCAAAAGAGAAAGGGCGGTCTTCGGGCTGCCCTTTTTCGTTTCCGACGCTCTGCGGCACAAGTATCGGCCGGTGTTTTGAAGCTATTGCAAGTGCCATTGCCGCAACTATTATAGGTTGCGTAGAGGGGGCTTTTGCCAAGCGTGGTTTCGGGACGCCATTCAGACACTGTGGCAAGGTGGTGGCGCGGGCTGGCCGGCCTAGCGCTAGTGGTCGCGGTTGCGATGGCTGCATTCGCCGCAAAGGCCGAGGATGCGTCCGATCCTAGGACATGGGATCCGAAGTCATGGTACCTTCCGGGCAGTTCGTCCGATGGTTTTTCGGAGATGCGGCTCATCATTGCCCGCAGCAGTGCAGTCGGTTGTGAGCCCAACTGTCCGGAATGGATTTCAGCGGAAGGCGCCATTGCAGCCGGCTCGCCGGCTCTACTAAAGCGGGTACTGAAAAAGCTCGGTACTCGCAAACTGCCGATTATTGTTAATTCCCCTGGCGGCGATGTCGACGCTGCGCTCCAGCTTGGTCGCATAATACGCAAGAACAGGCTCGATATCGCCATCGGTAAGACCGAGTTTACCGATTGTTGGCCGGGGACGGAGGATTGCGGGGCCAGCTACGGCAAAGGCGTAGCCTATTTCGGCGTCGCGTCCGATGGTGGCGCCATGTGCAATTCCGCCTGTCCGCTGATGTTTGCCGGAGGCGTCCACCGCGTGGTGGGCAGCTGGGC
Organism: Mesorhizobium sp.; assembly: GCF_005063415.1. Classification (GTDB taxonomy): domain Bacteria; phylum Pseudomonadota; class Alphaproteobacteria; order Rhizobiales; family Rhizobiaceae; genus Mesorhizobium. The sequence goes on from NZ_SUEG01000260.1 coordinate 3,008, forward strand.
CTATCTGGGTGTTCATCAGATCACCACCACCTATTTCCCCTCAACACGGCGTGTTCGAACCACCTATCAAACTATCCGTGGCAAAAGATATCAGGTCACCACGGAGACCGTTACTCAAGGCGAGAGCTACAAGACCTATAAAATGAGCAAGGCGTTTTCGAGAAAGATCTCGGCCTATCTCAGGGAGATGGGTGTCGGACAAGGCGTGCTGGACAGAATGAAAGCCACGCCCGCTAGCGACATCCGGCAGATTTCCCTCGCCGACATGCTGACGATGAAGCTGGTCACCAGCAGCGGCTCTGTCGACATATTTACCCTGGCGGGCATTTGCCGGCGGAGTCCTGCGCCGGCGAACTGCCGGGAGATCCCTGCGAATGCCAAGCCGGCCGAGGTGGCAGCGATCAAGACGAAGGCCGGACCTTCTCAACCGGCTCAAGTCCCACTTTCTCAGCCTGCCAAGCCAGCGGCCAAGGTTGGCGACGAAGGGCTGTCCAGTGGTGCTGGTTCCCACTTGGTCGCTTGTACAGACATAGATGGCGTAACGCGGATAATCGTGACCAATCCAAATCTCGGTCAAGCCTGTGGTGGTCCTAGCGGAATGGGACCCTGGCCGGCTTGGGGCGTGCCGAGCAGCCCGTACATATCATCGGATGTGAAGCCATGATCAGCTGGGGGGTGGCCGCGGCCGCCCAGTCAGAGCTACAGGTGCCGCAGCCGGCCGAACTGGCCATCGAGGCAGGTTGAGCCACGCACGATCCTTCCGCTATCGTCCCTGCACATCACAATCGAGGATCGGCGATGACCCAGGACGTCCCGACATTGTTCGAATGGGCCGGCGGCGCCGAGGCGCTGAACCGGCTGACGCGGACTTTCTACAACAAGGTGGCGTTGGACCCGGTCGTCGGTCGGGTGTTCAAGACCATGTCGCCCGATCATCCCGCCCATTGTACGGCCCGGAGACATGGGTAACAGTTTGTACCTAAGACATGGGTGACAACCT
>NZ_SUEG01000261.1 GCF_005063415.1 Mesorhizobium sp.
TCACCGTCGGCTTGCAGCGGCCGCAGTCGAATTTCAGCTTCAGTGGATCGACGCCACCATACACCATCATCAGGTCGGCGAGGGCGATGACGCGCCAACATTTTGCAGTCGAGCGTTCGCAATAGGCCGAAAAAAAATCAATAAGTCGTGCAGTTCACGATGCTGCCGAAGCGGTTGCAAGTTGTTGTTTTCGGCTGACTGTTTTGCATGTTGGTAAACGCCGCATTCGCCCTGGCAGATGCCCTGCCGCGAGACGAAATGGATTCGTTTTGGATGCATTGGGCCATGGCTGGGGTCCTTGGCTCAAAGCCGTATGTGACGCATCGGTTCCGGAAGTAGGTTGCCTGCTCCGCCTGTGGTGTGGTGGCAAACCAAGCCGGTGAGCCAGGCAGCGCAATGTGATATCCCCCTACTCACACTCAACGTCAAAAGCTTCGTCCTCGCAAGGGCGCGATTGACGATAGCAGGAGGAAGTGGCTACGGCCCGATCCCGCTAACCGCGCGGTTTGGCCTTCGGTTGATGGGTGCTTTCTGCCGGGTTTGCAGCCAATATTGCAGATCGCCGGTCTCTGAGCCAAAGGGACTTTCTTCTTGCGACTAGCTCGGCACGGTCGTCCTCAGCGGTCGCTCGACCATGCATAGCAGCAATGGCAAAGTCGGCTCTGTTCGTTCGATAGTCTTCCTTTTGCACGGCCATCGTTTTCTTCCTATTCGTGGCCCCTCTTTGCCCTGGCGGGGGATTAGCTGCCGGTGCATTGCGCGAGTCAATCAAAATAAGCACTCCGCAGTCGCGCCTACATTTCGTTGTTTTCAATGATGCCGGCCATCGACCTGCTGGAGGCACCGGCCGCTTACGAGCCCGATGAAGGCGGGGAAGATGATCCGAATATCCTGATGGCTCAAGGGCAGGCATTTTCGTCTGTGATGGAAGGGGCGGCGAGATCTGAGGGCGCTTATCTAAATTTTCGGCCGCTGATCGGTGATGCTGTCCGCTTGGCTGGGTAACGCCCAGCGTGGAATTAGGGGTATTTGCTGCCTGCAAGCTGTCTGGCGCGGCCTTCGGCAGTTGGCGATTTGCGCGTGAGCGGGGTACACCTGACCACCAGTTGTCCTGTACGAATAACATATTCCAGACAGGCCTTATTTGGGGTGTCTAGTATACAAGCATTGACGTGGGACTGATGCACTTAGTTCAGCCTCGGCACGATCTCGGTAGCATGACCATCAATGAGATTTGGGCGTCTCTCTACGGCTTTTGTAAGAGAAATCCCGACAAACGGGTTATGCAAGGGATGATAGAGATCATGGACAGGATGAAGCGAGAAGCGCCGTGAGGGAGCGGTTCGTTACCGGATTCCAAAACGGACTGGCACACCCGGTTGAATCGGATGCTCAGAACAGCGTCTGAACAGCATTGCTACTCGTCAGAGTGGGTGAGCGCCTCAGGCCACCCATTTTTTCACTCGCTATCGGGCAAGGTGGCGAGTGCCGGTGCATGCCGGCCAGCTCCTGAGGGCGTCAAGAAGCGACCTGCGACGCAGTGCCGGCCTGCTTGGTGAAGTCATGGCGACGCGCGCGAACATGTGCCAGCAAATTCACTTCATTGACCACGCCAGATTGAAACAGAGACAGCGTGGTCGAGGCCAGAATCTGGCTGTCTACCGAGGTGCTGTACGATTTGGCGTCGGCGGCTATCTGGTCGACAACCCGCTGGCAGATCGCTCGATCTTTAGGTCTAAGGAACTGACTTTTCGGTGCTCGTGGCATCTCGACGCCTTTAAGGGGGAAGTTACTGTGTTCCCCACGCGACGGATGCGTGGGTCTCCGCGAAGGGACCCTAAACGCATTCAGACAGATAATTGCCATTCGTTTGAGTGGTGCCGATGTCCCGAAGCCTTGCCCAGCGTGTCGATCGGATCGTGCGCCATGAGAACAGAAAGGACATTTTTGATCGTCAACACCGGCTGTGGAATCTTTCCTCTAGAGCACCAGCGCTTGGCCCGTGTGGGTGATTGCCAGCGGAAGAGCATTGTTTTGCTAGCTGGACCTTAGTTTTTGGGGCGGGAAACGTTGTTGTTGCGGTCAAGCATCGTCAACGCACCGAATAGGACGACAAAACCGGCGATGCCCATCCATCCGACGATCTGGCGCGTCCGCTCCTGCTGCTCGGGCATTTCAAGCGCGTCGACTTTTGGCCACATCACATTGATGTAGCCGTCTGGCTCGGCGGTCAGGGCTTTGTCTTCCGTGTCGATTTCGAGCATTACGCCTTGGATAGTACCTTCGGTAAGAACCATGAGATGGGCTGGAGCTGCTCGTGCGATCACTTCGCCGTTGCGGCTGACCTCCGCCCATCCCCAGAGGGCGATTTCCGGCCGCATCTTCGGCAGCTTGCTGGTGCCGATGCCGGTATTGCCATGCATCTCGTGCTCATAGACTGCGCCCGACCAGGTCGTGTAACTTCCGAGCGGGTGCCGCGGCATCGGCTTGTCGATCTTGACAGCATACCTGACGTCACCGGCGGTGAATTCGGCCGAGACCTGCACGTCATCAGTGTTCTGGACGTGCGACCAGCGGTTGCCCATCTCCACGGTTTGGATTGCAATGGTGCCGTTCATCGGCACAGTGCTTGTCATGGCGAACGGATCCGTGCCTGTTACCCGGAGCCCTTCGCCTGAGGCCCGTGCAGTCGCAACCAAGCCGTCAGTGCCCTTCGATTGGGCGGCGGCAGGGTCGGGAGGAACACCGAGCAGGCCTGCTAACACGCCGATCCCGGCAACGCCGATCATGCGCCGCTTGTTCATCAACCAAACGCCAATCCACCAGCCGATCAGTGCTGAAACGAAACCGCCGGGAAACGACAGCCACCAGAGATCGCTGTAGCCGGAATAATACGGCTGATCCAATGGCAAGCCGCGCGGTCCAAGATACATGCTGTAGGTGGTCCAGACGAGGGCGAGCATGAGCGCGCCGACAGCCCAGCCAACCGGGCGGAAGCCGGCATAGGCCGTCCAGACACAGACAAAAACGAATGTGATCAGAAGGCGCTGGACGAAAAAGGTGATGCCAGGAAAGTCGCGCAGCAGCACCGCTTGGCTCACAATACCGTCTAATGCGACGATGATAACAGCTGTGATCAGCCCATAGACAACGAACCGCCAGGTCTCCCCGCGTTCAGTCTCAAAGGCCGAATGATTGCGTCGCCACAGCCACAGCGCCATCAGATATCCGCCGAGTATCGCCAGAAAATGCACCGGCACGCCGGTAACCCAGAGGTGATTGAAATCGAGCCACTCGGGTTCCTGCGGCAGCCCAACCGGGGCCAGCCACTGGTAGTAGATTTCCAAAATGGCCGTGTGGACCGCAGTCAGGATCAGGCCGGGCACAATGCCAATGCCGAGAAAGGCCGTGCCGAACAGAAAGACCGTGGTGATCAGGAAGGTCTTTGTGATCCAGTATGTCCAGTAGGGATCGTTCTCCCAGAGCAGGCCGTGGGCGATGGAGGCGTCCACGAAGATGGCTGAAAAGCCGACGAGAATGCTGAACTTTATTGTATCTTTTGCGAGCAGAAACATAACGCACTCCCGCATTGCGCGATATTAACGCCGTGACGTTAGGTAAGTTCCGAGGGCTGGTGCATGCCCAGCCCATCGGCCTGCCGGCGTACGCTTATCGTTCGCAATCCGCTCAGGTGCTCTTGAGCGTGCCGTTCATTCCTTCCGGATAGAAGCCGCCCTTGCTCACTCCGTCCTTGTCGGTGAGGTAAACGATCCTAAGCACCTCCTGCGGCGTTCTGGTGAATGCGATCGCATCTGGCGTCGAGGGAACGATGTTGGCTTTTCCGTCCACCTGGATACCCTGGTCCTTATCGTCCGATCCGTCGATTTTGTCTCGGCCATCCGAAACAGCGTTGGCAGCCTTCCAGGCCTCCTCGCCCTTCCGGTATAGCGTCGATCGCGCCATACC
>NZ_SUEG01000262.1 GCF_005063415.1 Mesorhizobium sp.
AGGCCGAAGTGATGGGCAATGGCTTGCCATTCCTGCGCAACAAGGCTCGCCAATACGGTCTGATCTGACCCAATGTATGACGGGCAGAAGGCGGACGGCGCGAGCATCGCCGTCTTCGACGTTGGCAAGACCAACATTAAGCTCTCGGCAATGACGTTCGACGGCGTCTTCGCCGAGAGTCTTTCTGTCCGCAACGAGGTGCGGCCCGGTCCACCTTGGCGGCGCCACGACCTCAAGGGCATTAGCGACTGGCTTTTCGGCTCGCTTGCCAGCTTGTGCCGACACCATCCGTTGGAAAAGGTGGTCGCCACCGGACATGGCTCCGCCGGGGTTCTGGTGAACGCTGATCCCGACGACACTCCGCCTTGCCGATGATCGACTATGAGCAGGATCTGGCGCCTGCAATTCGCAAGGGCTACGCCCCGCTTTCGGGCGATTTTTTTGATCGCGGCAGTACAATTATGCTGAAGGCTGCGCATCAGGCTCGCCAGCTGTACTGGATGCCGCAGGCTGAATCGGAGCGCGTCGCCCAGGCCCGTTGGTATCTGGGCTTGCCGCAATATTGGGTCTGGCGGCTCTCAGGCGTGCCATCGGCCGAAACGACGGCCCTCTCGGCGCAGTCACATCTATGGAACAATGTGCAAGGAGTGGACGCCCATTGTAGAGGGGCAGGGCTGGAGCCGCCTCATGGTACCATGCATCCGGCCTGGAAAACGCTGGGGCCAATCCGGCCGGATCTAACACGCCGGTACGGCATACCGGAAAAGCTGTCTGTCGTGACCGGCGGCCACGACAGCAGCCTCAATCTTTACCCCTATCAGGCAGCAGGCATGCCCGATGCCTGCGTGATCTCTACCGGAACCTGGATTGTCGGAATGTGCGCGGCGACACCTCTAGACGCACTCAACGAGAACCGCGCAATGGTGCTGAACAGCGACGTGACAGGACGCCCGGTCGGCGGCGTTTTGACCATGGGCGGACGAGAGTTCAGTCATGTGGCAGGGCTGGGACAAGAAGAAGAGGCGGCCGCCGCCGCGCTGGTCAGCTTGTTGATAGTGCGGGGCACCTTTGCGTTGCCGTCCTTCGGCGACGATGATGGCCTCTTTCCCGGCAGCGCTGGGCGAGGCCGGTTTGAAGGACCGCCGGCAAAAACCCCTGCCAAGCGCAAGGCGCTCGCGGTGCTCTATGCGGCGCTGCTGATGGTGGAATGTATCGATGCGCTGAATGAAAGCGGGCTGGTTGCATTGGATGGTACCTTCCTGCGGGACCCGCTCTACGCCACCTTGGTTGCCGCGCTGCGCCCAAAGCCCAAACGGTCTACAATCTAGTCTCCTACGGCACGGCTTCGGGCGCCGCGTTGCTTGCCGAACATGAAACCCGTCACACGCCGGCTCCGATCGAGCTCAGCCTTCCCGCCGCCTATGCCGGCGATAGTGAGGCGCTCGCGGCCGATGCGCTGCGGGGCGCGAATTGGCAAAGCGGAACAACTTCTACCGGGCAAGACCAGCAAAAGGAACGATCGATGACTGATGACAGCGCACTGCGCCGCGAGATGGTGGACGTTTGCCGCCGGATGAACTCCAGCGGTATCAACCAGGGCAATGCAGGCAACCTGTCGGTGCGCACCAGCAAGGGTTTCCTGATCACGCCCTCGTTGCTTCCTTACGAAACGATGACGCTTGAAGACATTGTAGACATGGATTTTGACGGTACCTATGCCGGCCGTCGGCCCTCCTCGGAGTGGCGCTTCCACCGTAACATTTTGCGGGAGCGGCAGGAGATCAACGTCGTACTGCATTGTCACTCACTCTATGCCACGACGCTGGCCTGCCATCACAAGACGATCCCGAGCTTTCACTATATGACAGAAGTAGCGGGCGGTACGACCATCCGCTGCGCGGGCTACGCGACCTTCGGCACGCAGGCCTTGTCCGACAATGCCTTGGTTGCACTCAAGGATCGCCTCGCCTGCCTGCTAGGCCAGCACGGACAAATTTCACTCGGCAAGACTCTGGAAGCGCCGTTGTGGCTGGCGAACGAGGTCGAAACCCTGTCTCGCATGTATGTCCAGGCACTTGCGCTTGGGGAGCCACCGGTTCTCTCCGACGAGGAGATGGCGCGGGTGATCGAGCAAATGCGTAAAATGAGCTATGGCCAAGCGCCGGATCCAGCGGGCACGAACGATATGGCGAGGCCGCGCGGGGCTGCGGCCTAGCACCAGTCACGCAGGCGGCGTGGCCCCAAAGCCTACCGTTTCAACGAGTCTTGGTCCGGGCCGCAAAATCTGGCCAGGGAGCAATACGCGTCTGGCAGGGCGAGCCGGCGATCATAGTCTGAAGGTGGCATGAAGGAGACCTCTTCCGATCTGGTCCTGGTTTCTGGACGGGTCACCAATCCCCAGGACGTTAATAAGACAGTCGAAGTTTTCTGACCTTTATCCAATACTTCACCATAGGGATGACGGTTAAGGAACCTTTCTGGTTGCCACGGACTTCCGGATTCACCGTGAATTCGAAACGAGGAGGTCCCCCATGAAAGTCACCGCTGCAGGTATCGACCGCATCAAGATCGGCAATGCCGACGCGAGCGGGCAGGGTGCGAATTTCCTCGTTTGGCTTTATCTTCAGGTAGATGAAGGCGGTACACAGACCGGCCAGGAACTTGTGGTGTCGCTACCGTACGATGCGCAGATGACGTTCAACGATCTCGCTACCCAGGCTTTCGAGAAGGCGCACTCGATGCTTCGCGCCTGCTGCAAGGTAGATGAATCCATGTGGTGGAAGCAGTTCAACCGGAGCCTCGCGCCGCTGCCCGAGTGGATGCCCGGCGCCGTGTAGCCGGCGGATCGTGTTCGAGACGGGGCCGCTGTCGGTGTGGTTCTACACGTGCTGACGGCAGAGGGGCTGCCGGTGATCTGCATCGGCGCACGGCATGCCAAGGCCGCGCTTGACATGGCCGCGAACAAGACCAGAGCGGGCCGTCGAGTGGAGCGAACGAGGCATACGGCCAAGCCCATTCGACCCATGGGCTTTCGCCGCCTTCGATGCACAGGCGATGAGTCATTTGCTCCGCGACCGCTACGACGAAGCCTGCCGCGCCGAATATCGGTCCGTTCAGGCGAATCCCGCACATAGCATCACTTATGTGCAATTGGCCGCTGCCCTGCGGAACTCGGCCGGCTCGAGGAAGCGAGGGCAGCTGCCGCCCGGGTGCTCGAACTGCACCCGACGTTCCGTTACAGCCGCCAGTTTGCGGGTGTGAACTGTGCTCCAGTGCTCGCGGAGTGCCTTGGCGCTGGGCTGCATGTTGCCGGGCTGCCACGTAGTGTTCGACACGGGCCAAAAGAACGGGCTTTACCAACGACGGCATGGAAACCCAGATGTCCGGAACGCGTAGCGCAGGCCGACGGCTTGGCGGTGTCAGGCGGCAGTGCTGACCCTGTCCGGATCGAGAATCGCCCTCACTTTGTTGGCGACCGCCCGTCCCAGATCGGCGTTATTCGCGGCAGTGAAATGGATGCCATCGACACCGTCCGTGGTGATGAAATCACCGGCGTTCAGGAACTCGATCTTCATGAAATCTGCCATCGCCTTGTACTGCCTGGCCAGATCCCTCGACTTCTCGTGACCTCCGCCAAACATGCCCTCGAACCATGGATCGGGCATCGGCGTCAGCGGCGGCGGCGCGATGACGAGCGCCTTGGGAGCAGGATAAGGGGTGCCGATCCCACCCGCGCTGGTCAGAATCTGCCCGACGAGTTTCGCCATTCCATTGGCGATCTCATACGATGTCCGGCGAAAATAGGATTTGGTGTCATTGGTGCCGAGCATCACGATTACCAAGTCCAGCGGCAGGTGGCTGGCGA
>NZ_SUEG01000263.1 GCF_005063415.1 Mesorhizobium sp.
GACCGGACCGGCATGTCGAGCAGGGTCGCCGCCTGTTCGTCGGTCAATTCCCATTTGCCGAAAAGATTGAGCGCGGCGCGAAACATGGCAGCCGCCTCGTCCTGGGTAACAGGATCGGCACGGAATGCCTCAGGGGCGGTATCGACGCGTTCAAGTGCTAACATGCGGTATCTCCATATGGCAGTTAATATCTCATTGTATGCCATTTGGCAATACGCGAGAACAGCGGAGCGCTGGAATGGTCGGAGCGCTTTCCGCGAGCTGCAGGAACAGGCGGGTTCGGTAGCGGATGCTCGCCGTGAAGCAGCCCTGCGCCTTGTACCAGTCGAGCAGCGCCGCGATCCATTCGGTCAGCTCAAGCTGCTGCCTGCCATTGACCAGGCTACGCTTGAGCATGAGTCTGAATAGCTTACTTGTAAACGGAGCTTGTGTTGCTGTGTAACAAACAGAGTAACAGGGGCGAAAAAACACAAATACTTCAATAGGATGGGAAGAAAATCGAGACGATAGGTCCGCCAACCATTTGTAGGCCTGTTCTGTCGGCCATAAACCCAGCCATCACCTTTTGGCCGATAAACTATGTCCTCCAGCATGTCACGATTCTCTACTAAGAGCTACCACTGATCTAGGTCCCAAGTAGGATCTGGTGAACTGCACCTGCTTGAGGACAGGTCGAACTGATGGTTGCGATCGCTCGCGTCGGCTCTTGAGCGAGGGGAGCCTAGCGGCGGTGGATTCCGATGAGTCGGTAATCGGCAACTCCGAAGCCAAGAAGCTGGAAGACGGGAGCGCGAGCTTGAACACATCCTCGGGCGCAAAACGTTGGAGAACGAGCCTCTCCGCGAGGTCCTTTCCTAAGCCCAGTCAAACCGATACCGCGGCCGATCTTCGATAGTTCCGGATGAAGACGGTGGCCGATGTTCTGTCGTTTCCTGCTCTAATCTCGCTGAGCGGACGAAAGGCAATTCCAAGCGTCATCGGCCTTCAAATATATGACCCGCGAGACGTTGTAACCAAATGGCCTGCTCCGCGTTCCTTTAACGGCGTTCGGCTGTGCCCTCGCAATCCAGCCTTGTGATTTCAGGATTTCTGAATGGTCAACCGGGACACGAGCCGGCATGAAGGAAGCTTCGACTGCCTGATCGTAGGTGGCGGGCCAGCGGGCCTAACGGCTGCGACTTACCTTGGAAGATTTCGAAGGCGAGTAATTGTTGTCGACGCAGATGAAAGCCGTGCAAAGTGGATTCCCTTGACGCGCAACTGCCCAGGCTTCCCAGACGGCATCACCGGCCCTGACCTGCTTGACCGCCTCGAACTGCAGGCTCCTCGATACGGCGCAAGCTTGGTCCGCGACAGGATCGTATCCATTCGCAAAACGAAGGCTGGGTTTTTGGCGGCCGCTTCATCTCCCATTCGTGCCCGCTCGGTGCTCATCGCAACCGGCGTTGTTGACATCCTCCCGGATCTTCCTAGCGCTACCGACATGATCCAAGCTGGCGTCTTGCGATTGTGCCCTATCTGCGACGGCTATGAAGCAATCGACAAACGGGTGGCCGTCATCGGACCAGCCGAACACGCGATAAAAAAGGCGCTGTTCATGCGCACCTTCACTCAGGATCTGACCGTGCTGATTACCGATCCATCCGAGCGCTCCCCGCAAGAGCGTACCAAACTCAAGAGGGCCGGAATTAAGATCGGTGTATGCAGACCCAATGCCGTTTGCGCCACGGGCCGGGAGGCGGTAGTGGAACTCATCGACGGCGCAACGCTCTCGTTTGACGCCATTTATCCTGCGATGGGCTCGACCATCCGCTCGAGGCTTGCGGTCGACCTTGGTGCATGCTGTGACAAAGCGGGCAATCTCGTCGTGGATTCGCGCCAGCGCACCGCAATCCGCGGACTTTATGCAGCCGGAGATGTGGTCAACGAGATCAATCAGCTTGCCGTAGCATTCGGCCACGCAGCGGTCGCTGCAACCGACATGCACAACTATCTTGCAAATGGTGACGGCGAGCATTGGTCCCAGGCCGAACACGGCCCACGGTGATATCATATGCGCATGGCGCCCGGCTCTGCCGCTGAGAACTAGGGGTGAGGAACGAAGAGGCACGGCGACCGTTCGTGGTCATGGGGTTCATCATGTTTCTTTTTCAAATCCTGCTACCTCGCGCGGATAATTCCGGCAGACCGTTTCCCAAACAGGAATTCGACCGGATCAAAGAGGAACTGGCCCAGCAGTTCGCCGGCGTCACGGCTTTTTTGCAGGCACCTGCCGAAGGACTGTGGCGGCAAGGCGGCGAGTGCAGCAATGATGAAATCGTCATCTTCGAGGTGATGACGGAGGAGATTGATCTGCGAGCCTGGCGAACACGCCGTGCGGACCTTGAGCGACGCTTTCGTCAGGACGAGGTGATCATCCGTTACTCATCGATCGGCGTCGTGTAGGATGCGTAGAGCTTCGGTTCCAGCGGCGGGCAGGTTCGACGCAGGTTGACCAGAACGGCAAAGGTGCGGAGCTCGAAGTCCGTCACACGATGCACATCAGCTCACGGCGATCAGCAACTCTTTCCAATTTCGCTGCCCGACTACCAGTGAATAGCAGTGCAGCGATGGAGACACCATCAATGACCTTGCGGGAGTGCTGTCCCGATGGATGGCCGGTACCACCGCCGGTTGGGATAGGCCCCCCTTTCCGCCAGCTAGGCGCCTAGCCGTCATGTGACGACCGGACTCGGGGGCGAAGCTCGACCCCTTCGGGATCATGAAGAGCAGCACGACAACAATGCTATGGATGCCAGCACGAGGGCTGTACCGGCTACTTTTCTAATATCTCAACCCATTTAGTCGACCGGGAACTTGCAGGGTAACAGGCTTCAACGTCGACTGCCGGACCGGCTGGATGTGCATGGATGTTGCTTGCGCCGCGAAGTGCTATCGGTCCCGCCATGGTCGATGTCCGCTCCTATGGCCCCGCCTCGGAACGCGCCGCGAACGAATTTCACGTCACGTAATCGCGGTCCATGTGTATGGGATGATGCCGCGGGCTTTTATCTAAGCAGCCCTTGTCCCATTGCAGCCGCCTTGAACGCGTCGAACGCAGCCTGTTGGCTGCAGTGGCCTGCCATGCATTCCTGGATCAATCGGATCGCTTTGAGCCGTCCTTGCCTGCCCATATACGGCCACGGTGGTTCAAGCGCTTTTGCGGCGTCAGCTATCGTCTTGACTACCGTGGCGTTGCGATATGGAAGTGCGGCACTCCACCCATTTCCAGCCTTCGGCGCGTACCGCCTCGGCCCCCGCCTCAAGCCTTTCGGCAACCAGCTTTTCCAGCAGCACCGTATCAGTGACATAACCGGCGTTGCGTTCATCGAACAGGTCGCGCTTTACGGCGCCGCCCGCCGCTTCATAGGCGGCCAGCCCGCCGATGAACTGGACACGCTTGTCCGTCGCAGCAACCAATTCCTCGGTGAGCGCGCGCCGGACGGAAAAAGCATCACGGTTCCAAGAGGGCAGAGCACTCCATACCTCAACCTGCCGCTGGTGATCGTCGTTAACGGTGAAGGCTGACAAGTGCGCAAAACTCATGTCCTCGTCGCGGAACATCTGCAACAGCACCGGCGACACGCGCGCCAAGGCCAGCCGTTTGCGCACGATGGTTTCGGTTGTTCCGAAACGAGCGGCAATGTCAGCGATCGCCTTGCCCTCTTTGGCCAAGACGTTGAAAGCCTCGTATTGATCGACCGGGTGCATGTCCTCCCGCATGACATTTTCGGAAAGGCTGATTCCCGTAGCCTCCTCGCCGGAGCGCTCCTTGCATTCGACGGGAAAATCCTTCGCGATCTCGCCAGCCTCGGCCAGCAGA
>NZ_SUEG01000264.1 GCF_005063415.1 Mesorhizobium sp.
GTGCAGGGCCTCAAGACCTATGTGACGGTCGGCGGCGCGCAGCGAGCCGCCGGCCCCGCCGACGAAAAGCACGGTGCAGAGCGCCGGCTCGCAATTGTCCTCGATCAGTTCAACCGACTTCCGCAGCCGCTCCGGGAAGGGTTTCTGCACCGGCTTCAATTCGTCGTCGAGCTCGTAATAGGCGAATTGCTCGCCGGTGGTCGAGACCATCAGCAGCGACATGCCGGGGCGCGCACCTTTTTTGGCGTTCCATTCACCAAGGATCGACAGCGGGTCGGAGATGCTGGTGCCGCCCCAGCCGAGGCCGGGCTCCGAGACCTTGAAATAACGGCCCGGCGTCGAACGGCGGCCGATGATCTTGATGCCGGTGTCCTGCCAGCCAAGCACCTTGCCGGCCTGATGCTCGGAGACGACGCCGGTGATGTGGTCGTCGACCACCACCACCTCGTCGACAAGGCCGCGCCACTGGGTGGCGAACATGCCGATGGTGGCCGAGCCGCAGCCGACGCGCATGCGCTGCTCGAGCTTGCCGTCGATGAACGGCGGCTTGCCGGCTTCGACGATGACGGTGGCGCCGCCGTCGATGACGAGCTCGACCGGCTTGCGGTTGCACAGGCTGAGCATGGCGTCGCAGGTGGCGCGCCCTTCAGCCTTCGAGCCGCCGGTCAAATGATGCACGCCGCCCAGCGACAGCATCTGCGAGCCGTATTCGCCGGTGGTGACATGGCCGATCGCCTCGCCTTGGGCACGGACCGTCGCCGTTTCGGGGCCGATATGACGGTCGGTGTCGATCTTCACCTTGACGCCGCAATAGGAGAAGATGCCCTCGGTGACGACGGTGACCAGATCGACGCCTTCGACCTCCTGGCTGACGATGAAGGGCGCCGGTTTGTAGTCGGGATAGGTGGTGCCGGCGCCGATGGCGGTGACGAAGCGGCGGCCGGTGTTGACCAGTTCGCCGTCCCAGCCCTTGCCTTCCTCGGCAAAGGGCACGACCGCGCCGCCTGTCTCGGCCGCGTGGTCGAGGATGGTCAGCGGATCCATCCGCACGATCCTGCCGCCGACATTGCCGTAGCGGTCGCAGGCGCCGGTGCGGCCATCGGCGATGTAGCACATGACCGGGCAGGCATCGCAGCGGATCTTCTCCGCCACCAGCTTCTCGCCGGGATCATGCGTCTCGAAGCGTTCGGCAAGCTCGCTCATCGGCGCGCCTCCTTGTCGAGGATGGCGGCGCGAATGCGCGTCGGCGTCGCCGGAATTTTGGTGACCAAGACGCCGGTTGCGTGGCGGATGGCGTTGAGGATCGCCGGCGCCGTCGGGATCAGCACATGCTCGCCCAAACCCTTGGCCCCGAAGGGTCCTTCCGGATCCGGAACCTCTATCAGGATGGTCTCGATCGGCGGCACGTCGCCGATCGTCGGGATCAGATAGTCGTGCAGGTTTTCGGTGCGGCCGGGGATGTATTCTTCCATCAGCGCCATGCCGATGCCTTGGGCGATGCCACCCTCGATTTGGCCTTCGGCAAGCAAGGGGTTGATGGCCTTGCCGACATCGTGCGCGGCGGTGATCTTTATCAATTTCACCGTGCCGAGTTTGAGGTCGACCTCGAGTTCGGCGATCTGCGCGCCATAACCATAGACGGCGTAAGGCTTGCCCTGGCCCTTAGCATCGAGCGGCTGCGTCGGCGGGTCGTAGCTTTCCTCGGCCCGGAAGATGAAGCCTTCGGTGTCTGCCTTCAGCGAGGAAAGATCGATGCGGCGCGTCGCTTCGCCTTCCCCGATGCTCAGGCTTGTACCATCCAGCGCAATCGCCGCCTTTTCCGAGACATTGGCGAAACGCAAGATCTCCTCGCGCAAGGCGCGGCCGGCCTTTTCGGCGGCCTTGCCGGTGACGAAGGTCTGGCGCGAGGCCGATGTCTTGCCGGCGTCGGGGGTGATCGCCGTGTCGGCGCCTTTCAGCCGGAGCTTTTCAAGCGGAAGACCCAACGCGTCGGCGCAGATCTGCGCGATGACAGTGTTCGAACCTTGCCCGATATCGACGGCGCCCTGATGCAGGACGACTTCGCCCGATACCGAGATGCCGACCTTGATGGTCGACGGATTGGGCAGCGAGGTGTTGCCGCAGCCGTACCAGCAAGAGGCGACGCCGACGCCGCGTCTTTTTTCGCTGCTGCGGGCGTTGAACGCTTCGGCATCACGAAGGGCATGCTGCCAATGTGAGCGGAGGGCCTCTAGGCAGTCGGCGATGCCGACGCCCGACTCGAGCCGCTGCCCGGTAACTGTTTCGGATCCGTTCCGAAGGCAGTTCTTCAGGCGAAAGTCGAGCCGATCCATGCCCAGCTTGTCGGCTAGCTCGTCATAGAGGGTCTCCTGCATGATCGTCGCCTGCGGCACGCCGAAGCCGCGAAAGGCGCCGGCAATCGGGCCATTGGTGTGGATGGCGCGGCCTTCGGCGCGATAGTTCGGCGTCGCATAGGGGCCGGAGGCGTGCACCGGCACGCGGTTGGCGACCGTCGGCCCCCAACTGGCATAGGCGCCGGTGTTGAAATCGCCGGCGAAGACCATGCCGGTGATGCGGCCGTCGGCATCGGCGCCGATGCTCGCTCTCATCCGAGCGGGATGGCGCTTGGTGGTCGAGATCATCGATTCGTTGCGGGTATAGGCGAGCGCCGCCGGCCGGCCGGTTTTCATGGCGACGAGGCCGATGAGCGGTTGCAGCGAGACGTCGAGCTTGGAGCCGAAGCCGCCGCCGGTGGCGGTCGGCACGATGCGCACCTTTTCCGGGGCAAGGCCGAGCACCTTTGCCGTGTCGTCACGGTCCATATAAGGCGCCTGCGTGCAAGCGACGACGACCAGCGTGTCGCCGTCCATGAAGGCATAGCCGGCCTCCGGTTCGATATAGGCGTGCTCGACATATGAGGTGTCGATGGCGCCGGAAACGACGAAAGCCGCGTCCGCGAGCGCGGCTTCGGGGTCGCCACGCTCGACGAAGCCGGAGGTGAGCAGGTTCGAGGGCCGGTTTTCATGGACCAGTGGCGCGCCGCCGGCCTGTGCTTCGCCAGTTTCCAGAAAATGCGGCAATTCGGTCCAACTGACAGGGAAATCGGCAAGGTCGAGATCGAGGATAGTCTCGCGTTCGCCGGCAACCAGCGCCACCGCCTCGCCGCGAAAGCGCGAAAACCCTTCGGCGAGCGCCGGCTGGTCGGCGAAGGGTGCGATGACGCCGAAACAATTCCTTCCCGGAATGTCGGCGGCGGTGAAGACGCCGGCAATGCCGGGACGGGATTTCACCCAGGCATCGAGATCGCCGAAGCTGAAGGCCGCATGATAATGCGGCGAGCGGACCACCAGCACCGACAATGCATCCATGGGGAAGGAATCGCCGCCGAATTTTTCGCCGCCGGTGACTTTCGGCACGCCATCGAGGCGGATCGGGGAGGAGCCGACGCCATGGCCGGACAATGGCATGCGCGGATCGAGACCATCGGTATAGCGCCAAGCATCCATTACCGCGGCAACGATCTTGCGATAGCCGGTACAGCGGCAGAGCACGCCGCCCAGCGCATCCTGCGTTTCGGCCTCGCTCGGGTAAGGCGTCCTGTCCAGGAGTGCCGTTGCG
>NZ_SUEG01000265.1:0-2275 GCF_005063415.1 Mesorhizobium sp.
TGGCCGCGACGCTGGCGCCCCCCTCTCCCCGTCCTTCACGGGGAGAGGGTAAGGGGTGAGGGGCAGCGCAAACGCCTGGAATCGGTGCAAAGTGAAAAATCCAAACCCGTCCCCAGTATGATACAAAGCCCTCATGATCACCAAGACACTCGAGAGCCTCGTAAAGCGTGCGGAGGCTTGGCCTCGCGAAGACCAAAAGGAGCTTGCTGATTACGCCCGCGTCATCGAGGCGCGGCGAACTGGTGTGTATGCGACGTCGGAACCAGAGCGCAGCGCGGTCACAGCGGGGCTAGCAGAGGCCGATCACGGGACTTTCGTAGATGAGGATACCGTTCGCGCGGCCGACACCCGCCGCAGGCTATGAAGGTCCGATTTACGCGGCAGCCTTTGCCGAACGCGAGGCGATTTTCAACTACCTCGAAGAGCGGGCGCCTCAGGGCGCCCTTTCGGTCATTTCTCGGATCCACGCTGGAATTTCGCGACTTGCCGAGTTTCCTGAAAGTGGTCACGCGACCGACATCCCTGGCGTTCGCGTTCTCTTCATAGGTCGCTGTCCCCACAAGGTTTTCTATGGGGCCGGTACAGATACAATCGAAATCCTGCACATCCGGCATACCTCAAAGAAGCCGGTTGGCTAGGCCGTAAACTAGGTGGAAGCGGACTTGGGATTTGTGGAAAGCACTCATGGCGTATGTCATGCTAGAACCGCAGTCATCGAGAATGGTTCATGCATGAATTGGGAACAGATAGCATCGGATTTCGCTTGGGACGGCTCATGGCGAGACATCTACGTTCTGAACACGTCTGAGGCAGATTGGCAGGGCGTCTGGAACATCCTCCTCGAATGGACCCCGCCTGCTAGTTTCAGTGTCTCCGGCAAGATCGAGTCGATGCCATTGGGCGTCGAAGCGGTCCTGGAAAGCGAAACAGGCAGCTTACTGTCCTTTTACGTCGGGCCAATTCAGCTTGCATGTCACTTCTTCAGCGCTGACGAAATTGAGTTCGACTTCGATCCAAGGCAAGTCACTGGAAAAACCGAGGTTGAGCACCTTGACCGCTTTATGCGATTGCTCGGTGACGCTACTGGGAAGCCGATAATTCTCACGCAGGAAAATGATCAAGAGGCTATCATCGCACGCTACTCTCCCGATCTTGAGAGGGTAGTTTGGACTGCACTTTCATAGCCGAATGTCTGCAACGGGTCGGTCGACCGGCGGCGTTCAAATTGCGCCGAAACCCGAGGCCGTATCCGGCTACGCGGTAATGAGTCTACGTCCAGGGAACCATCGTGAGCCCACCGGCGAGGCGTGAATTCTGCTCCGCCGCCTTCGAAGTGTTGCCTTCGGGTTTGCTAAGCCGCCTCGGCCAAACACTTCGCACAAGTCCCGCGGAATTCGATCACCGCCTTCTTGGCGGCGAAGCCGGTCGAGCGCACCCATTCGTCGAGCCGGTGGCCGACATCGTGGTCGGAGAACTCGGTCACCTGGCCGCAGGTATCGCAGATGGCAAACGCCGTCATCGAATGGCTGTGGTCGTGCGGCTCGGCGCAGGCGACGAAGGAATTGAGGCTTTCGAGCCTGTGCACGAAGCCGGACTTCACCAGCGTGTCGAGCGCCCGGTAGACCTGCAGCGGCGCGCGAAAACCGCGCTCGCGCAGTTGGTCGAGCAACGTATAGGCGCTGAGCGGGCCGCTAGCGGCCTCGAGTTTCTCGAGAACGCAAAGCTGGTTCTTCGTCAGTACATCCCTTGCTGCCATGATCCTGTTCCAAGCCGCTCGTGCCGATCACTGCCAGTTCGCATGCAATCGGACCTCTCCATTGAGATAGCGACGAACTGCCATTTTTGCTACTGTTTCTATTCGCAGCCGGTGGTCGGCTGGCCGGCGGCGTCACATTCAAAATACTGACAAAATCCTCGGCCAGGTTGGCCGTGCTTGGAAATTCGATCGGGCTTGGGGAAGCAATCATGATCAAAGTGACGCGGCGGACGCTGCTTGCCGGCATGTCCGCGCTGGCCGCTGCCGGCCTGGTGCCGTTTCGGGCATTCGCAGCGGCGCGCACCTATCATGCACTGCTCGTTGCTTGCACCGATTATCCGAACCTGCCGCGGAAGAACTGGCTGATCGGACCGAAGAACGATGCCGGCCTGGTGCGCGATTACCTCCTGAGGAACACGCCCGCGCCGGTGAAGTTTTCAGCCGAAAACGTCACGCTGCTCGCCAAGGATGTCGAAGGCGCCAACGGACCGCCGACACATGCGGCGATCAAGGCGGCGT
>NZ_SUEG01000265.1:2285-3603 GCF_005063415.1 Mesorhizobium sp.
GCCAAGGTCCAGCGCGACGATTTCGTCTACCTGCATTTGTCCGGTCATGGCGCGCAACAGCCGGCGGCGAACAAGGGCCACGAGACCGACGGCCTCGACGAGATTTTCTTGCCGTCCGACATCGACAAATGGGTGAACCGTGAACAGGGCGTGCCCAATGCGCTGGTCGACAACGAGATCGGCACCGCGCTCGACGCCATCCGCGACAAGGGTGTTTTTATCTGGGCCGTGTTCGACTGCTGCCATTCCGGCACCGCGACGCGCGCCGCCGCGGTCGACGATGAGCTGGAACGCAAGGTCGAGTTCGCCGATCTGGTCGGCGGCGACGACGCTGCCAGGGCGGCTGCGGTGAAAGCCTATGACGGGATTGCGTCGGCCGCGTCGCGCGGCTTTGACGAGGACGGGCAGCGCAAGCCGGCCTTCAAGCTGACGCCGACCGGCGCCGAGCCGACCACCAAGGGTAAATTGGTCGCTTTCTACGCGGCGCAGACGGTGGAGACGACACCTGAGATGCCGCTGCCCAAGGGCACGGCCGATGCGCCGCGTTTCGGGCTGTTCACCTTCACCATCCTGTCGAAACTGGCCGAGAACCCCAACATCACCTATCGCCAGCTCGGCCAGGCCGTGCTGCAGCAATATTCGGCGGACGGCCGCACCCGGCCGACGCCGCTGTTCGAAGGGGAACTCGACGCACGCGTCTTCGGCACCGACAAGATAGACGCGGTCATGCAATGGCCGATCGTCATCGAGAACGACAAAGCCACGATCGGCGCCGGGTTGCTGCATCGCCTCAGCCCAGGCAGCAGGCTCGCAATATTGCCCTCGGCGCTGTCGCCGCTGTCCGAGGCGCTTGGCTATCTCCAGGTGCAGTCGGCGAAGAACCTGGAAAGCCGGGTCAAGCCGGTCGAGTTCGGCGGCAAGCCGGCGCTCAAGCTGGCCGACATCCCCGCCAATGCCTATGCGCGGCTGGCCGAGCTCGCCGTCGACTACAAGCTCGTAGTCGCGCGGCCGGCAGCGGCCAAAGGCCTCGAGAAAGAGGCCGCGCTGGCGAACTCGGTTCTCGACGAACTGGCGGCCAGGGAAAGCCCGGGGTTCGACATCGCGCTGGTCGAGCCGGGCAAGAGCGCTGATCTGCGGCTCGCCGTGCTGCGCGAGAACGCCATTGCCGGCGCCGCAGAAGATGCCACCGACACGCCGGCGCTGTGGTTCCTGCCGGCTTCGGGCGACATGACGCTCAAGGACGGCAACAAGCCGCTGATGATCGTCATTCATCCGGATGGCCGCGAAAAGTTGATCGACGCCGCGGCAGGGACTCTGA
>NZ_SUEG01000266.1 GCF_005063415.1 Mesorhizobium sp.
CTTCAGGACAGGTTCAAGCACTTTCGCATCGTTTGGCACGACACCTATCACCTTCACGCCCTGCGCGATCAGATCCTCGATGGCGCGAACCTGCAGTGCCGGATCGGCACTGGTCGGGCCAACCATGAATGCGTCGACGCCGAGCTTCTGACCGCGCTCCTTGATGCCCGCCTCCATGGCGTTGAACCAGGGAATGCCGCCGATCTTGACGACGACGCCGACTTTGCCGGCCTGCTGTGCCATGGCAGCCACTGATGCGCCAAGCATAAGGGTCGCGGCGAGTGCCGCGATCATGAACTTTTTCATCTGTATTCCTCCCATAACGTTCCGAACGGGAACACACCTCCGCCACCGTTTTGTGCTTGCACAATCGATGGTGCATTAACTATTGTGCATCATGATGCGCTCGTCAAGCGAGATATTGCTCTAGCGAGATATTGCTCTAAAGAGACGCTCCGGAGGGCCAGATGGATCAGCAGGTCAAGAAGAAGGCGACGATCTATGACCTGTCCGTACTATCGGGCAGTTCGCCGTCGACCGTGAGCGCGGTGCTGAATGGCACTTGGCGCAAGCGCCGCATCAAGGAAAGTACGGCCGAAACAATTCTCAGCCTCGCCGAACGCCACCAGTACACCACCAATCTGCAGGCGCGAGGCTTGCGACGCTCGCGATCGGGCCTGGTCGGCTTGATGCTGCCCATCCACGACAATCGTTACTTCTCCGCCATGGCGCAGACATTTGAGGGACATGTGCGCAGCCGCGGTCAATGCCCGGTCGTGGTCAGTGCCAGCCGCGATCCGGAAGAGGAACGCCGGACCGCTGAGACGCTGATCTCCTACTCAATCGACCAGCTGTTCATCGTCGGCGCTACCGATCCGGACGGCGTGCACGAGGTCTGCGAGGCGGCGGGACTGAGGCATATCAACATCGACCTACCGGGAGCAAAGGCGCATTCGGTGATCAGCGACAACTATGAGGGCGCGCGGATGCTGACGGAGGCAATCATCCGCCAGTTCGGCAATAATGACTCTCTGCGGCCGGACGAGCTGTTTCTGTTTGGCGGCCGCAACGACCACGCAAGCCGCGAACGCATCGCCGCTTTCCATGCGACCAAAAAGGCGCTGTTGGGCGCCGACCCTGATGACGGAGTACAGTCCTCCGGCTATTCGCCCGACATAACATTGCGTGCCTTCGAGGCGTTTTGCCAACGCCATGGCAAGCTGCCGCGCGCGTTGTTCATCAATTCGTCAATCAATATGGAGGGTCTGCTGCGTTTCATGGCGGGCCGGCCGGCCGAGATGTTCAACGAGCTTGTCGTCGGTTGCTACGACTATGACCCATTCGCCTCTTTTCTGCCCTTCCCCGTAATCATGGTGCGGCAGAATTTTGAGGCGATGATTGCGAAGGCGTTCGAACTGATCAATGAACCGCCGATGGCCCCGCAGATTTTCCTGATTGCGCCGGAGTTGATCCAACCGAGGTCGGCTCTGAAAGGGCCGCTGGACACGTTGAAGGACATAGCTTGACGCGCCCCGAGAGCCGGTCTTTGCACAGCTCACGCAGGTATCAAGACCCGACACGTGGTGGGTCGTTATGAGTCAACGGCGTTTCGTACCTCAAAGGGGTGCACCACTTTGGCTGTTCATGACGCGGGCACGGCTCTGATCTGAACCGGTCGGCTGCAGCCGGAGTCGATCCCGTCTGGCAGGGCTCGGCCTGCATTATGTACCCGCCTTCATATGCAGCCGATTTAGCGTCGGCATTCGAGGACGACGGCAATCCGACACTGAATGCCACTTTGCATGCTGATCGCTGACGGCGTCCGGTGGATTACTCGCGCGGCACCAACGAAGCTCCCGGTATCGGCAACCGCCTGCACGCTTCGCAGGAGGGAGTTCTCCAGGCCCAGGAGAATAGTCGAACTCGGCAATGAGTGTGTGCGTTTGAGGATGGACAACAGACCTCATTCGCCAAACCTGTTGATGCCCCAGCTAAATCCTTTTCGTTTGTCGAGGCAATCGGGATCGATGAAAGTAATCAGTGAGGGCGAAACCTTCATTTGGGGTCTCCATCTTGTCGAAAGGGCTTGGGTGATGAGCGCCGCGCTAGAATTTGCTTGCCAGGCGGCAGGTGAATGGATCAGGGGGTTGGATACCCGGCCGGTTGGGGCGACAGCGACCTTGCCGGATCTCAGACGATCTTTTGGCGGACCTCTACCGCGGGATGGCCGGAGCGCGGAGGAAGTCATTCGGACACTAGCCAGGGATGCCGCTGGCGGTATGCATGGCAATGCCGGCGGACGTTTTTTTGCCTGGGTGTTTGGCGGCGGCCTGGAATCAGCGCTGGCGGCAGGCTGGCTCGTTGCCACATGGGACCAGAACGCCGCGCTCTATTCAGCTAGTCCTGCTGCCGCAGTAATCGAGGAAGTTGCCGGAGAATGGATCAAGGAATTGCTCGACCTCCCACGAGATGCATCACGGAGCGTTCACCAGCGGTTGCCAGATGGCGCATGTGACGGGCCTTGCCGCAGCAAGGGTCGGGTTGCTTAAGCGGTTCCAATGGGACGTCGAGGATGACGGATTGTTTGGAGCACCCGAGATGCGGGTGCTGGCCAGCGACCAACGGCACGTCACCATAGACCGGGCGGTGCGCTTGCTTGGCATCGGCCGTAACGCCTTGCAAATGTTGCAAACTGACAATGAGGGGCGCGTTCCTGCTGCCGTGCTCGACAGAGCGCTTTCGGGCGATTCCAGGCCCACCATGCTCGTGCTTAACGCAGCCGACCTGAACATCGGCGCATGCGATCCGTCCAAGGAGTTAATCCCACTGGCACATTCAGCCGGCGCCTGGGTTCACATCGACGGCGCGTTCGGCTTGTTCGCACGCGCAAGCCGGACATACCGCGATCGGCTCGACGGCGTAGAATTGGCGGACAGCTGGGCGACCGATGCTCACAAATGGCTGAACGTTCCTTTCGATTGTGGCATCGCCATAGTCCGCGATCGCACGGCGCATCGCACAGCAATGACTTCGAGCGCGTCCTACGTAGCGCCAACGTCCGTCGCGCGCGACCAGACGGACTGGAACCCGGAATATTCCCGCCGAGCGCGCGGGATTCCTGTTTACGCTGCGCTAAGAGAACTCGGTCACAGCGGGGTAGAGGCTCTGGTCGACCGTTGTTGCGTGCATTGCGCCGACTTGGTTGAAGGGATTGGCGGACTGCCGGGTGCGGAGATACTTGCAAGGCCCACGCTCAATCAGGGCTTGGTCCGATTCGGCCGGCCAGGAGCTTCGCCCGAGGAAAACGACTCTTTCACAAACGAGATAATTCAAAAAATCAACGAGACCGGCGAAGTTTTCTTCTCCGGCACAACGTGGCGCAACCGTCGCGCCATGCGCATCAGCGTGGTCAACGCTCGTACTACCGAGTCGGGCGTGAAGCGTGCGATCCAGGCAGCAGCAACGGTATTGACGCGGGATTTGCCGAAAGCATCGCGAATTGAGCAGCGGGTGGCAATGGCTGGAACGGGTCGACTCACGCCGTACAGCGAACGGAAGTTTTGGAGGATTGTCGGGAATGACCGGTTGTGGCGC
>NZ_SUEG01000267.1 GCF_005063415.1 Mesorhizobium sp.
GACGCTGGCCTGTTCGCTGCTGCTTCAGGCCGGCTACTTCGGCTGCGTGCTCTTTCTGATCTGGCAGTCCTCTAGCCGCGCTCGTGGAACTCGCCACAGGGGCCAGCATGCCGATGGTTACAGGAAAGCTCGGGTACCAGTCGTCTGACTCTGATCAACTGCGGAATGCAATTTTCAGCTGTGTCCCGGCTTGGTCGAATGCCCAGCATGTGCTGCTGCTTTGATGCGCGGATGACAGGATCAGTGCTCAGACCCACACCAATTTTGGTCACCCTCTGATGACTGAGCTGATCGTATAGGGAATCTGTGTTCGGCTAACACGCGACCATACCCCTGGGCTGACCGGTGCGTAGCCGGTTCAGGTACTTTTTTGCTGGAGATAGCATGCTGGAAAAATTCGAACGTTATCCGCTCACCTTTGGACCCACGCCGATCGAGAGGCTCGACCGCCTCGGCAAGCATCTGGGCGACAAGGTGGAAATCTACGTCAAACGCGAGGACTGCAACTCCGGTCTCGCGTTCGGCGGAAACAAGCTGCGCAAGCTCGAATACATTGTGCCCGACGCGATCGCGTCAGATGCCGATACGCTCGTCACAATCGGTGGCGTGCAGTCCAACCATACGCGCATGGTCGCTGCGGTCGCCGCCAAGATCGGCATGAAATGCCTCCTGGTCCAGGAGAGCTGGGTCCCACATGATGATGCTGTCTACGACCGGGTCGGCAATATCCTCTTGAGCCGCATCATGGGGGCAGAGGTGCGCCTGGTTGACGAGGGCTTTGACATCGGCATCCGCCGCAGCTGGGAAAAGGCACTTTATGAAGTCAAGGCAAGGGGCGGCAGGCCATATGCGATACCTGCCGGCGCCTCTGTCCACAAATACGGCGGCCTGGGCTATGTGGGGTTCGCTGAGGAGGTGCGTGCCCAGGAAGAGCAGCTTGGGTTTGCCTTCGACTATATCGTCGTCTGTACGGTGACTGGTTCAACCCACGGCGGCATGCTCGTCGGGTTCGCCAAGGATGGTCGACAGCGCAACGTGATCGGTATCGATGCCTCCGCCATGCCCGCCAAGACCAAGGCGCAGGTGCTCGGCATCGCCCAAAATACAGCGAAGCTCGTCCACCTCGGAGCGGAAATTGTCGAGGCAGACGTGGTGTTGTTCATGGACTACGCGTACCCGGGTTATGGCGTTCCATCGGAGGAAACCAAAGAGGCAATCCGTTTGTGCGCGCGGCTCGAGGGCATGATTACGGACCCCGTTTACGAGGGCAAATCGATGCAAGGGATGATCGACCTCGTCCAGAGGGGCTTCTTTCCACAGGGATCGAGGGTCCTCTACGCACATCTAGGCGGCGCGCCGGCGATCAACGGGTACGGCTACACCTTTCGCAACGGCTGACGTTCGGCAGTCTGCGATTCCGCGGTCGCGCTCGAACGTGGGTAGGTAGCGTCGTTCGAGCGCTTGGCTGGAGAAGTGGAGGCAGCGACGGGCATCCACTAATTGGTACCATTACGTGCTGTCGGGGCTCAACGCCACGCGCATTGAGCGCATGCCGCCGTTGGCAACCGCGAGGCGAATTTTGACTCCGGGGCAAGAATCCACACGCGGCGGTGGCGGCACGAGGACCAAGCCGGCGAGTTCGCGCTTTCGAACTGGCGCCAAACTGCCACTGCTCGAGGACCGAGGCCAGTCTAATCACAGGCGAGCCGTCCAAGCTCTCAAGAGTGATAGGGCGAAACCCGACAGCGGCAGAAGACATGTCGGGTTCACGACAATCGGCCGCATTTGGCCTCGTGGAGAATTTCAAAGCATTTCCCGCCGCTTACCGGAGCTGAGGGAATTGGCACCTCCGTTGCAGCTTGATGTGCGGCAACACGGTGAGAGCTTCGCTGAAGCAAGCCAGAGGGAGCGATGCCCTCGAGACCGTGTCCGATTTTGACTGGAAAATATTCCGCGACAAAAGAGACGAAAGGTGTGGAATGACTTTGGACACCAAGATGGAACTGCGTATGGGGTCCCCGGCTCCTGCGATCAAAGTGGAGAACTGGCTGCGTGGCGAGCCCCTCACGAACTTTCGGCCCGGCAAGGTCTACCTCGTTGAGTTTTGGGCGACTTGGTGCGGACCATGTGTCGACGCCATGCCCCATTTGATCGAACTGCAGGAGAAATATGAAGGCAGCGGATTTGAGGCGGTCGGAGTTGCCGCCTGCGAACAGGGTCCTACCGCAGACGAGGCGCGGACCAACGTGGATGCCTGGCTGACCGAGAAGTTCCCGAATCTGAATTATCGTATCGGGTTCGATTACATTGGCGAAATGAACAAGCTCTGGATGGATCCCAGCTCTTCGATTGGGATTCCCACCTCGTTCGTGGTCGACCGCGACGGCCACATCGCTTTTATCGGCCACCCGGCGGAACTCGATGACGTTTTGCCGAAAGTCCTTAACGGCAGCTGGCGCAGCAGCTATGAAGCGAAAGCCGCCGATGCAAAGCGCATCGCGCATAACCAACTTGCAGCGCGCGAAATGTCGCTTACCGGGCCGATATACGCCAAACTTGAGCCGGCGATGCAGGCCGAGGATTGGACGGCGGCGCTCTTGGCCATCGAAGAAGGCCTCGCCTTGATGCCAGACTCTTGTGAGTTCCGGCAGATTCATGCGGATCTTCTGCTTCACAAGCTGCGCGACATCAAGACCGGCATGCCGGTCATGCGAGAATTGGTCGAGGACGCGATCGACAAAACGTCCGACGCGGTGTCGTGGATGGCCTTGGCCCTCAACCAACTCTTCGATCCCACGATGGACAATTCCCATCTCCCGCGCGCGGAGCGCTTTGCGATGGGCAACGAGCTCTCGGAACAGATACTGGCACTCAATCCCCCGAACGGCGATGGCCCGTTTAAATACCTCCGGTACCTCCCGGTAGCTCAGTATTATTACGAGAGCGGCAACAAAGATCGCGCAATCGAGTTGATCGAGGTGGCACTGAAATCGGTGGACCGGCTGGGGCCAATTCCGGACCACACCAAACAGTACTATCTTACCCCATTGCTCGAAGCACTGGCCAACTACACGGGTGAGCCTGCCTGTCACGCGGATCTTTGTGTGGCTCCGCAAAAGAAGGCACCCGAAACTCAAAACGCAGTCACTTCCTGAGCAAGAATCGCGAAGGGACTGACAATTGGAATTGAACACTGGCCAATCCGCCCATCGAGGCTCTCTTCGCAGCAAGTATGTCGATGTAGCAGGGCGGCGGCTTGCGGCAGGTTGGATTTCAATTGCGTTGACCACCGGTCGGATCGCGGCGCAGACGATGTGCGCCGCGAATTCGCGCCGCAGGTCTCGCACTCGTGGACATGTCGAGGTCGGCCACGGGGCACTCTTGGGGTTGGCCCGCCCAAGCCATTCGTCGGCCACGCAAGCGGACCCGGAGTGGGCATCGCAGGAAAAGGAAATCGTACCTCGAAGACAAAGACTGAAATGACGAACAACGAAATTCCTCCGGTTGGCCCTGCTGTCAACAATGACGACGAGGCCCTTGCTTCCCCGTTCGTCAAATGCCTCCTGCGGCTCATTCGTA
>NZ_SUEG01000268.1 GCF_005063415.1 Mesorhizobium sp.
TCGAAGATCGGGCTGCGCAGCACGGCGGCGAGCGACAGATCGTCCTCGGGCTGGATGAGAAAATGGCCGAGTGCGATCAGGTCTTTCACCCCGATGTGGCCGGGCAGGCTGAGCCGGTCGGCGCCGGCCACCGGAATGTCGCGGCGCTTCAGCGCCCGCGTCAGCGCATGGACGAAGCGATCGCGTTTGCGCACCAGCACCAGCACGTCGCCGGGGCGGAGTTTCTTGCCGCGGCCTTCGATGACCTCGCCGCTGCCAATCCAGCCGGCAATGGTTGCGGCGACGTTTTCAGCGACGCGGACTGCCGGCGCGTGGGCATGGTCGACCGCTTGGGTCCAATCGTCTGGTTCGTCGACGACGTCGGCGCCGATCGACGGCCAGACCTCGACATAACCCGGCGCATCGGTACGGATCGCCTTGTGGTCGAGTGGATCGGGATCGTGGCTGATGCCGCGCCGCACGTTCGGGTCGGCAAAGACACGATCCACCGCCGCAAGCACGTCGTCGGTCGAGCGAAACGACCAGGTCAGCTTGAGATCGGCGAAGGCGGCGTCGGCCGATCTAACTTTGCCGGCAAACAAAAGCCGGCTGTCGGCAAAGGAATCCGGGGCGGCTCCCTGGAAGGAATAGATCGACTGCTTTTCGTCGCCGACCGCAAAGATGGTGCGGTGGACGGCGTCGCGTGCGCCGAGCCCGGCAAAGAACTCCTCTGCCAGCCGCTTGACCACCTCCCACTGGTCGGGACTGGTGTCCTGCGCCTCGTCGAGCAGGATGTGGTCGATGCCTTGGTCGAGCTTAAACTGCACCCAAGGGCCGGCATCGGGCCGTGCCAAAAGGTTGACCGTACGGGTGATCAGGTCGTTGAAGTCGAGGAAGCCGCGGGCGCGCTTCAATTGCTCGTAGCGGGCGATCAGCCAGTCGGCGATGGTCAGCGCAGCACGCGTGCCTTCCAGCATCCTGAACAAGGCCAGGCGATCGGAGATTTCGAGAATGGCGGCGACCGCCGCCAGATAACGTTCGGCAAGATCGGGCAGCCGGTCAAGCAATGCCCTTTTAAACGTCTTTGCCGGATCGTACGGCTCGCCGTCGGCCCTCAGGAAAGCCTTGGAGAGCAAATTCAGGCGACGGACCGGATCCTCCTCGGCGAAGGCAAGACGGGCGTATGGTAGCAGATTGTTCAGCACGATGCGCGCATCAGCGGCCTCAGCCGCCCGTGAAAAAGTGACGAGATAATCCGGCAGGAAGCCGGGCAGCGGCCAGACCGAGGCGGCTATGCCTTCGGCGGTCTGGCCGGCGCGAAACTGAAACTCATCGAACAGCGCCTGAAAACCATGGCCGCCGGCCGCGGCGATGAAGGCGCGCAAGCCGTCACGCTTGCGCACGATTTCGGCCAGCAACGCGTCGAGCCCATGTTCGCCGCCGCGCTCCAGCACGGTGGCAAAGGCCTCGGCCAATGCCGCATCGCCTGCAACGCCGCCCGAAATCATGTCGCGGCGGGCGGCGGCAAACAGCGAAGCCTCCATTTGTGGATCAAGCAGTTCGAAATGCGCCGGGATATTGGCTTCCAGCGGGAACTGATGCAGCACCGATTCGCAGAAGGCGTGGATGGTCTGGATCTTCAGCCCGCCCGGTGTTTCCAGCGCCTCGGCAAACAACCGCCGCGCCCGGCGCATGGTTTCGCGGTCGGGCTGGCGGCCGTCCAGCGCCTCTATCCGTGTCGAGAGCTCGGCATCGCCCAGGGCCGTCCATTGCGACAGGGTCGAAAACACCCGGTTCGACATGTTGGCGGCGGCGGCACGCGTATAGGTCAGGCACAGGATCTTGGACGGATCGGTGCCGCGCAGCAAAAGCCGGATGACGCGCTGGGCGAGCACATGGGTCTTGCCCGATCCGGCGTTGGCCGACACCCAGGCGGAATTTCGCGGGTCGGAGGCACTCGCCTGGCTGGCGGCGGTGTCGCTCGGAATGGGATAGGCCTTCTTCACGCCTCCCCTCCCTCGTCATCGGCGTCGCCGCCGGCGGACCATTCGAGCACGCGGGCGAGATGGTCGTAGTCGCCGTCGGTCTCACCCTCGCGGAACGGCAACGCCCGCGACAGATAGCCGGTCGCCGGGTCGGCGTAGTGAATCAGCAGTTTTTCCAGCCGCGCCCACGCTTCTTCGGCGAGATCGGCGGCGGTTCGCGGCTTGCGGTTGTATTCGAGGATCGATTCCTCGAACACCTCGCCATTCGGCTTCAGCCGCACGAAGGCCAGTTGCGACGGCTCGCATGCGCCAAGCTCCTTGAAAGCGCCGCGCCTAAGCAGCGCGCCCTCCAGCGCCAGTTGCGGCGCGAGCAGCGTGTGCGCCTGTGCCTTGGATGGCGAGGAGCCGGTCTTGTAGTCGAGGATGTCGGCCATGCCGCCGGCCAGCAGATCGATGCGATCGGCATAGCCGGACAGGGTCACGCCGGATCGGCCGACACCGGTCTTTTCGGCGCGTTCCTCGGCGTGCCGCCGTGCCACGGCTGCGGCCCGGCCGCGCTCCCATTCGATGATGCCGGCGGCAAGCTTTTCGAAGCGCGGCCACCACACCGCCTCGACATCGGCGGGCAGGGCCGCCTCGGCGAAGCAGGACCGGCCGGCGGCAATGAGCCCGTCCAGCGCTTCCGGCGCGCGCGGGTCGGCCACCCTCGCCGAGAAGAGGTGCAGAATGGCGTGAAACAGCGTGCCGCGCTCGGCGGCGCCCGGATCGCGAATGACCGGATCGAGCGGCATCAGGCCGAGTATCCTTCTGGCATAGACCGCATAGGGATCGCGACGTAGTGTTTCGATCTCGGTGACCGAGAAGTGGTGCGGCCGTGCGGCGAGCGGCGGTTTCGGCTGCGGTCGCGGCGCAAAGTCCTGCTTTTCGCCGGCATCGAGCGCACGCGCCCAGGCAAGCAGTTCGTCGCCGCGCCGGCGAAGTGCCGCAGAATGGTCCTCGCCGACGAAGGTAAGGATACGCTGCAGCCAGCGCGACGGCACCGACGGAGCGTCGCCGGAACGGGCGGAGCGAGCCAGCACCACTTTTTTGGCGCCCATGGCCATCTGGAAATCATGGGCGGCAAGGCCGATGCGCCGCTCCGGCGGTTCAAGATCGATGCCGGTCTTCATCAGCCGCGACATGAAGCGGTCACTCTCCGGCTTGCGCGGCCACACGCCTTCGTTGAGCCCGCCGACGACCAGCGTATCGACGTCCTGAAGCCGCGCTTCCAGCACACCCCAGATGGCGATGTTCCTGTCGGTGCCCTGCGCCGGCTTGACCGTCTCGGGCGCGATCAGCGCCTCCATCACGTCAGGCCATTCGTCAGCGGCGAAGGAGAACGACACCGAGGCCGCGACCAGCCCGCGCAAGAGCTCGGCGAGCTTTTCGCCGGCATCGCCGGCATAGAGTTCGTTCAGGCTGCCGTCGGCGGCGCGG
>NZ_SUEG01000269.1 GCF_005063415.1 Mesorhizobium sp.
ACACCGGCCGGCGCTTCACGGTCCGCTTCGGCGGCTTGGTCGCCCGCGGCTACGAAGGCGTCGTCTGTCGGCGCCGAAACGGAAGCACCTTCCACAGCAGAGCCATGCTCGCGGTCCCCTTGTTCGCGGTCCCCGTGCTCGCGTTCCCCGTGTTCACGATCCTTGCCCCCGCGCCGTCTGCGGCGCTTGCGGCGCTTGCGATCGCGGCCTTCGCCGTCCTCGCCGGACCTTGGCTGCTGCGGCTGCTGGGCAGGGCGTGGCTGCTCGGCCTGCACCGGTGCCTCGTCTTCCTCCTCGATGACGATCTCGTCCTCGGGTTCTTCCGGCTCGACATAGGCCGGGAACGTGCGCGCCTCGACGAAGCCTTCCGGCTTTTCGGCCAGCGCGCCGCGGAAGATGGCATAGTGTTGTGCACCGACCGTATCATCGGCTTCGATGGTGATGGTCACGCCGAAGCGGTGCTCGAATTCCACCAGCGTGCCGCGCTTGTGATTGAGCACATAGAGCGCGGTCGCCGCCGGCGTCCGCACCGTGATGTGGCTGCGCGAATCCTTGAGCAGGAATTCCTCGATTGCCCGCACCACCATCAGCGCGACCGACGAATCGGAGCGCACGTGGCCGGTGCCGCCGCAATGCGGGCAAGGCTTCATCGTCGATTCCAGCACGCTGGCACGGATGCGCTGGCGCGACATCTCCATCAGGCCGAAATGCGAGATGCGGCCGACCTGGATGCGGGCGCGATCGTTCTTGAGGTGATCCTTCAGCCGCTTCTCGACGGAGCGGTTGTTGCGGTTCTCCTCCATGTCGATGAAGTCGATGACGATGAGGCCGGCGAGATCGCGCAGCCTCAATTGCCGGGCGACTTCCTCGGCGGCTTCCAGATTGGTGTGGAGTGCGGTGTCCTCGATCGAGTGCTCCTTTGTGGAACGGCCCGAATTGACGTCGATGGCGACCAGCGCTTCCGTCTGGTTGATGATGATGTAGCCGCCGCTCTTCAGTGTCACCTGCGGCTGCAGCATGCGGTCGAGCTGCGCTTCGATGCCGTTGCGCACAAAGATCGGCGTCGTGTCGCGGAACGGCTGAACCACCTTGGCGTGGCTCGGCATCAGCATGCGCATGAAATCCTTGGCCTCGCGGTAGCCTTCTTCGCCGGAAACCAGGATCTCGTCGATATCCTTGTTGTAGAGGTCGCGCACCGAGCGCTTGATCAGGCTGCCTTCCTCGTAAACCAGGGCAGGGGCCGTGGATTGCAGCGTCAGATTGCGGACGTTTTCCCAAAGCCGCATCAAATATTCGTAGTCGCGCTTGATCTCTGCCTTGGTGCGGCTTTCGCCGGCCGTACGCAGGATGACACCCATGCCTTGCGGCACTTCGAGATCGGCGACCACTTCCTTCAGCCGCTTGCGGTCCTGCGCGTTGGTGATCTTGCGCGAAATGCCGCCGCCGCGCGCCGTGTTTGGCATCAGCACCGAATAGCGGCCGGCCAGCGACAGATAGGTGGTCAGCGCCGCACCCTTGTTGCCGCGCTCTTCCTTGACGACCTGCACCAGCAGGATCTGCCGGCGCTTGATCACTTCCTGGATCTTGTACTGGCGGCGCACCGGCTTGCGGCGGTTGCGCACTTCCTCCAGCGCGTCTTCGGCGCCGACCGATTCGACCTCGTGATCGTCCGGATGCGAGGATTGCACCTCTTCCAGCATGCCGCGATCATTGTCTTCGGAGGTTGCTTCGCCGCTTGTCTCGGCCCCGCTTGTCTCGACCCCGCTTAGCTCGACTTGCGGGACGGCTTCCGAGATTACATCGGCATCGACGCTGGCAGCGATGGAACTGGATCCTCCTTCGGACGGCTCGGTCTCGCCGCGATCGGCGACTTCATCGCTCTGCCCGGCGGCACCCTCGCTCTGTCCAGCAATGTCGGACATGGTGTCGTCGGCAGCGGCATCCAGGTTTTCTGCGACGGCATCTTCGCCGTTCTCGCCATTCTCACCGTCTGACGCGCCTGCCTCGCGCCTGTGCTCGCCGCGGTCGCGGCTCTTGCCGCCACGCCGGCGTCCGCGCTTGCCACGGTCGCGGCTCTGGCGGTCCTCGCCTTCGGCGGCTTCCTCGTCCTCTTCGTCTTGGGCCTCCTGTGCTTCCGCACGCAGCAGCGCCTGACGGTCGGCGACCGGAATCTGGTAGTAGTCGGGGTGTATTTCACTGAAGGCGAGGAAACCGTGACGGTTGCCGCCATATTCGACAAAGGCTGCCTGCAGGGAAGGTTCGACGCGCGTTACGCGGGCGAGATAGATATTTCCTTTGAGCTGCTTCTTGTCCTGGGATTCAAAGTCGAATTCTTCAATACGGTTACCGCGAACGACGACAACGCGTGTTTCCTCCGGGTGGGAGGCGTCTATCAGCATTTTGTTGGGCATTATTACGTTTCCTCCCGGCAGCCGTCGGCCGCAGCTTGCGGGACAATGCCCGCTGCCGTGGACCTGGAACATGGGTGCCGGACAATTGAACGTCCGCCGGCCGCTGCCTGAGCGCCATGGCGGTGCCGCCCGCAGCCGTAGTGGCGCGGTTTGTTGCGGACCTTTCCATGATTGCGCTTGAAGCCATCGTCACCAGCAGAACCTTTTGAACCAAAGCCCGGGAAAAACCGGACCAGCTTGTTTGCTCATACAGAGCCGGCACGAGACAATCCCGGCCGTTTTGCTCACGCAGGCGATTCCCCCGCCACGGGAGCACGCCTGCGAAAATCGTCGCGATCACCGATGCCTTCTTCGCCTGAAGCGAAAGGAGCCGTCTTGCGTCTGACCTGTAGCAGTAAGCTGCGGAGGAGGACGGTTCCAGGATTGCAGTGATCCACCATCGCTTTTATGATTTGGCGGGTTGGAAGGCAACCCCGATTCCCGATGCCGGCAAAAAGCCGTTCCGCAGCGGAAGCACAGGTCCCAAGCCTTCCATGAAAAGGCTTGGTTAACCTTCTCTGGATACCAATCGTTAATCGAGTTCGCGGCCTGCCAGCACTTTGACAAGCAATAAGGCACTTCGACAAGCGATCGGGCATGACGCCAAACGGGAGCGACTGGTAGAAAGATGGGACTGGCAGGCTTCGCAGACAAGGGCCGTCATCATGGAGGCCGGTTCTTCCGCACCGCCTGCCTGCTGCCGCTGATCCTGGCTTGCCTGCTCCTTTCGCCGCTTTCGCGTGCTGCCGACGCACCGCTCGGTGCCACAAGCTACAAGATGGCCGGCGATGCCACCAAGACGCGTATCGTCATCAATTTCGACCGCGAGCCGGACATCAAATGGTTCCTGCTGCGCGGCCCAAATCGTCTGGTCGTCGATCTGCCGGCCACGAGATTCGCCCTCAATGCCAAGGATGTGAAGCCGCGCGGTCTTGTCCGCGCCGTGCGTTACGGCGAACT
>NZ_SUEG01000026.1:0-37927 GCF_005063415.1 Mesorhizobium sp.
CATCACCGCGGGCTCGATCAAGCTGAGACGGGCCGACAACAGCATTTTCGACCTGACCGCCGCGGCCGAGCCGCAACTGACGAAGATCCGCGGCGGCGAAATCGGCATGATCTTCCAGGAGCCGATGAGCTCGCTCAATCCGGTGCTGACCATCGGCAGGGAGATCGAGGAATCGTTTCGCCTGCATCGCGGCCTGACCGGTCGGCAAGCGACGGCGGCGGCCAAGGACGCGCTCGACCGCGTGCGTATTCCCGACGCTGCACGGCGGCTGAAATACACGCCCAACCAGCTTTCGGGCGGCATGCTGCAGCGGGTGATGATCGCCATGGCGCTCGCGTGCAACCCGCACCTGCTCATTGCCGACGAGCCAACGACGGCGCTGGATGTTACGGTGCAGGCGCAGATCATGGCGCTGCTCGCCGAGTTGAAGCAGGAAACCGGGATGTCGATGATCTTCATCACCCACGACATCGGTCTGGTTGCGGGCACCGCCGACAAGATCATGGTGATGCAAAGCGGAGAAGCTGTCGAGCAGGGCGCGCTGAACCAGATATTGGACGATCCGCGGCATCCCTATACGCGGCATCTGCTGCATGCGGTGCCGCATTTCGCCGGCGGCAGTGCGACACGCAGGGATGCGCAACGCGAAAAGCAAAAAGCTGCCGAGCCGGCGCTGAAGGTCGATGGCCTCGTGGTGCGATTTCCGGTCAAGGCTGGGTTTTTCAGCCGTGTCACCGGTGCCGTGCACGCAGTGGACGGTGTGGATTTCGAGCTGATGCCGGGCGAGACATTGGCGGTCGTCGGCGAGAGCGGTTCCGGAAAGTCCACCACCGCCCGCGCGATTCTGGGGCTGGTGCGCTCGACGCGCGGCACAATCTCGGCCAGCGCGCGTAAGGCCGCCGCCGGGCAGAGCGCCCTTCCCGTGCAGATGGTGTTCCAGAATCCCTATGGCTCGCTCAATCCCAGACTCACCGTCGAAAGCATCCTTGCAGAGCCGGTGATCGCTACCGGCGGACGGATAGCTGCTGAAACGCGGGCGAAAATGGCCGCGCTGTTGAAACGCGTCGGCCTTCCGGAAAACAGCCTGCAGCGCTATCCGCACGAATTCTCCGGCGGCCAGCGGCAACGCCTGTGCATCGCTCGCGCGCTGATGCTCAATCCTTCGGTTGTCGTCCTCGACGAAGCGGTTTCGGCGCTCGATGTGTCGGTGCAGGCCAGGGTGCTGGAGCTTTTGATCGAGCTGCAGCGTGAATTCAGGCTGGCCTATCTGTTCATCTCGCATGACATGGCTGTCGTCGAGCGGATCGCCCATCGCATCGCGGTCATCTATGCCGGCCAGATCGTCGAGATCGGCGATGCCAGATCGGTGCTCTCGGAGCCGAAGCACTCCTATACCAAACAGCTTATCGCGGCCGTTCCCTCCATAGACCGGCGGCATGAACGATTCGAGCTGGACACGCGCCAGGTCCCGTCGCTTGTACGGCCGCCGGGATTTGAACCGGGACCAGCCAAGTGGCAGCAGTTCGGGCCGGATCATAGGGTGAGGGTTGAGGCGTGATGGGCGGTACTCTGGGAGATACGATGTCGGCGGGACAGCGCCCCCCTCTGTCCTGCCGGACATCTCCCCCTCAAGGGGGGAGATTGGCAGTTTCGGCGCCGGCGTCCATTTCTTTCCACATTGAAAACTGGCGAAACCTGCGGCGACATCTAATCTCCCCCCTTGAGGGGGAGATGTCCGGCAGGACAGAGGGGGGCGCCGTAGAGCGCCAACTTTCGGGCGGAGGCCACCATTGAACGACCTCGCCGACCTCTTCTCCCGCGCATTCGCCCCGCTCGAAGCGGCCGTGGCTGCGTCGCGCATTCCGGGCGGCGTGCTCGGCATAGTCGACCGGGACGGTCAGCGCATCGTCCGGGCAATCGGCTCAGCCCAAGTCGTGCCGAAGATAAGGCCGATGCATGTCGGGACATGGTTCGACCTGGCATCCCTGACCAAAGTCATCTTCACCACGCCGCGTGTACTGGCACTGGCGGAAGAAGGCGTCATCGACCTCGACGCGCCGCTGATTTCGGTCCTGCCCGACCTTCGCCAATATGACGAAAGAGCCTGGGAACGGAAGGTGACATTTCGCCAGTGCCTCGGTCATCAGACACCGTTTCCCGCCGTCGCGCCGATCTACACCTACGGCCGCGATCCCGAGCTGTTGCGCGCCTTTGTCCTGCAGCGCGAGTGGCAGGTCGGGGAGCCGGTCTATTCCGATATCAACTTCATCCTGCTCGGCTTTGTTCTGGAGCGCCTGTCCGGCAAGACCATTCGCGACATGGATCCCGGTCCAGGCTTCGCGTTCTCCGCCGAACCGGATCGAGCGGCGGCGACCGAAGACTGCACATGGCGTCATCGCGTGCTGTCAGGCGAGGTCCACGACGACAATTGCTCGGCATTGCAAGGGGCCGGTCACGCCGGCCTGTTCGGAACGGCAGCTTCGGTCCTCGACTTTGCGCGAGGGCTGCTGGACGGGACCGGCGCATCCGCGAGTTCGATAGCGCTGATGCGCACGCCCTTGTCGGCAACCCGCACCCATGGCTGGGAGCGACCCTACGAAGGCTGGTCCGGCGGCGGGCTGTGCAGCCCCGAAACCATCGGGCATACCGGCTTCACCGGCACCGGGCTTTGGGTCGACTTCGACAAAGGCAGAGCGTGGACCTTGCTCACCAACCGGATCCATCCGACACGTCATTTCAACAGCGGGATCGCAGCGCTTCGCCAAGCGGTCGGCGATCTCGTCAACGGAGCCTGAGAGTCATGAATCCGAAAAATGGCGAACCAATGTGGGCCGTCGGCCTGATGACCGGCACCGTGCTGGACGGCAATATCGACGTCGCGCTGATCAAGACCGACGGCGAACGGATCGCGGATTTCGGCACCTACACGCTGGCCCCCTACCCGCAGTCGATCCGGACCTTGCTGGAAGAGACGCTTGGCCAGGCAAGGAGCTGGAATTTCACCGGGCCGGAACCGGCAATCTTCCACGAGGCAGAAGAGGCGCTGACGCGCGCGCAGTCCGCAGCAGTCAAGCTGTTGGTCGAAAACTACGGGCTGACGATGACCGATATCGGGGTGGTTGGCTTTCATGGCCAGACCGTGCTGCATCGTGCCCCGCAAGCCGGCCGGCTTGGCCAGACCCGCCAGCTCGGCGATGGCGAGCTGATGCATGCCATCCTGGGCACCAAGGTCGCCTATGACTTCCGCTCGGCCGACATACGCGCCGGCGGCCAGGGCGCGCCGCTGTCGGCCGCCTATCACGCCGCGCTACTGCGCGAAGCCGACGCCAGCGGCGACACGGCGGTGCTCAATCTCGGCGGCGTCGCCAACATCACCTGGTGGGACGGCAAGGACAATGTTGTTGCCTTCGACACCGGGCCCGCCAACGCACCGCTGAACGATTTCATCAAATCGAAGGGGCTCGGCGAAATGGACCGCGACGGCGCGCTGGCTCGCGTCGGGACGGTCGACGAGGCACGGCTGGCCAAGCTCCTGCAGCATCCGTATTTGACCAAACCCTACCCGAAATCGCTGGACCGTTTCGATTTCGGCGCCTCGATGGCGGACGGGATGAATGCCGAGGATGGCGCTGCCCTGCTGACGACCTTCACCGCGGCCGCGGTCGGCAAGGCGCTCGATCTTCTGCCGCGCCGGCCGAAGCGGCTGGTGGTCAGCGGTGGCGGTCGACACAACCCAACGATCATGGCCATGCTTGGCAGCCGCGCCGGCGTCGAAGCCGTACCGGCGGAGGCGCTTGGCTGGAAGGGCGACGCGGTGGAGGCGGAGTGCTTTGCCTTCCTGGCAGTGCGCGTGCTCAGAGGATTGCCGATCAGCTTCCCCAGCACGACCGGCGTGCCCCAGCCGATGTGCGGTGGACGCCTTGCCGGCTAGTTAAGCCACCAATTTCTTCTGCAGGAAGATGCGGCTGCGGCCAATGGGGAAGTCGGCAAGCGCGCCGAAGGGCCGGTAGCCCTGGCGCTCATAGGCCTTGGCCGCCCGTGGGTTGAACGTGTCGATCCAGGCGCCGTGACAGCCGCGCGCCATTGCCTCCCTCTCGGCTGCCTCGAGCATCCGGCCGGCCATGCGCTGGCCGCGCAGCCGTTCATCGACCCAGAGCCATTGCACATAGAGCCAGCCCCAGGCAGTGTATCCCGAGATGCCGGCGACAACAGCGCCGTGCTCATTGCGGACGAACACGGCCAATGTCTTCCTGCCGGAGGCGCCGACATCGCTGTCGTTGAACGCCGTAAGCCGCTCTCCAAGAAAAGCGAGCTCGTGCGGCAAGGGATCGGCGGTTGTCTCAAGCGTTGTATTGTCCATCCAACGAGCATCTATCGAAGGACCGAACCGAGACGCAAGCCTTGCTGCGCTATTGCTTCGGTGAACGCCACGCCGCTGCCGCAGCAGCGATCAGCATGAGCAAGGCTGCAACCACCGCGGATGCCGCAAAACCGAATGTGGAATAAAGCGGTCCGAACGCCGTGGTGCCGACGAACACCGCAAGATAGGTCACTGCGCTGTTCAAACCCATGATCGTGCCGCGGCGCGCAGGATCGAGCGCCGAGAGGCGCATCACCAGGACGTTCAGCCCGAAATGATTGGCAAGACCCCAGACGGCTATCATCGCTATGGTCAGATGGAAACTACTGCTCGCCGCGGCAATCGCGACATAGACGGCTGCGACGAGCAGGTAGGCAAACGGCATGACACGCCGCGCGCCCAGGCGGTCGATAACGCCATCAAGAAGCGCCGCCGTGCCAAAGCCGGCGCCATAGGCGAGCGCGGCAAGCCCATTGGCACTGACCGGCCGTCCCAAGCCGTTGTGAAGGTGATCGCCGAGATAGCCATAGACGCCGTAGAACGCGGTCATGAAGGCGGCGCAGGCAACCAGAAGCGGCACTATGCCGGGAACGCTCAAGGCGCCCAGCGGCGTCGGCGCCGGACCACTCTTCCTGACATCGCTCAGCGACGTCAGCGACAGGCTGGCCAAGGCGAGTGCTGCCAGCACCGCGACCGCCGCGAAAACGGCGCGCCAATGCACCAGGTCGGCAAGTACGGCCGACAGCGAAACGCCGGCGACCATGCTCAGCGTCCAGCCGGTCAGCACGACGCCGATGGTCCCGCTTTCGCGTCCGGGCGGCGCAATCGCGGCGGAGCTGGCATAGATTGCCGGCATGGCGACACCTGCAGCGATGCCGGCGAGAAGCTGGGCCGCGACCAGCGCCGTCACTGTCGCCGCAGCGGCGCTGGCGACGAGCGCAATTGCCAGCAGCAGCAACGCCCCTTGCAGCATGCGGCGGGCGCCGAGCCGGTCGATGTAGCGCGCCAGGAACAAGGCGCTTGCCGACGTACCTAGCCCGAAGGCAGCGGACGCGATCATGACCGCCGGCACGCTTGTGCCGAACGATGCGGCCACAGCCGGTGCGATCGGACTGAGCACCAGCGAGTTCGAGCCGATCACGGCGATGCACCCGGTCAGCAGGTAGGCGAGTGCCGGGATTGGCGGCTTGGGGGCCGCTGCGAATGTGGCGACTTGATCACTGTTCGACATATGGCAATAATGGCCGTACCAAATTCTGTATCAATCGGGAATCTTAATATGGATGAAGAAACAGATGGCATTCCGCAGAACAGGCCTGCCGCCCGCGATATCGATGCAACCGACCGAAAAATATTAGGCGTTCTGGTCGAGGACGCCATGATCAGCTATGCCGACCTCGGCGACCGCGTCGGCCTTTCGCCGCCGGCAGTCCATGAACGCGTCAAGCGCCTGCGGCGCAGCGGCGCCATCCGCAACACTGCGGTCATCATCGATCCCAAGTCGGTGCACAAGCCGCTGCTCGCCTTCGTCCATATCGACACCAAGGGGTGGGGAAAGACGCCGGAGTTGATGGCGATTTCCGAACATCCCGAAGTCGAGGAGATCCATTCGGTGGCCGGCGACACATGCATGCTGATCAAGGTCCGCACCGAGGACACGCGGGCGCTCGAGGGACTGCTGTCGCGCCTCTACGAAACACCCGGCGTCACCTCGACGCGAAGCTACGTCGTGCTCTCGACCTATCTCGAGCGGCCGGTGCAGCCGGGGATTACGACGGAGTGGCCGACGCCCCGGCACATGGCCAAGCCACTCTATTAACTCAAACGATCCTCGCGCGTATCCAAAGTCGAACCGGGAACGTCTTAGACGTGCATCCTGTGGTCATCCATCGGGTCGGTTTCGTTTTCGCCGGTTCCTTGGGTGCGACGGGATGTCTGTTGCGCAACCGGAGACACGCGATGAGAAAATTGATCGTGGGCAGCTTCATTTCGCTGGACGGCGTCATCGAGGCACCAATGGAATGGGCGTCACCCTTCTTCGACGAGGAGATGAAGGAGCACTCCTATGAAAAGGCCGGC
Source organism: Mesorhizobium sp. (assembly GCF_005063415.1). GTDB lineage: Bacteria > Pseudomonadota > Alphaproteobacteria > Rhizobiales > Rhizobiaceae > Mesorhizobium. The sequence goes on from NZ_SUEG01000026.1 coordinate 6,440, forward strand.
GAGGCGGATTTTTTCCTGCTCGGCCGCGTCACCTATGAAATGTTTTCGGCGTGCTGGCCGCAGGTCAAAGGCAGCAAGTACATGGACCGCATGAACGGGCTGAAGAAGCTCGTCGCGTCGCGCAGCCTCAAGGCAGTGAGCTGGAACGCGTCGCTGATCGAAGGCGACGTCGCTGCCGAAATCGCCAGGATCAAGCAGCAAACCGGCGGCAACATATTGAAGTATGGAGTGAGCAATCTCGACCAGACGCTGCTCGCCAACAGGCTTGTCGACGAGTATCAACTCTCGATCGTGCCGACCCGCGTCGGCCAAGGCAAACGCGCTTTCCAGGATGTCGACCCGTCCCTGGTCAAGCTGGAGCTTATAGATACGCACCGTTTCAAGAACGGCGTCATTACGCTGACCTATGTCCCGCTATGATCGTGTACCATGAAGATGCAGCCAAGACTTGCCCCGACAGGGCTTTTCGACGTCCGCTACGCCGGCTTCCTGGAGACGGTCGCGCATTTGCGTGGACGGCTGCACCGCTACTGCGCACGCATGACCGGTTCGACGCTCGACGCCGAAGACGTCATGCAAGAGGCGCTGTTCGAGGCCTATCGGAAGATCGAGAAGCTGGACGATGCGAGCGCCCTTCGCCCCTGGCTGTTTCGCATCGCGCATAATCGCTGCATCGATTTCCTGCGAAGCCGGCAGGTGCGCCAGCAGGCTGAGGCCAATTTCGCCGAGGACGAGATCATCCTGCCGGTCGAGCCGGCGGGCCAGGGCGCGGATCGCGCGATCGAACGGCTGGTGATCCACCTGCCGCCCAAGGAGCGCGCCTGCGTTCTGCTCAAGGATGTATTCGACTATTCGCTGGAAGAGATCGCCGGTCTAGCCGGCTCAACCGTGGGTGGCGTCAAGGCTGCGTTGAACCGTGGCCGCTCGAAATTGGCCGCCTTGTCGGGCGAGCCAATCGTCCGTTCGGAGCCCAAAAGCGATCCGGAACTTCTGGAATTGCTCAGGCGCTATATCGAACTGTTCAACCGCCGCGATTGGGACGGGGTACGGGCGTTGACCAGCGCCGACGCACAATTGCGGGTTGCGGATTGCTTCAAGGGCAGGCTGTCGGAATCACCTTACTTCGTCGAATACGAAAAAGCCTCGACGGCCTGGAAAATAGCGATTGGCGAGATTGATGGCGAGGCGGTGCTGCTCGTGCTCCACCATGGCGAAGACGGTTGGAAGCCGGCCCATCCCGTTCGGATCGAAGCCGCCGGCGGGATCATCAATCGCATCACTGATTATTATGCCTGCCCCTGGATCGTGCCGACGGCTGGTGCGGTGGTCGTTTCCGGGCCGGCCTAAGCGGCAGCAGGACCTGCAAGTGTCCGGCATCAACCTCAATGAAATGGGATCGATGCCGGACAAGACATAGGCAGTCTACTGAAGCTTCGCCTGCAAGGCGTTGACGTCATCCGTCGTCATTTCGCCGTCGGTCGTCACCTTGCCGTCGACGATCTTCCAGAGCCGGAACGGGCCGGTGATGTCGCCATACTTATCGAAGGCGACCGGACCGATGACGCCTTCGTAGCGGATCGGCTTGCCCTCCTTGATCAGGCCGAGCGCCTTGGCGAACTCGTCCTTGCCGGCATGGATCGGCGTGCCGGCCGGGTCGACTGCCTTGTACATCGCATCCTTGATCTTGGCCGGGTCCTCGGAGCCGGCAATGGCGATGGCCAAGCCGACAATGGCGCCGGCATCATAGGATCGGTCGGCCGCCGGGTTCGAAGGTTCGATGCCCGAAAACGCCTTGTAGTTCTTGGTGAAATATTCGGTCGATGCGGTCGGGCTGGTGCCCGAGGACGTGCCATAGGCGTCCTTCAAATAGTCGGCGCCAACGGATTCGATGAAGTCCGGGCTGTTCATGCCGTCATTGAGCAGGAATTTCTGGACACCGCCCTGCGAAATCCAGGTGCGGGCGATGGTTGCGCCGTCGACAGGCGTGCTGACGAGATAAAGCCCATCCGGTTCGCCGGCCATCGCCGCGGTCACCTCCGAGGCATAGCTCGACTGCTTTTCATTGTAGGGCGTGTCGGAGACGATGGTGCCGCCGAGCGCCTTATAGGCGCGCGAGAATTCTGCCACCATGTTGACGCCGAAGTCGTTGTTGACGTGGATGACCGACAGCTTCTTGAAACCCTTGTCGATGGCGTATTTGGCGGCGGCGACGCCCTGCAGCGCGTCCGAGGTGATGGTGCGGAAGAAAATGCCGTTGGTCTTGCCGTCGCGTCCGAGCGCCGTCAGCGTTGGCGATGAAGAGGCTGGCGAGACCTGGACGATCTTGGCCGGAGCGGTGACCGAGGTCAGGATCGGGATCGACACCGAAGAGATGATGCCGCCGATGATGACCGGTACCTTCTTGACCTGCACGAGCTGCGTCGCGGCGTCGACCGCGATGTTGCCCTGGCTCTGGCTGTCGCGGGTGTCGGTCGTGAGATCGCAGCCGCGCACGCCGCCAGCATCGTTGATGTCGCGGAATGCCATCTCGACCGATTTGGCCCCTGCCTGGCCGTACTCGCCGGCTGGGCCTGTCAGTTCCATGACGAGGCCGACGGTGATCTTGCAATCGGCGGCGTGCGCTGCGCCGGCCGCTGTCAGCAGAGCGAGCGCGGTGGTGATCTGAAGTATGGTCTTTTTCATTGTTGTTCCCCTTTCGTTACACGACTCTCATTGATGTCTTGAGCCTGTTCTGTCTTCCGGCATCTGCAGCCAGGTTTCATGCAGATGTCGCCATTCGACGCCGTTGGGCGCCGATGAGCTGGTGGTGAAGACGGCACTCGAGCGGCGGCGGCTGTGCTTGCCCCCGCGCTGCTGTGCTTCGATATAACAGACGACGATCGTGTCGCCTGCCTGCCAGCCGGCCCGGATATCCTCGATCGAGATACTGAAATCGTCCTCAGAGGTGGCGCGGCTTGCCCTGACATGGTCGAGCACCGCGTCACGATCGAGGATCTGACCATCCGGCGCAACCATACAGAAGCCTTCGCCCATGACGCGTTCGAAGCGGCTGAAATCTGCATTATTCGCATTCGCCGCATTGAACCAGTCTACGAAGAAGCGGTGGAGACCGACCACCTCGGCGCTGGCGCGGGAAAGCAAGGAGGGCTTCTCGTGCATTGCCGCGCTCATTTCCTGCCCGCATTCAAATTGTAGTGCATGATCGAGCCGTGGCGGCCGTGACGGTCGCGTTCCAATGTGTAGACGTCGCCCAGCGGCCCACAGCTTTGCGCGATCACGGCAGCGATCCTCGCCCGGTCGTCGACATCGAGCGCGATGTCCATGATTCTGGCATTGGCAAGGGCGTGCGCCTGGTTGCGGGCGCCGACGATGACGGCCGCCACTTGCGGCTGCTCCAGCACCCAGGCGCTGGCGATGGTGGCGATATCGACGCCGTGACGGTCGGCGACGGCCTTCAGTGTGCGAAGCAATTCCTGGAAAAGCTCCCAGCCGCCAAAGTCGTCAATGATCAGCTTGTATTTGACCAGCGACCGGTTTTCGAGCGGCGTCTGCGGCTCGGTAACGCCAAGCCATTTTTCGCTGAGGAAGCCGCCCGCCACCGAACCGTAGCAGAGGAAACTGACGCCGTGCTGGCTGGCGAGTGCTGCAAGGCTGCTTGCCGGCCGCTGGTCGAGCACCGAATATTGCAATTGCTGGCTGACCAGCGGCACACCGGCGGCCAGGATCTCGGCCAGCCGCGGCGTGTCGAAGTTTGTGGTGCCGATGTTGCGCACCTTGCCTTCCCTGCGGATCTCGTCGAGCCAGCCCATCGCATCGACATAGCGGGGCACCGAATAGTCCCACCAATGGAACTGCACAAGATCGAGCCGCTCAGTCTTCAAGCGCCGCAGCGACTGGTCGACGATGCTGCTGATGTAGTCGCGGCTGATCGTGGAAAGCCGTTCGAGGTCAGGCACCAGCTTGGTGTGCACCTTCATCTTGGCGGCGGCGTCGAGGCCACGCTCATTGGCAAGGCGCAGGCGCGCTGCGCCGATCAGCTCTTCGACGCCGGTATAGATATCGGCGCAATCATAGGTCCTGATGCCGGCGTCGAAGGTGGCGATCAGGTCGGTCACCGCCTGTTGGCGGTCGATCGCGCCGTGCCCGCCGGCAAGCTGCCAGCCGCCACGAATGACCCGCGAGATCGTATAGCCGGGGCTGAGCTCGAAAGCCTTGGCGGTCATCTCCGGTCATTCTCCTTCGGCAGCGGCACCGCCGTCGTTTCGGCATGGCTGAACCGCCGCTTGCCGGTCCTGACGATCCGAAGCCGGCTGGCACAATTGGGATCGGGACAGGCGATCTCGGCGTCCGACGTCATCCAGTCGTTCCTGTGGGTCGGGCGCTGCTTTGCTGCTAGAAGCGGCAACACAGCCGCGATGGAATAGATCGAAAAACCCTGCCCCGCCGGCATCGACAGCATCTCACCCTTGAGCTCGAAATAATCACCTGATTTGGCGCCGCAATAGATCGGCTTGCCCTCAGGAATGATCGCCTCGACGCGAAGGTCGAAGAGTTCAAAACTGTCGTCGCTCTCAGCCATTCAGATATCCACACGGGTAAAGGTGATTTCGCAGGCGCCGTTGCGGCGGATCACGCCACAAGCGGCTGCGAATTTATCGCGCTCCTCAGGCACCACCTGCGCGACGACGCTTCCGGCAAGCCAGCCGATCGGGAATAGCAGGCGTGCACCCGCTCCGTAGAACAGGCCGACGTCAAAGATGGCATTCGGGTTGCCGCCCCACATGCGCGGCGGCACGTAGGATAACACGATGTCGCCCGGCTGCGGCGTCAGCGTTGCATTCTCCGCCGGCAAGGGCCTGGCATAGGTTTGGCCCTCAAGATCGCCTGATGGAACCGGGCAGGAGATTTCCGGCCCCGTCCACATCGCATGGATGCCGGCAACGACGCGCGGCTGCTCGAGATACGCTAGCAGGAAGGCAGCGTTGTCGGGCGCCTTTTCAGGCAACAGCAGCGCAGTTACGGAAAGCTGTGAGCGCGGCTCGGTGATGCTGATGCCAGGCGCCGTCATGCCCTCAATCCTTCCTTGCTTGCGGATTGGAGCTTGTCGCGCAGAAAGGCGAAGGGCCGGCTGATGTCGGCCACCAGCGCCTCGCGCGCCGCTTGCGCATCCTGCCTCGCAAGCGCTGCGACGATGCTGCGATGGTAGTGGGCGGTATCGACTTCGCCGGCATCCGAAAAGGCGTAGATGGCGACGCGGATGCAGGGTCCGGATTGCAGCCACAGGCTCTCGATCATCGGGATCAGCACGGCGGAACCGCAGCAGCGGTAAATCTCGAAGTGGAAGCTCTGGTTGAGCGTCGCCTCGCGGTCGATATCCTTCTTGTGCTTCAGCGCCCGCATCTCGTCCCACTCGCCCAGCATGGCTTCGACCGTGGCTATCTGGCGCGCGTTCATACGCGCGGCGGCAAGTGCTATCGCTTCGCCCTCGATCAGGGAACGGGCGCGCAAGAGATCGTCGATGCGCTCCAGCGTGATCGGCGGCACGCGCACCGAGCGGTTTGGAAGCGCCTCCAGCGCCTTCTCGGTGATCAGCCGTCCGAGCGCCTCGCGCACCGGCATCGTGCTGGTGACCAGCGCGTCGGCGAGGCCGCGGATGGTCAGAACCTGGCTCGGCTCGAAAAGGCCGCCGATCAAGGCGCGACGCAGCTCCGAATAGACGCGATCCTGCACGGTCTCGCGGCCGACCGGCGTAAGCTGGGCTGCGATCGTTTCGTTGTTCCGTTCGATGGCGGCCTTCTGCATGGGCAATCCCGGTCTTGGCCGTTTTCGGCTTGCGGAAGAAATTAAAGCCGAATAGCGTGATCAACGCAAGTGTGATCACAAATCAAAGTCATAGGCGACGAAGATCGCTTTTCGGCCAAGAGGGATTGATGAGCGATACGACGGAACGGCAGGAGGAGATCCGCACGCCGGTTCTGACGGCCAGGAACGTCGTCAAACGCTTCGGCGGCCTTGTCGCGGTCAACAATGTATCGCTCGAAGTCCGGCCGGGTGAAATACTCGGCCTTATCGGCCCGAACGGCGCCGGCAAGACCACGATGTTCGACCTGCTCGCCGGCAGCATTCTGCCGACCAGCGGCGAAATCCTCCTCAACGGCGTATCGGTGTCGGGGGAAGCAGCCCATCGCCGCATCGGCCGCGGCCTTGGCCGCACGTTCCAGATCCCCCGGCCCCTGCCTAACCTGACGCTGATCGAAAACGTCATGCTGGCGGCGCAAGGGCAGGCCGGAGAAAAACTGCTCGCCAATTTCCTGACGCCCCGGCGGGTCGCTGCCGAAGAAAGGGCTGCCGAGACGAGAGCCATCGAGCTGCTTGAGCTCGTCACGCTCGCCCGCCTGGCGCACGAGCCGGCGCGGGTGCTTTCCGGCGGCCAGCGCAAGCTGCTCGAGTTGGCCCGCGTCATGATGGCCAACCCGGCGATCATCCTGCTCGACGAATCGGCGGCCGGGGTCAACGCGACATTGCTCGAAGTCATCATCGACCGCATCCGCGATATCAACAGAAGCGGCATCACCTTCCTGCTGATCGAGCACAATATCGACATGGTGACGCGGCTCTGCCACCGGGTGCTGGTCATGGCGAGCGGCCAGCTTCTGTGCGAAGGCACTCCGGACGAGGTGGCGCGCGATCCGCGCGTCATCGAGGCCTACCTCGGAGGCGCTGCATGAGCCAAACCGTTCTCGATGTCCGCGATCTCGAAGCCGGCTATGAGCCCGGCGTGCCGATCGTGCGCGGTGCTTCGATCACGGTCGACCACGGCGAGATCGTCGTCGTTCTCGGTCCCAACGGCGCCGGCAAGTCGAGCCTTATCAAGGCCATCGCTGGCCTTGTCCCGATCACCGGCGGCACGGTGCTGCTGGACGGCAGGGACATCACGGCGTCGCCCGCCCACACCATGGTCCGCCTTGGCCTTGCCTTCGTGCCACAGACAGAGAACATCTTCCCGCTGATGTCGGTCGAGGACAATCTCAGGGTCGCCTGCGGCATCCTGAGGCCGCGCGAGACCCCCGCCCGCATCGAGGAAATGTATGCGGCCTTTCCCGATCTCGCCCGTCAGCGCAGAACGGCCGCGGGCAATCTGTCGGGCGGCCAGCGGCAGATGCTGGCCGTCGCGCGGGCGTTAATCGTCCATCCCAAGGTGCTGGTGCTCGACGAGCCGTCGGCCGGCCTGTCGCCGAAATTCGTGTCGATGGTGTTCGAGATGCTGGCCGGCATCCGCAAATCCGGCGTCACCATCCTGCTGGTCGAGCAGAACGCCAAGGCAGCGCTTGCCATCGGCGACCGCGCCTACGTGCTGGTCGAGGGCAAGGAGCGGCACCAGGGCGTCGCCGCCGAGCTCTGGACCGATCCGGTCGTCGCTGAACTCTATCTTGGCCAGCGCCGCCTCGACCTTGGACAAGGAAGCGCGGCATGAGCCTGCAATTCGTCGTCGACGGACTGCTGGCAGGGTCGATGATCGGCCTCGGCGCCATCGGCGTGACACTCACCTATTCGATCCTGCGCTTCTCGAACTTCGCCCATGGCGACTTCATGGCCTGGGGCGCCTATGCGACGCTGGCCGTGGTTGGCGCCATTGGCGCGATGTTCGGCAAGATCGCGCCGATCGCGCCACTCTCCTTCGGTTGGCCGTTGATCGTCGCGCTCATCATCGGCATGGCGGCCACCGGCCTGCTGGCGCTGGCGCTCGATATGGTGCTGTTCGCCCGGCTACGGGCCAAGGGCCAGGCGATTATCGTGGTGATGGCGAGCTTCGGCGCCTCGATGGCGCTGAGAAGCCTGCTCGAATTCATCTTCAGCTCGCGTCCGACCTACTTCAGCCGGGCGATCCAGATCGCCAGGCCGATAGGCTTCGGCATTCGCATCACCCCGGACCAGATCGCGCTGCTGCTGCTGACCGCCGTTCTGGTGCTCGGTGTGCATCTCCTGATGACGCGGACCCAGACCGGCCGCTCGATGCAGGCGTTGAGCCAGAACGCAGCACTTGCCCGCATTGTCGGCATCGACGTCGCCAAGGTCGTGCGCGTCACCTGGATCATCGGCGGAGCGCTGGCCTGCGTCGCCGGCGTCATGATCGGCATTCTCATCCAGATCCGCCCATTCATGGGTTTCGAGATGCTGCTGCCGATGTTCGCGGCCGCCATCCTCGGCGGCATCGGCAGCGTGCCTGGCGCCGTTCTCGGCGGCCTGATCATCGGTCTGGCCGAAGCGGGTGCCGTGCAATTGATCGGCGCCGAATGGCGGGCGGCCGTCTCGTTCATCATCCTGATGGCGGTGCTGTTCGTGCGGCCCATCGGCCTTTTCGGAGTGAGGGAACGCTGATGGATCTGCTCGGCTACGGCGCCTTCTTCCTGACCACCGCGCTGATCTTTTCGCTCATCACGCTCGGGCTCAACCTGCAATGGGGGCTGACCGGGCTTTTCAATGTCGGGGTCGCCGGCTTCGTTGCCATCGGCGCCTACACCTCGGCGTTGCTGACCACGCCCGACGATGCCGCGCGACTGGGCGGCTTCGGTCTGCCTATCCTTGTCGGCTGGCTCGGTGCAATGGTCGTTGGCGGCGTCGCGGCCGCCATTACCGGCATCGCCACGCTGCGCCTGAGATCGGACTATCTGGCGATCACTACTTTCGGCGTCGCCGTCGTCGTGCAGCTGGTGGCGCTCAACGCCCAAAAACTGACCGGCGGCCCGTTCGGCATCGGCTTCATTCCGCGTCCCTTCGGCGGTCTTGCCGAAACGCCGTTGCTGTTCAACCTTTCGAACCTTGCGATCGTCTCGGTGGTGACGCTGATCGTCTATCTCGCGCTGGAGCATCTGTCGCGCAGCCCGTGGGGGCGCGTGTTGAAGGCGCTTCGCGAGGACGAGCGGGCCGCGATATCCCTAGGTAAAAGCGCACGTTTCTACCGTGTCCAGGCCTTTGCCGTGGGTGGTGCCATCATGGCACTGGCCGGCGCGTTGCAGGCGCACTTCACCGGCTTCATCGCTCCGGACAATTATTTGCCGGCGCTGACTTTCCAGGTCTGGGTGATGCTGATCGTCGGTGGCTCCGGCAGCAACATCGGCGCCGTCATCGGCAGCATCCTGGTCTGGGCGATATGGGCCGGATCGGGAGCCTTGACCAGCGTGTTGTTCTCGCCGGAACAGCAGGCACGCGCCGCTTCGCTGCAGATCGTGGCGATCGGCGTGATGCTGTGCGTCATCCTGCTGGTCAGGCCGAATGGCCTGTTCGGCGACAGGCCGCGACGCTCAAGGTTCGGCAAGGGCGCGAAAGCGGCTCCGGACGAGAGCGCTGCACTGTCATGAGCAACGTTGCCGTGCCACGCGGCCTTTCGCTATGGCACGCGGTCGGCCGCAACCGCCGCGACCGGCCGGCGCTCGAAGGTGCACTCGATGTCGATCTGGCAATTATCGGCGGGGGATTTTCAGGCCTTTCCACCGCGCTGCACAGCGCCGAGAAAGGCATCTCGGTCGCCGTCCTCGAAGCCGAAATCATCGCCTGGGGCGCGACTGGCAGGAACGCCGGTTTCGTCGTGCCGAATTTCGCGAAAAGAGACCCCGACGATATCATTGCCCAGCTTGGGCCCGAACGCGGCGAACGCGTTGTCGATTTCGCCGCCGGCGGCGCCGACCTCGTCTTCGACCTGATCAAGCGGCACGGCATAGAATGCGATGCAGTCCAGAGCGGCTGGATACAACCCGCCCATTCGCCGGCCGCTTTGGAAAAAACCAGATCGCGCGCCGAACAATGGGCACGACGCGGAAGGCCGGCTGTTGCGCTGGATAGTCAGGCGATCGAGGAGCTGACCGGTGTTCGCGGCTATCTCGGCGGCTGGATGGACAGGTCGGGCGGTGTCCTCAATCCGGTCGAATATGCGCGCGGATTGGCCGACGCGGCGGAAAGGGCCGGAGCGCTCATCTTCGAGCATACGCGTGTCGCGTCGATCGAGCACGTAGGCGATGGTTGGGCTTTGAAGACGGCCTCCGGTTCGGTACGCGCAGGAAAAGTGCTGGTCGCCACCAACGCCTATGGCGGGGCGCTGGGTCGCGCGCTGCAGCGAACCTATTTCCCGCTGAAAATCTTCCAGATCGCGACGGCGCCGCTGCCGCGCGAAATACGCACCCGGTTGCTTCCGGGCGGGCAAGGCGTCGGCGACACCAGACGCAATCTTTTCACCTTCCGCTTCGATGGCGAAAACAGGCTGATCACCGGCGGCATGCATGTTTTTGGCCCCGGTGCCGACACGCGGGTGCCGCGGGCGATCTGGCGACGGCTCGCCAAGCATCTCGATCTCCCGGACATCCCGCCGCTTGAATACAGCTGGTCGGGGATGGCTGCCGTCGAGCCCGACTTCCTGCCGCACCTCGTCGATCTCGGCCCCGGGCTGATCGCGGGCTTCGCGTGCAACGGGCGCGGCATTGCCATGACCACCGTCATGGGCAAGGTGCTTGCGGATTGGGCTGATGGAACAAAGCCTCAGGATTTGCCGCTGCCGTTTGCGCCGCCGTCGCCGATCCCGTTCCACAGCCTGATGCGGCATGCGCCAAACGTGTTGCTCCCCTGGAGCATGCTGCGCGACCGGCTGGACGAGGCAGGCTAGCTCGCCCTCGCCGCGCGCTTAGGATTACCGGGGCTGATCGTGCGTGTCCGTCCGCCGTCCTGATACCCGAACTGCTAGACTCGCTCAAATCATGTTGTTAACGACAGCGGATGAAGCAGAACTATCTTTATCTCATCATCGGCGCTTTGGTCCTCGCCGTCATTGCCTTGGGCATTTACGTTTATCGCGAGGAGACTAAGCCGAAAGGCGTGGAACTTCGTATCGACGATTCCGGCATTTCAGTTCAGGAAAAGTAGATCACATATTCCTGTTGCCCGACTTTGCGCTGGAAGTCGGCTTGCACCGCCTCACCCCAACTCCAGCGTCGTTATCGCAAAAACCCCGGACTGCATGAGCTGCGGCGCCCTTCCCTTGTACATTCGAGCGGTCTCGAAGCCCGGCTGAAGGCCGGCGGACGACAGCAAATCTGCAAATTGTCCGCTGGTTTCGGGAACGTCGAGATGGACGTTTCCAGGACCGGACATGTGCGCGAGCGCGGTGAAGAGATGGCTTGCCGCGTCCAGATCGTCGGCAAAGAGCGGGCCGATCTTGCAGCCGTCCCGGCATTGGCGCGCGACGCCGTATCCCGCAATGGCGCCGTGCTTGAGGATCGCAAGCGCGATATGCGGCGGGCGCAGCCAGTGTTCCAGGAATGATCGCCTCGGGCCGGGGAAGAAACGGGGGTCATAGTCCAGTATGTCCGGCACGAGTTCCGGCCCTATGGCGCGAATGTCGTTGTCGGCGGCTGCCGGGACATTCGGTGACCCCATGAACCGGATCGTCCGGTAGGCCGGCGCAAAGCCCATGCTGCGGTAGTTGGCCTGCTGTTCGACGACGCCGTCGAGGCCGATCGTGCGCTTGCCGAGCCGCGCCATGCCGGCATCCCAAACGGCCTTACCGTGGCCTTGGCCACGCCTGTCCGGCCGGCAGATGTAGAGGCCGATGAAGCCGAAATCGTCGCCATAGGCAACGGCCGAAATACCGGCCGCCAGTTCGCCGTCGACAAAGGCGCCGATGAAGCCCTGCGGGTCGGCTGCCTGGAACAGCGCGGCGTCGCCGAGGCCGGGATTCCAGCCTTCCGCCGCCGCCCAATCGACAAGGGTTTCCACTTCTTCACGTGCGAGCGTTCGGATCGTTCGGGGCATTGCGATCAATCGGCGGCACCAGGCGCGAAGGATTTCAGCGCACCATGATAGGGCTTTGCCAATGGGCTTGCATAGGCGCCGCGCTTGGATGTCGTCAGGCCAAGCGCGATCAATGCCTCGGCCTGTTTCACCGCAGCGCCCACACCGTCGACGACCGGAAGCCCGAATTCCCGCTGCAGCGCCACCGCCAGGTCGGCCATGCCGGCACAGCCGAGCACGATCGCCTCGGCGCGATCCTCGTCGATGGCGCGCGCAATCTCGTTGCGCAGCCTGGGGAGTGCGCCGGACGCCGGATCTTCGAGGGCAAGAACCGGGATATCGGCAGCGCGCACGCGCGCGCGCCCCGCCATGCCATAGCGCTGCACCAGCCCTTCGACCGGCACGCGCGAACGCCCGGTGGTGGTGACGACGGTGAAGCGCTGGGCGATGAACGAGGCCGTGCTGAGCGATGCCTCGCAAATGCCGATGACCGGAATGTTGGCCATGGCGCGCGCGGCATCGAGGCCGGTATCGTCGAAACAGGCAATGATTGCGGCTTGCGCGCCCGACCGTTCGCCGGCTGCGATCTCGACCAGCAGGCCGGGTACGGCAAGTGCTTCATCGTAATAGCCTTCGATCGAAACCGGGCCCATCGTAGAGGTGACGGCAACGATCGTCGTCGATTGAGCAGCGACAGATCGGGCCGCCGCCGCAATAGTCTCGGTCATGCTGGCGGTGGTGTTTGGATTGACGACGAGGATCTGCACTGTCAGGCACGCTCACGGCGGCGGCCGACATAGACGATCGCGCCGAGCGTCAGCAGGATCACCAGGAAGGAAAACACGGTCGTCACGGTGCCGAGCGCATAGAGCACCGGCGTCGTGACATTGGTCGTCATGCCGTAGATTTCGAGCGGCAGCGTGTTGAAGGTGCCCGAGGTCATCAGCGTGCGGGCGAACTCGTCATAAGACAGAGTGAAACCGAACAGGCCGACACCGATCAGGCTGGGTGCGATCATCGGCAGCACGACATGGGCAAAGGTTTGCCAGGACGATGCTCCGAGGTCGCGCGCGGCTTCCTCATAGGCCGGCGAGAACCGGTTGAAGACAGCAAACATGATCAGCACGCCGAAAGGCAAGGTCCAGGTCAGATGGGCGCCGAAAGCGGACGTGTACCAGGCGGGGCGGAAGCCGATCTGCTGGAAGACGACGCCGATGCCGAGACTGATGATGATCGATGGCACGACCAGGCTGGCGACGGCCAGATAGAACAGTGCGGATGCGCCGCGAAATTTCTGCCGGAAGGCGAGGCCGGCGAGCAGCGACACGGCAACAGTCACCACCATCACCATCAGGCCAAGGATGAGCGAGCGTTTGAAGCTGCCGCCGAAGTCGCCGACCGCCTGGCGCTCGAACAAATTGGCAAACCAGTGCAGCGAGACGCCGTTCAGCGGAAATGTCAGACCGCCATTCTCGCCCTGGAAGGAGAGGATCAGGATCGCCGAAAGCGGGCCGTAGAGGAACAGCACGAAAAGCGCGAAGAACGCCGCCAACACATAGAATTCGAGGGTCCGCTTGTCGTGACTCAACTCACAGCTCCTTGCGAATGTCGACGATGCGCAGGATGCCCGCGACCATCAGCAGGACCAGTACCAGCAGCACGACCGCGTTGGCAGCGGCCGCCGGATACTGCAGCAGCGACATCTGGTTCTTCATCATCAGCGCGACGGAGGCGCTCTGGCCGCCGGACATCACCTGCACCGTCGAGAAGTCGGCCATCACCAGGGTGACGACGAAGATGGTGCCGATCGCCATGCCGGGCTTGGCGAGCGGGATGACGACGTTCCACAGAACCTGCCAGCCGGAAGCGCCGGCGTCGCGCGCGGCTTCGATCAGCGACTTGTCGATGCGCATCAGCGTGTTGAAGATCGGCGTCACCATGAACAGCGTGTAGAGATGCACCATGGCCAGCACCACGGCGAATTCGGAATAGAGCAGCCATTCGATCGGCTTCGGGATCAGCCCCATTTGCACCAGCGTCGAGTTGACCAGGCCGTTGCGGCCAAGCACGGGGATCCACGAGATCATGCGGATGATGTTGGAGGTCAGGAACGGCACGGTGCAAACAAGGAACAGCACCATCTGCATGGCCGTAGTCCTGATATGGAAGGCGAGGAAATAGGCGACCCAGAAACCGATCAACAGCGTCAGCGCCCAGACGATGGCGGCGTATTTCAGCGTATTTAGATAGGTCTTCCAGGTAACCCACGAGCCGAGCGTGTCGGAATAGTTGGTGGTCAGGAAATCCGGATACATCGCCGCGAAATCGTAGTCCCAGAATGAGACCACGGCGATCATCAGGATCGGCAGCAGGAGGAACGCGCCGAGGATCAGCGCCAGCGGTCCCGCCTGGAGATAGGGTGCGACGCCAGCAAAGGAGCGCCTACGTCTGGCCGGCTTTATGGCAATGGTTGCGGGCTGATCAAGTGCCACTGTCATCTGGAACAGCCCAAAGGTGTCGCACAAGGCCGATAATCTGGCAAACCGTGATCCTTCCCACTCCCCTCTGTCCTGCCGGACATCTCCCCCGCAAGGGGGGAGATTAGCAATTTCGCCGCTGGCTCTCCTTTTGAAACCTTGGAGATTGGCGAAAGCAGAAATGACGGCGCAATCTCCCCCCTTGCGGGGGAGATGTCCGGCAGGACAGAGGGGGGTGGGAAGGAATGAGGCATCTCAGTTGTTGCCCGGCTGCATCAAGCAGCGATAAACTCGTTCCAGCGCTTCACCATGTAGCGGTCCTCGTCCATGACCGAGTTCCAGCAGGCGACCTTGCCCATGCGCTCTTCGAACGAGCCGCCGTCACGCACGGCGCCGGCCTTTTCCATGACCTTGCCGTCCGGCGACAGGATATCGCCCTTTGCCGGCTTGCCTTCGATCCAGTAGCCCCACTCGTCCTCGGACATGAACTTCTTGGCCGACACCATGTTGGCCGAGTAATAGCCCTGGCGGTTGAGATAGCCGCCAACCCAACCGGACGTGTACCAGTTGATGTATTCGTAGGCGGCATCGAGTTCGGCGCCGGAGAGATGGGCTGCCAGGCCAAGCCCGCCACCCCAGGACCGGTAGCCTTCCTTGAGCGGCTGGAACCGGCACGCGATGCCCTTGGAGCGGACCGCGGCCACGGCCGGCGACCACATTGACTGGATTACCACTTCGCCTGAAGCCATCAGGTTGACGCTCTCGTCGAAAGATTTCCAGAAGGCGCGGAACTGGCCGGCTTGCTTGGCCTTGATCAGGAAGTCGATCGTCTTGTCGATCTCCTCCTTGGTCATGTTGCCCTTGTCGGCATATTTGATATTGCCGGTGGCTTCCATGATCATCGCCGCATCCATGATGCCGATCGACGGGATGTTGAGGATGGCGGTCTTGCCCTTGAAGGCCGGATCCATGATGTCGGCCCAGGTGGTGATGTCACGACCGACGAGGTCGGGGCGGATACCGAGCGTATCGGCATTGTAGATCGTCGGCACCATGGTGAACCAGTTGGTCGGCGTCTTGGCGAAGACCTTGCTGTCCTGCGCCTCGACGTAACCGACCGTATGCGGCGCGGTGCCCTGGGCGATAACGCTGTCCGGCGTCAGCTTGCCGGTTTTGAACAGCGGCACGAGCTCGTCGTAATATTTCAGCTTGGTGACATCCATCGGCTGCAGGACGCCTGTCGGGAACACCTTCTTGCAGATCCAGTATTCGATGTCGGCGATGTCGTAGCTGTCGGGCTGCGTCACGGCGCGCTGCGCGGCGGCGTCGGAATCGGTTGCCGTCATCTCCAGCGTGATGCCGAGATCGGCTTTGCACTTGTCGGCGATGGCATTGAGGTTGGACACGCCGGTGCCGAACTGGCGCAGCGTGATGTTCGATTGCGCCCAAATGGTCGGAAAGCCTGATATGGCGCCGGAACCGGCGGCGAAACCGACGGCGGCGGCGCCTGTCTTGAGCAGCGAACGACGCGATATTCCTGTCTTCTTGTCGGTGGTGTTGGTCATGTTCAGTTCCCCTGTTCTGGTTGGTTATGCTGGGTTTCAGGAATCGAGACGGCCAAGGACGATGGCGTCCTCGGCGTCCCAGGCGATCGGCACGGCGTCGCCGACGGCAACCGGCCTGGCGAAGAAGCTGGTGTCGTCGACGATCACCGTGAAATCGTCGATGCCCGCGCCATTGACCGAGAGCTTCACGGTCGAACCGCGGTACTCGATGTTTGAAACGATGCCGGTGAAGCCGAGCCCGGCTGCCGGCGGCTCGCCGATCCGCACGTGGTCGGTGCGAATGGCGATGTCGATCGGCTCCCCGGTCTCCCTGCCCTGCCCGCTGGCCGCGAGCGTGATGCCGCCGGGCACATCGAAAACGACCATGCCGTCGCGACTGCCGCTGACGCGCCCGGAGATGACATTGTGGTCGCCCATGAAGCGAGCGACGAAGGCCGTGGCCGGACGCTCGAACACGATGCGGGGATGCGCCGCCTGCTCGATACGGCCATCGTTCATCACCACGATCAGGTCGGCCAGCGCCATCGCCTCTTCCTGGCTGTGGGTGACGTGGACGAACGTGATGCCGAGCGACGTCTGCAGCTTCTTCAGTTCGGCCCGCATGCGGATTTTCAGGAACGGATCGAGCGCCGAAAGCGGTTCGTCGAGCAACAGCGCCTCGGGATCGGTGATCAATGCGCGCGCAAGAGCAACGCGCTGCTGCTGGCCGCCCGAAAGCTGCGCCGGACGGCGGCTGGCATATGCCTCCATCTGCATCAGCTTCAGCATGTCGAGCGCCTTGGCGCGGCGCTCCTCCTTGCCGACGCCTTTCATCTTCAGGCTGAACGCGACATTGTCGATCAGGTCGAGATGCGGAAACAGTGCATAGGACTGGAACATCATGGCGGTGCCGCGCCTGGCCGGCGGCAGGTCGGTGACCACTGTGTTGCCGAGCCGCACATCGCCGCTCGATATGCTCTCGTGCCCGGCGATCATGCGCAGCGTCGAGGTCTTGCCACAGCCGGACGGACCGAGCAGGCAGCAATAGGTTCCCGCAGGGATTTTCAGGCTGATGCCTTCGACGGCAGTCGTCACGCCATAGACTTTCGAAACGGACACAATGTCGATTTCGGCGGCTTTGGACATCCAGCTTCCCCTTTGGTCGGATTAGCCGAAGCATCATGCGTGCCAGTTGCGCGCCGCCGCACCAACCGACTGAATCCTCGAAGAAATCAGGGCCGCCTCTATATGGCTGCCAATACGGCACCCTTGTGCAATGCACAAATTATAGGCGATTGCCGCCGATCCTCGCAAAAATCGCATGCAATCTTTTTCATCCCTGTATTCACTTTGTCTCTCGTCCAAGCGATGCGATTCAGGATAGAAGAAGGCAGGACCACCGCCATGAACATTGCCGACCAGACTTTCCCTGCTATCGAGGCCGCCAACGAGGATCGCGCGCAGGCGATCCGCGACCAGTTGCGCGACGCGATCGTCGATCGCCGGCTGGCGCCGGGAACCAAGCTTTCCGAAGGCGAAGTCGGCACGCTGTTCGATGTCAGCCGCACCGTCGCGCGTGCGGCACTGCAGATGCTTTCCTTCGAGGGATTGGTGCGCACCGAGCGCAATCGCGGCGCCTTCGTCGCCAATCCGTCGCCGGAGGAAGCGCGGCAGGTCTTTGCTTCGCGCCGGCTCATCGAACCAGGCATCGCGATTGCCGCCGCCGGGCGGATGACGCCGGCGCATGTCGCCGCGTTCAAGGCCCAGCTCGACGAAGAAGGCCGTTTCATCGCCGAACGCGGACCGAACGCAAGGCGATCGGAGATCAAGGCGTCGGGGGATTTTCACCTGCTTCTGGCTTCGGTCGCGGGGAACGTCATCCTGCAGCGTTTCATGGAGGAGCTGGTCGCTCGTTCATCGCTGGTGATCGCACTCTATGGCCGCTCGGGCATCTCGAGCTGCGGCCACAACGAACACACGCAAATCCTCGAGGCGCTGGAAAATGGCAATGCCGAACGCGCCAGCGCGCTGATGCTGCACCACATCGACCATATCGAGGCCGACCTCGATTTGCGCGTCAGGAGCGGCCCGGCACTCAGGCAGGCGCTCGAGTTCTGAGATCACGTCAACGCACGATCCTCACGCACATCGGCGTACCAATGTCGATGGATCGGCCGGTGTCGGTCAGCCGGCCGGTTGCGGCATCACGGGCGAAGATCGAGATGCGGTCGGCATTCTGGTTGGCCGAGAACAGATGGCCGCCCGAGAGCGTCAGGGCCAGATTGCGCGGCGTGGCGCCGCCGCAACGCGTATAGCCCACAAGGGCAAGCCTGCCGGTTTGCTGGTCGATCGAAAACACCGCGATGCTGTCATGGCCGCGGTTGGAGCCGTAGAGGAAGCGGCCGTCAGGCGAGATCTGGATGTCGGCGCAGTGATTGCCGTCGCGCGCCTCGGGCGGCACGGCCGGCTTGCTGTCGATCACCGTAAGCTTGCCTGATGCTTCGTCCAGCGCCAGCGAGACGACCGTCGAATCCAGCTCGTTCATGACGAACACGAAGCGGCCGCCCGGATGCAGCGCCAAATGGCGCGGACCCGCGCCCGGCGCAAGCTCCGACTCGGCGTGCTTCGTCAGGCTGCCGTCTGAGCCGATGCGATAGGACACCAGCCGGTCGATGCCGAGGTCGGCGACGATCGCAACATCGCCGGAAACCGTCTCGGTTACGCTATGGGCATGGGGCCGCTCCTGGCGGGCCGGGTCCGGTCCGGTCCCGCTATGGGCAACGCTCGACAACGGCGCTGTCAGGCCGCCATTCTCACCCAGCCCATAGACCACGACCGAGCGGTCGGGGCCGCCCTCGCCCATGCCGTAATTGGCGACCAGCAGCTTCGTCCGGTCGCGCGTGATGGTGTTGTGCGCCGTGATACTGCCCAGCGTCGGCTGCTTGTTGATGTAGGACAGCGTGGCGGTCTGCCTGTCGAAACGGTAGGCCGAGACCACCCCTTCGCGCCAGGTGAACACTTCTGAGTTGGCATAGATGTGGGAGCCGTCCGGCGTCACCGACAGAAAGGTGGGATTGTCGATGTCTCCCGTCTCGGCCAGTTTCTTCGTCTCCAGCGTCCCTTCGTCGAAACTGTAGACACCCAGCCCGATGCCGCGCGCGCCCTGAAAATACGGGGCGTCGCGATTGAGGCTGCCGACGAAAACCAGACAGGCATTCTGCATCACTTCCTCCCTTGTTCCGTCGGCATTGGCCGCGACGGAGCGGGCAAAATTTCGCCGAGACTCGCTTGCAACACAACCCCATATGTGAAAATACTATTCACAAAAGAAGATTGACGGGAGGATCTATCATGCATTTCGCTGGTCTGCGGCGCGCCCTGATGGACGATTCCCGCTGCCAGAGGAAGTCGTCATGAGCGGTTTCGCACCAACCGTGGGCGTGGCATCGACACACCCCGCCAACATGCCTAGGGATCACGCCGACCTTCCCGTCTGGAACGCGGAGAACTGGTTCTACGAAGACTGGCCGATCGGCCAGAAGATCCGTTCGCTGCGCCGGACCATTGCCGAGGGCGACAGCCATCTCTTCAACACGCTGGTGCTCGACATCCATCCATACGTGCAGGACCAGATGTTCGCCGAAACGCAAGGCATTTTCGGCAAGCGGCTGGTGGCAGGGGCCTTCGTGTTCTCGGCCGGGCTCGGGCTCGTCGCCACCAACTGCATCAACGCCTTTTCGTATGGCTACGACAAATTGCGCTTCATCAAGCCGGTGTTCATCGGCGACACGATTTATTCGATCCGCTCCAACCTCGACAAGAAGCCAAAATACAAGGAAATGGGGCTGATCCGCGCCAGCTATGAAGTCTTCAAGGGTGAAGGCGAGCTCGTGCTTTATTGCGAGCACCTGCAGACGGTGAAGTACCGCAATCCGGCCGACTTCGCCGGCAAGACGGAGAAATAGGCAATGGCTGCCATTGCCGAACTGCCGCTGACGGGGCTCATCGTTGTCGATATGAGCCAGTTCCTGTCCGGGCCCTACTGCTCGCTCAGACTGCTCGACCTCGGCGCTCGGATCATCAAGATCGAACGGCCGGATGGCGGCGACCTGTCGCGCCGGCTTTATCTCAGCGACACCGAGATCGGCGGCGATTCCACCATTTTCCACGCGATCAACCGCGCCAAGGAAAGCTTTGCCATCGACTTGAAGGACGAGGCCGACCTTGCGGCACTGCGCGGCCTGCTGGCCAAGGCCGACGTGCTGATCCAGAATTTCAGACCCGGCGTCATCGAACGCCTGGGCTTCGATTACGAGGCGGTGCGCAAGATCAATCCGCGCCTGGTCTATGCCTCGATCAGCGGCTATGGCGAGGAAGGCCCCTGGGTCAAACGGCCCGGCCAGGATCTGCTGGCCCAGGCCCGCTCTGGCGTGATGTGGCTGAACGGCGACGAGGACCAGGGCCCGGTGCCCTTCGGCCTGGCGATCGCCGACATGCTGGCGGGTTCCGCCGCCGCGCAAGGCATTCTTGCGGCACTGGTGCGGCGCGGCGTGACCGGCAAGGGCAGCCATGTCGAGACCAGCCTGCTCGAAGCGCTGGTCGACTTCCAGTTCGAGGTGCTGACCACACATCTCAATGACGGGCGCCGGCTGCCGCGGCGGTCGAGCTTTCGCAGCGCGCACGCCTATCTCTCTGCGCCCTATGGCGTCTATCCGGCCAAGGACGGCTATCTGGCGATCGCCATGACGCCGATCTCGAAGCTGGCCGATCTCCTCGGGCTCGAGGAGCTTGCGCCCTATCGCGACCAGCCGTCGACCTGGTTCACCGCCCGCGACGAGATCAAGGCGATCATCGCGCAAAAAATCGCGACCAGGGCGGTCGATGAGTGGCTCGGTATCCTCGAGCCCGCCGACATCTGGTGCGCCAAGGTTTTGACCTGGCCGGAAATGATGGCCAGCGAAGGCTTCCAGGCCCTCGACATGTTGCAGACGGTGACCCGCGAGGATGACGTTTCGATCCTCACCACGCGCTCGCCGCTCAGGGTCGACGGCATCCGCGCCAAGGTCGAGCGGGCCGCGCCACGCATCGGCGAGCACAGCGCAAAAATCCGCGAGGAATTCGGGCTGTGAGCGACGTCACGCTCAAAGGCATGACCTGGAGCCATCCGCGCGGCTATGACCCAATGGTCGCCTGTTCGGCGCTGTGGAAGGAACGGACCGGCGCCACTATCGAATGGGACAAGCGCTCGCTGCAGGATTTCGAGTCCTTTCCGGTCGAGGAACTGGCCCGTGCCTATGATCTGATCGTCATCGATCATCCGCATGTCGGCCAGATCACCGCCGAGAATTGCCTGGCGCCGCTCGATGTTGCCGGCCGGGAAGCCGAACGTGCAGCACTTGCGGCGGGCAGTGTCGGCCGGTCCTTTCCGAGCTACAACTGGCAAGGCCGGCAGTGGGCGTTTCCGATCGACGCGGCCAGCCAGGTGCAGGCATGGCGGCCCGACATGCTTTCGGCTGCGCCGGCGAGCTGGGCCGATGCGCTCGATCTGGCGCGGCAAGGCCGCGTGTTGTTGCCGCTGAGGCCGCCGCATTCGCTGATGACGTTCTACACGCTTGCCGGCAATCTCGGCCGGCCCGCCGGTGAAGGCCCTGGCGACCATGTGGATCCGGCAACGGGCAAGCAGGTCTTCGAGATGATGCGCGAGATCGCGGCCCTCGTCGACCCGGCCTGTCTTGGCATGGATCCGATCGCGGTTCTGGAGCAAATGGCCGGATCCGTCTCGCGGATCGCCTGCGCACCGCTGATCTATGGCTATGTCTCCTATGCCATCACCGGGTTTCGAGCCAACCGCCTCGCTTTCGCGGATATCCCGGCCGCGGGCAATGCCGGCCCCAAAGGCTCGGCGCTCGGCGGGACCGGCATTGCCGTGTCGGCCTTTTCGAAGGCCAGGCAGGCGGCAATCGACTTCGCCTACTGGATCGCCAGCGGCGACGTGCAGCGCGGCCCCTACGCCTCGGCCGGCGGCCAGCCTGGCCACGCCGCGGCCTGGGCGGATGCCGCCGTCAATGCCGCCGCCGGCAATTTCTACAAGGACACCCGAGCCACGCTCGAAGGTGCCTGGGTCAGGTCGCGTCACGACGGCTACATGGCGTTCCAGCAGGCGGCGTCCGATCGCATCAATCTCGGCCTGAGCGAAAGGCACAATGCCGCTGGCGTCGTTGTCGATCTCAATCGCCTGTTTCGGGAGAGCCTTTCGACGCAGGTGTCCGGCGTTGCAGGCGGAGGAGCGGCGTCAGAAACTCCATAGCCGCTTCGCGTTGCCGGCCAGCAGCTTTCGCCGTTCATCGTCGCTGGTGCCAGCAAGCAGCGCGTGCGTTGCCGCAATCCAGGTCGCAAGCCCGCCGCCGAGCGTGCAGACCGGCCAGTCGCTCCCCCAGACGACGCGGTCCCAGCCGAAACATTCGATGGTGTGCTCGACATAGGAACGCAGCGTTTCGACAGTCCAGGATCCGGCATCCGCATAGGCGACCACACCGGAAATTTTGCCGACGACGTTCGGTCGCCGCGCGATCTCTGCCATATGCTCGCGCCAGGGGTGCTCGGCACCACCCTTGATGTCGGGCACGCCGCAATGGTCGAGCACGAACTGCACGTCCGGCGCGAGGTCGGCAAGTGCGATCGCCCTGGGGATCTGATGGGGCAGAACGACGAGGTCGAAGGTCAGGCCGCTGCCGGCCAGCCGCTTGATGTTTTCGCGGAACAGCGCGCCTTCCGAGAGCTCATCCGGCATGACGTGCAGCACGCGGCGAAAGCCCTTGACGAAAGGATCGGCGCGCTCGCGCTCGAGATAGGCGGCAAAGCCCGGCTCTTCCGGACGGCAGGAGGCAATTGCCCCGCGTAGCAAGCTGGCCTTGTGCCGCGATAGCGCTTTGACACGGCTGGTTTCAGCCTCGATGTCGGCTGGATCGACATCGACCTCCATATGCAACGCGCCCTCGATGCCGGCGCGGCGGGCCTGGACTGCATATTCGTCGTAGGAGAAATCGCGGTTGAGCGCCGGCACGCCGGCCAGCCAGGGATAGCGCAGCGCGGACTGGTCGATCAGGTGCAGATGGGTATCGAAGATCATGGTGGCGCGCTCCTCCTTGGCGACTTCGAGATCATCTCACGGAGAAATTCTTCATTCAAATAAGAATTCATCTCGATTGCTTGACGGTCGAACCCGCCAGTTGCGACAGCTTTTCGGTCGCCGTCAGCAACAGCTCTATCGTCCTGGTAATGTCGGGCGCCTTGAGTGCGTTGACCAGGGTTATGTAGGGGATCGACAGTGCGGCGATCGCCTTGCCATCTGAGCCGAGAACGGGCGTCGACAGGTTGAACACGCCGGCCGTCTGCATCGACGCCATCATCTCGTAGCCGCGTTCCCTAATCTGGTCGAGGCGAGCAAAGAATTCCGGCGACTGCGGCGGCTTGTCAGTGCTGCGCAGATGTTCGGAGATCATCATCTGCCGCTCTTCCGGCGAGCGGAACGCCAGCAATACATGGCCGGACCCGGTGTCGAACAGGCTGATATGCGAGCCGACGCGGATAGAGATGCCCCAGTAATCCGGCGCTTCCTGCTGGGCAATGACCACGGCGGAACCGCGATCGAAGACGACGAGCTGATTTGCCTGCTGTGTGGTTTCGGCCAGTTCGCGCATCAGCGGCGTCGCATAGGAGGCCAGCCGGCGCACCGGCGCGTGCAGCTGCGCCAGGCCAAACAGCTTGAGCGTCAGCGAGTAACGGTCGCCATCCGGCCGCGTGACATAGCCGCGCCGCACCAGCCGATCCAGCATGCGATAGAACTCGTTCGGGCTGCGGTCGAGTTTCTTGGCGATTTCCGCCTGCGTCAGGCCGCCGTCGACGCCGGCCAGCAGCTCGAGGATGTCGAGCCCCTTGTCCAGCGCCGGGGCTCGATAGCGCTCGTCTTCCTCGTCCTCTGCCATTGGGCTTCTCCAGTGAATTTCGCATTTCATATACGCATAACAGTTGCTTCCGGAAGAACTTTCGGCTTGACGATCCTATAAATATTTTGTTTGTATATGAATGAAGCTGCCGATCAGCCCTCGCTATGGATCGACGCAGACTCTTGGGAGGATACCAATGACGAAACTGTTTTGCGGCCTGTCGGCCGGCGTAACGCTGCTCGCACTTGGTGCGAGTGCTGCCCTTGCTGCCGACCTGCCCGGCAAATTCGACGGCGTCACCATCGACGCCAAGCTGATCGGCGGCCAGCAATATGAAGGGCTCTACGCGCGCATCGGCGAATGGGAAAAGCTGACCGGCGCCAAGGTCAACGTGATCTCGAAGAAAAACCACTTCGAGCTCGACAAGGAAATCAAGTCGGACATCGCCTCCGGCAGCATCAACTGGTGCGTTGGGTCGAACCACTCGTCCTTCGCGCCGCAATATCCTGATATCTACACCGACCTCAACAAGCTGCTGCCGAAGGAGGAGATCGACGCCTTCGTTCCGTCGACGATCAAAGCCTCGACGCTCGAGGGCAAGCTGGTAATGCTGCCTCGCGCGCAGTTCGACGTCTCGGCGCTCTATTACCAGAAGAGCCTCTACCAGGACGAAGCCAAGAAGGCCGCCTACAAGGCCAAGTACGGCAAGGAACTGACGCCACCCGACACCTGGGACGAGGTCGCCCAGCAGGCGGAATTCTTCGCCAGCCCGCCGGATTTCTATGGCACCCAGTTCGCCGGCAAGGAAGAGGCGATCAACGGCCGCTTTTACGAGATGCTCATCGCCGACGGCGGCGAATACCTCGACAAGGATGGCAAGCCGGCCTTCAACTCGGAAGCCGGCGTGCACGCGCTCGACTGGTTCGTCAATCTCTACAAGGCCAAGGCGGTGCCGGCCGGCACCACCAACTATCTCTGGGATGATCTCGGCCAGGGCTTTGCCTCGGGTACCGTCGCCATCAACCTCGACTGGCCGGGCTGGGCAGGCTTCTTCAACGATCCAAAGTCGTCGAAGGTCGCCGGCAATGTCGGGGTGAAGGTGGCGCCGAAGGGATCGGCCGGCATTCGCACCGGCTGGTCGGGGCACCACGGATTTTCGGTCACCGAAAACTGCGCTAGCAAAGAGGCTGCGGCGTCGCTGGTCTGGTTCCTGACCAATGAGGACAGCCAGAAGCTCGAGGCGGCAAGCGGCCCACTGCCGACCCGCACAGCGGTGTGGGACTGGGACATCCAGCAGGCGGCCAGCGATCCCTACAAGAAGGAAGTGCTGGCGGCTTTCCAGGAAGAGGCAAAGCACGCTTTCGCCGTGCCGCAGACACCTGAATGGATCGAAATCTCCAACGCCGTCTATCCCGAATTGCAAGCCGCCATCCTTGGCGACAAGACCTCCAAGCAGGCGCTGGACGACGCTGCCGCCAAGGCCACCCAGATCCTCGAGGACGCCGGCAAGCTTTGACCATTCTCGCAAGGGGGCGCCGCGCTCATCGAAGAGCGGCGCCCCCGAACTTTTTACGAACCATGCGCAACACGCTTTGTCTTGATCCCAGCTCGCCGATGGCGGCCTTCGGTGTCCGGGCGCCAACCAGAACCGGATCGCCATGAAAGGCTGGAGACCTTCGCCGCCATTGCTGCTCCTGCTGCCGGCGGTGATCGTGCTGGCGGCCGTGGTGGTGGTGCCGTTGCTGCTATCGCTCTACTCCAGCTTCACACCGTTCCGGCTGACCAAGCCGGAGACGTTCTGGGTCTTCATCGGCGCGCGCAACTACGTTGCCATCCTGACCAGCCGCGCTTTCTGGGTCGCCTTTGCCCGCACCGTGGTGCTACTGACGGTTGCGCTCAACCTGGAAATGCTGATCGGGCTCGGGCTGGCGCTGCTGGTGGAGAAGGCATCGCGCGGCCAGCGGGTTCTGCGCACCATCATGATGTTTCCGATGATGTTTTCGCCGATCCTCGTCGGCTTCCAGTTCAAATTCATGTTCAACGACAATATCGGCCTGGTGAACAATGCCCTGCAGGGGCTCGGCCTGACCGACCGCGCCATCCCGTGGCTAATCGACGGCAATCTCGCCTTCATCGCCATCCTGATCGCCGAGATCTGGTCGTCGACCTCGGTGTTCGCGATCCTGATCCTGGCCGGGCTGCTTGCGATGCCGCGCGAACCGGTCGAGGCGGCCCGCGTCGACGGCTGCACGCCGTGGCAGACATTCCGCTATGTCACCTGGCCGTTCATCATGCCGTTTGCCTTTATCGCCATGACCATCCGCTCACTCGACGTCGCGCGCGCCTATGACATCGTCAAGATCATGACCGACGGCGGCCCCGCCGGCCGCACCGAACTGGTCTGGACGCTGGTCGCCCGCACCGCCTACAGCGATGCCAGGATGGGGATGGCCAACGCCATGGCCTATTTCTCGATCCTGCTGTCCATCCTGTTCACCGTCTATTTCTACCGCAAGCTCGCAGCGGCGCGCACGCAGATCGCGGCGGAGTGGTGAGGATGGACCAGAACAGCCTGCATCGCGTCGGCAACAAAGCGCTTCGGATCGTCCACGGCATCGGACTGTTTCTGGCCATGCTGGTCATCTGCCTGCCCGGCATCTGGATCGTGCTGTCGTCGCTGCGGCCGACCGTCGAGATCATGGCCAAGCCGCCGGTGTGGATCCCGCAGCAACTCTCGCTCGACGCCTACATCGCCATGTTCAGCGGCGTCGGCCAGGGCGGCATTCCGGTGCTCGACTACTTCCGCAATTCGCTGATCATCTCGGTGACCTCGACGGTGATCGCCATCGTCATCGGCATGGCCGGCGGCTATGCCTTTGCGCGCTATCGCTTCCGCGCCAAATCGACGATGTTCCTTGGCCTGATGCTGACGCGCACGGTGCCTGGCATTGCGCTGTCGCTGCCGCTGTTCTTCGTCTTTGCGCGGCTTGGCATCATCGATACGCATTTCGGGCTGATCCTGGTCTATGTCGCGCTCAACGTGCCCTTCACCGTCTGGCTGATAGACGGCTTTTTCCGCCAGGTGCCGAAAGACCTCGCAGAGGCGGCGCAGATCGACGGCTGCACGCGCTGGCAGGCCTTCTGGCAGGTCGAGTATCCGCTGGCCGGCCCCGGCATTGCCTCGGCCGGCATCTTTGCCTTCCTCACTTCCTGGAACGAGTTCGCGCTCGCCTCGCAGCTGACACGCTCGATCAACTCCAAGACCCTGCCGGTCGGCCTGCTCGACTATACGGCCGAATTCACCATCGACTGGCGCGGCATGTGCGCGCTGGCCGTGGTCATGATCATACCGGCGCTCACGCTTACCTTCATCGTCCAGAAACATCTCGTCGGCGGCCTCACGTCCGGCGCGGTGAAAGGCTGACATGGCAACCGTATCGCTCAAGAGACTCACCAAAAGCTACGGTCCGGTGGCCGTGGTGCACGGCATCGATCTCGAGGTCGCCGACCGCGAGTTCATCGCGCTGGTCGGTCCGTCCGGCTGCGGCAAGTCGACAACCCTGCGCATGATCGCCGGCCTCGAGGCGATCAGCGACGGGGTCATCGAGATCGGCGGCCGCATGGTCAACGACCTGCCGCCGCGCTCGCGCAACATCTCGATGGTGTTCCAGTCCTACGCGCTCTATCCGCATATGACGGTGCGCGAAAATCTCGGCTTCTCGCTCAAGATCGCGGGCGCCGCGAAAGAAGAAATGGACCGTCGCGTCGCCGAAGCGTCCGGCATTCTCGGCCTCGACCAATTGCTCGACCGCCGGCCGTCGCAGCTGTCCGGCGGTCAGCGCCAGCGTGTCGCCATGGGCCGCGCCATCGTGCGAGATCCCGATGTCTTCCTGTTCGACGAGCCGCTTTCCAATCTCGACGCCAAGCTTCGGACGCAGATGCGCACCGAGATCAAGAAGCTGCACGCCAAGGTCAAGTCGACAGTGATCTACGTCACCCATGACCAGGTCGAAGCGATGACATTGGCGGACCGCATCGTCATCATGCGTGACGGCTTCATCGAGCAGGTCGGCACACCCGACGAGGTCTTCCGCCGGCCGCAGACACGCTTCGTCGCGGGCTTCATCGGCTCGCCACCGATGAATTTGCACGAGGCGGTTGTCGACGACGGACAGCTGCTGTTCGCCAGCGGCGAGAGGCTGCCCCTGCCCAGCCAGTTCAAAGCAAATGTCGGAACAGGCGACAAAGTCGTGTTCGGCCTCAGGCCCGACGACATCTATCCGACGGGGCACGGCATCAGCTCCGGCGAAGATGTCGACGTCCACCAGGTGGAACTGCCGGTGACCGTCACCGAGCCGCTCGGCAACGAGACGCTGGTGTTCGCCGAATTCAACGGCAGCGACTGGGTATCGCGGATGCTCAATCCAAAGCCGCTCAAAACCGGCGACCGGGTCAAGATGAGCCTCGACCTGTCGCAGGCCCATCTGTTTTCCGCCGATACCGGCAAGACATTGCGAGGTTAAAACATGGCAAAGATCGAGAAAGTCGAACTGCGGATGGTCGACCTGGTGCCGAAGGTCAAGCGCACCGATGCCATCCAGAGTTTTGTCAGCCAGGAAACACCGATCGTCACCATTACCGATGCCGACGGCGCGGTCGGCACCGGCTACAGCTACACGATCGGCACCGGCGGCTCGTCGGTGATGCGGCTCCTGGCCGACCACCTTGCGCCGCGGCTGATCGGCCGCGACGCCGACATGATCGAGGCGATCTGGCACGAGCTGGAGTTCGCCACCCATGCCACGACGATCGGCGCGATCACGGCAATCGCGCTCGCGGCCATCGACACTGCCCTTTGGGACCTGCGGGCGAAGAAACAGGGCCTGCCGCTGTGGAAGCTGGCCGGTGGCGCCAAGGACCGCTGCCCGCTCTACACGACCGAAGGCGGCTGGCTGCATATCGAAACCGAGGCGCTGGTCGAGGATGCGCTGGACGCTAAGGCCAAGGGTTTTCGCGGCTCGAAAGTCAAGATCGGCAAGCCGCACGGTTCCGAGGATTTTGCCCGGCTGACGGCGGTGCGCCGGGCGGTCGGAGACTCCTACGAAATCATGACCGACTGCAACCAGGGCTTTTCGGTCGACGAGGCAATCCGCCGAGCCGAGCGCCTGCGTGAACTCGACCTCGCCTGGATCGAGGAACCGCTGCCGGCCGACGACATTGACGGCCATGTGCGGCTGTCGAGTGCCACATCGACGCCGATCGCCGTCGGCGAGTCGCTCTATTCGATCCGGCATTTCCGCGAATATATGCAGAAGGGCGCGTGCTCGATCGTGCAGGTCGATGTCGGCCGCATCGGCGGCATCACGCCGTGGCTGAAGGTGGCGCACGCGGCCGAGGCGTTCGACATACCGGTCTGCCCGCATTTCCTGATGGAACTGCATGTCAGCCTGACATGCGCCGTTCAGAACGGCAGATATGTCGAGTATATTCCCCAGCTCGACGAGCTGACCGGCAAGAAAATGCGTATCGAGGACGGGCACGCATTGGCGCCGGACGAGCCCGGCATCGGCATCGACTGGGACTGGGATGCGATCAAGGCGAAGAGCATCGCGGAATTCACCACGACGATAGTGAAATAGGAGGCGGATATGCAGCGAATGGGAATGGTGCTCGGCCTCAAGCCGGAGAAAGTCGCCGAGTATGTGCGGCTTCACGCCGCCGTCTGGCCGGTCGTCCTCAAGATGATTTCCGCCTGCAACATCAAGAATTATTCGATTTATCTGAGGGAGCCGGAGCACCTTTTGTTCAGCACCTTCGAGTACCACGGCACCGACTATGCCGCCGACATGGCGAAGATGGCTGCCGATCCCACGACGCAGGAATGGTGGGCGCTCTGCATGCCGTGCCAGGAGCCGCTGCCGACCCGCAAGGAGGGCGAGTGGTGGGCGTCGATGGACGAAGTCTTCCATTATGACTGATGACATTTTCGATCCTGCCTCGCTTTCCCAGGCCTGGACACAGCCGTCAAAGCCCAGGCCGATCGTGATTTTCGGCGCCGGCTCGATCGTCGGCGATGCGCATTTCCCGGCCTATGGGAAGGCCGGTTTCCCGGTTGCCGGGCTTTTCGACCCCGACCTGGCCAAGGCGGAAAAACTGGCGCAGAAATGGGGCGTCACCGCTTACCGGTCGCTCGAGGAAGCTGCGTCAATCAAGGACGCCGTCTTCGATCTGGCGACGCCGCCGGCCTATCATGCCGGCGTGCTCAGGGCGC
This sequence comes from Mesorhizobium sp., assembly GCF_005063415.1. GTDB lineage: Bacteria > Pseudomonadota > Alphaproteobacteria > Rhizobiales > Rhizobiaceae > Mesorhizobium. The sequence continues at coordinate 36,456 of NZ_SUEG01000026.1, forward strand.
TGCCCGATGGTGCGGTGGCGCTGATCCAGAAGCCGATGGGAAGTGACCTCAGCCAGGCGACCGAGATCCTTGAAATCTGCCGCTCCAAAGACCTGAAGGCGGCGGTGAATTTCCAGCTGCGCTTCGCGCCGATGATGCTGGCACTCAAGGATGCGATCGCCAAGGGCTGGCTGGGCGACGTGATCGATTTCGACGCATGGCTGGCGCTGGCGACACCCTGGCAGCTCTGGGAATTCCTGTCGCAGGCGCCGCGCGTCGAGATCGCCATGCATTCGATCCATTATCTCGACCTGATCCGGCAATTGCTCGGCGACCCCAAGGGGGTTCACGCCAAGACACTCGGCCATCCCGGCCACAAGGTTGCGCAAACGCGCACCAGCGCGATCCTCGACTATGGCGACACCGTGCGCTGTGCGCTGTCGATCAACCACGATCACAAATTCGGTCGAAAACACCAGGCCTGCGAATTCCGCATCTGCGGCACCGAGGGCGCCGCCTATCTCAAGCTGGGGCTCAACCTCGACTATCCGCGCGGCGAGCCTGACATCCTTGAAATCTATCCGAAGGGCGGCTCCGACTGGATTACGGTGCCGCTCGTCGGCGCATGGTTTCCAGACGCCTTTGCCGGCCGCATGGCCAATGTCCAGCGCTACGCATCGGGCGAGGACGCCGAACTTGTCAGTTCCGTCGAGGACGGCTGGAACACCATGGCGCTGGTCGAAGCCGCCTATCAATCGAGCGCGGCGCCGGCAACACCGATCGCGGCGAGGCCCTGACATGGAGCAGACGATCTATTTCGAGGACTATCAGATCGGCTCGTCGCGCATGACCAGCGGGCGCACCATCACCGAGACCGACTTCGTCGTCCATGCCGGCCATACCGGCGATTTCTTTCCCCACCACATGGACGCCGAGTTCATGAAGACGACGCCGTTCGGCCAGCGCATCGCCCACGGCACGCTGGTGTTTTCGGTCGGCGTCGGGCTGACGGCAAGCGTCGTCAACCCGGTTGCCTTCTCCTATGGCTACGACCGGCTGCGCTTCATCAAGCCGGTGTTCATCGGCGATACGATCAGGACCCGCACCACCATCTCGGCCCAGGAAGACGACCCGAAGCGACCCGATTCAGGCCGGGTCGTCGAGCGCTGCGAGGTGATCAACCAGCATGGCGACGTGGTGTTGGTCGCCGACCACATCTACATCGTCGAGCGTCGCGACAAGCCGAGCAGAGCCTCGACGGACGGCGCTGAAACCTAAAAACAAAAAACCGCCTTGCGGCGGGTCCTCGGTGCGAATCAGCACCATACCCAGATTAGTAGCATAGCTGCCGGCACAAAGCAAGAACAAATGCTACCCAGGGCAACTGCTTCAGGTCGGCGGTCATTGCCCTGCGGTCCAGCATTGTGGTTGGCGAAAGCCGAAGCGACATCCGATCTCCCCCCTTGCGGGGGAGATGTCCGGCAGGGCAGAGG
>NZ_SUEG01000026.1:37937-50021 GCF_005063415.1 Mesorhizobium sp.
CCCCTCTGCCCTGCCGGGCATCTCCCCCGCAAGGGGGGAGATCGGCAGCTTCGCCGACGGCGCCTACTCCGGAATGTTGAGGGTGGAAGTTCCAGCAGGCGTTTGAGCGGTGCCGACATCGGGAATTGGTCATATCCGATTGACCGGATATACCGGCTTGCCGCCGCGCAGGACCGATGCGACATCGGCAAATACCTTGTTGCGAACCTCCGCGTAAGACTGGGTCGAGTAGTGCGCCGCGTGTGGACTGACCAGGACGGTGTCCAGCGCCAGCAGCGGATTGTCGGGCGAAGGCGGCTCCCGCTCGAACGTGTCGATGCCGGCGCCTGCCAGATGGCCGCTCCGGATCGCGTCCGCCAATGCGACCTCGTCGACCAGGCCGCCGCGGGACACGTTGATGAGTATCGCCCCTTCCTTCATCCGCGACAGCGCTTCCGCCGACATGATGTTTCTGGTCTCCGGTGTCGCGGGGACGTGCAGCGAGACGATGTCGGCCCTGGCCAGCAGCTCGTCGAAGCCGACCGGTTCGGCACCGCCGGCCGCAATGCGCTCTGCCGGCATATGCGGGTCGTAGGCGATGATATGATAGCCGAAGACCCGCGCCCGCTCGGCAGTCAGCCGCCCGATCTGGCCGAAGCCGATCAAGCCGAGGATCTGCCTGTCGGGCCGCATGATGCCGGCGCCATCGGTCATTGCAGCCCAGCGGCCAGCGCGCACCGCGCTGTCGAACTGCTTCAGCCTGCGCGTCAGGGCCAGGATCAGGGCCATGGCGTGGGTGCTGACTTCCACCAGATTGGCGTCCGGCACGTAGGTTACCTGAACACCGGCACGGCTGGCGGCCTCGACGTCGATCGAGTCGAGCCCTACGCCGAACCGTCCGATGACCTTGAGCCGCTTCAGTTCCGCCAAAACGCGAGCCGTGATCGGCTCCCGCAATACCATCAATGCGTCGGCATCGCGGCAGTGTTCGATCAGGGCATCTTCCGTGAGCAGCGTCTTTTCGACAAACTCGGCGTTCAAGCCGTCGAGGTAGCGCAGCTGCTCCTCCTCGACTGACAGCACACCGTCGGTCTTAATGATCTTCATGCCAGACTCTTGCTATGAGGCGCTGCGCGCCGAGACGACACCGGCGGCAAGGCCGGCGCCGAGAAACATCGTGTCGCTGGCGAGCATGTAGAAGCTGATGCCGTGCCGCGACCATTTGCCGACATCATCCGCCGAAGGGCGAAAGATGCCGACGGCCTTGCGGGCCGCGCGCGCCGCGGCCGCAATCCTGACGATGGCGGCATTGAGCTTGTCCTGGCCGGCCGGCCCCATGGCGTCGATCGAGACCGACAGGTCGCCGGGGCCAATGAAGACCACGTCGACGCCGTCGACCTGGACGATGTCGTCGATGTTGGCGAGGCCCTCTGCCGTCTCAACCTGGATGGCGACGGTCAGGACCTCGTTGGCCGATTTGAGGTAGTCCGGAATCCTGTAGCCATAACCGGCGGCGCGGCCCGGGCCGACGCCGCGTGCGCCGACCGGCGGGTAACGGCAGGCCATGACCGCCATGCGGGCTTGCTCGGCCGTCGAGACGCGCGGCACCAGGACCCCCGACGCGCCGGCGTCGAGCGCGGCCGCGATCCACTCCGGCGTGTGGCCGGGAACGCGCACCATCGCGGGAACCTTGTGGACATCAGCGGCGCGGATCAGATCCTCGAGCCGTTCGCGGCCGATCTGCGAATGCTCCCAGTCGATGCACAGGAAATCGACCCCGCTGTCGGCCGCCACTTCGACCGCCACCGGATGCGGGATGGCGCAGAAGGTGCCGATGAGGCGATCGAGAGAGATACATTTCTTGCGAAAGTCGTACATGAAATCTCCAGAAATTTTCGGCGTCGGCAAAATCTGTTTGCGCTATGTGGCCCTTGACGAAGGATGCACGGCTTCCGTCGACATCGGGAAATGCCGGCTGCCGCCTGAAAACGGCGGGAAGGTCTTGTAGTCGGCGCGCATCTCCAGCCGCGCCGGCGATTGCAGCGCGTGCGTCAATGCCGCGGGACTGTCGAACATGACGCGATTGCGCTGCATATGGTCGATCCGCGGCCAGGGCAGCGAACCGCACCAATCCAGTCGCGACAGAACCTCGATGTGGCGAATGCCGGGGAAGCCCCGCATCAATTGCGGATGATGCGTCACATAGTGGTAAAGCCAGACCTTCATGTCTTCGGCCGGCCCGGGATAGTGGACAAGATAGCTGCAGGGGAGCCCGGACGTCTTGACGCCAGCGTCATCGACGGGAAACGGACGCACGCACATTGCCTGTTGCGTCGGCCTCGAACCGGCGATGCTCGACAGCATATCCGGCGCGGCAAGCGCCTGCAGATGGCCGGACGGCGCCAGCGCCGCCTCCAGGTCCGCCAATTCGTCGAAATAGAGCTGGAAGCCAAAGACCGGCGGTGGACCATCGTCGTTGAACATGTCCGTCGCCACTTCGGGCAGATAGATGTTTGCAAGCGCAAGGCCCGGCGTTGACGCGATCACACGCCGCACAGCGTCAACATCTTCACCGGCGATGGCCAAATTTGCCTCGCGGTCATCATGGAAGAAAGCAAGATAGGCGAAGCGCATGTGGACACCTGCTGGATCGAGTTCGACTAGATCAAATTCGGAAGAAAGAGAGCGATCTGCGGAAAGAGGACAATCAGCAGGATCAGCAAAAGCGTCAGCGCGATGTAAGGCGCCGCTGACATGGCCACCGTTTTGAGCGACGTGCCTTTCGGCGCAACGCCGATCATGATGAACAGCAGCAGACCAAAGGGCGGCGTGGTGAAGCCGACCTCGTAGGCGAGCAGCAGGATCAGCCCGAACCATACCGGCTCGTAGCCGAATTGCTGGGCGATCGGCAGGAAGATCGGCAGCGTGATCAGCATCATCGAGACCTGATCCATGAACATGCCGAGCAGCAGGATGACGAGCACCATCATGAGCAGCATGGGATACGGTCCAAGATCGTAGCCCACGATGAACTGGATAAAGCCGTTGGAGGCGCCGGAGAAGGCGAATATCTGCGAGAACGTCGTCGAAGCCGAGATGATCAGGAAGGTCATGCCCGTGACCTTCATCGCATCGTCCAGCGACTTCCAGACCACCGACCAGCTGAACCGCCGGTAGACAAACAACAAGGCGAAGACGGCGGCACAGCCAAGGCCTGCCGACTCGGTCGGGGTCGCTATTCCAAGGATGATCGTGCCGACCACCATGAACACGATGACGCTCATCGGAATGATGTTGACGGCGACCGCCCTCACCTTCTCGGCCGCAGGGACGGCGGGTACCGGATAGTGCGGAGCGGCGTCCGGATCGATCTTCGTCTGTGCGAAAATCAGGGCCGCGTACATGACAACGAGCAGCAGTCCAGGCAAAGCCCCTGCTATGAGCAGCGCGCCGACGTCGATCTGGGCAAGCGAGCCGAGCAAGACGGCCAGCGAGGACGGCGGGATGATGACGGCAAGGCTTCCGGCGCCAAGCACCGGGCCGTAGGCCATATGCGGCTTGTAACCCCGCTTCAGCATCTCGGGCACCATCAGCGAGCCCATCATGCCGGTATTGGCGAGGCTCGAACCTGACAGCGCGGAAAAGATCGTGCCGGCGGCGAGGACGACATAGGCGAGGCGTCCCCGCAGATTGCCGATGCACAGGTCGAGCGCGTAGATGACCTTCTCGCCGAGGCCGGAGCGGAAGAACAGGCTGCCCATGACAAGAAACATCGGCAGCGGCGCAAGCGCATAGGTCGAGACAGCGTCGGAGAAGTTGGCGACCATCTGCGTCACGCCGATCGAGCCGCCGAAGAACAGATACAGCCCGATCACATTGGTGACGAAGAACGCGAAGGCGACCGGCAGCCCAAGCCCCATCAACACCAGGATGGTGCCGACGAGCACGGCGAATGGAAACAGCCAGGCCACCGGTCAGAGCCCTTCCATTCCCAGAGGATCGAGCGTGTACAGCGTGTCACGGCCGAGCAAATATCTGAGCCATTCCAGCGCCGAGAGGTAGAAGGCGAGCATGATGGGCAGAAAGACCAGCCATTTCGGCATATCGAAACTGCGCGTTTCATATTCGCCGCCCGCAACGGCACTTGTCAGGGAAGACAGAGCGACGCTGCCAAGGTAGAGGCTGACGGCAATGCAGGCGAGATAGACCAGCTTTTCAAGCACCGCCCGTGCCCGCACGGGCAGCGCCTTGCGCAGGAACTCGACGAAGACATGGCCCTTGCTGTGGACCAGCCAGGGCATCGGCAGAAATGCCGCGTAGAGCAGACCGTATTCCGTCGCGGATACTGCCCAGGCAAGCGGCCTCAGGCCCAGATTGCGGACGCATACATCAGCGACCACCGCGACGATGATGAGGCCAAGCACCACTTTTGCCGCCGCCGCCAACGCAAGGCTCAGCTTCCCAATCGCTGCAAACAATCTGTCCATGTCCGACGACCCTCACGTCCACCTTTGCCCCCTTGGCCCAGCTTTGATGGAGGGCGCACAAGGCACCCTCGGCTCGGGCTATTGGAAGAATTTCTTCAACTGATCGATGTTGGTGGGATCGCGTTTGGCCATTCTCGCCCAGCTCGCCTGCGTGGCAGCCGCCAGGAATTTGTCGCGGCCGGCGCCGGTCAAGCTGACAACCTTCTGCCCGCCGTCGATCATCGCCTGTGCCTGCTTTTCGGACTCGGCAAGGTTGGCGTCATAGCTCGCGCGCTCGTATTCGACGGCCGTGTCGGCAAGCAGCTTCTGCGCCTCGGGCGACAGCGTGTCCCATTTCGCCTTGTTGATCGAGATCAGCACGTCGGTTTTGAAGAATTGCGGATCGACACGGTATTTGGTGAATTTGTCCCAGCCGAAGGACGCATAGCCAAATACGGTATAGGCGTTGGCATTGACGACGCCGCGCTCGAGCGAGGTATAGACGTCCCCCGGCGCTTGCACGATCACAGTCGCGCCCAGGGATTCGAGGAAATCGCGATAGAGCGGCGACGAACGTATCTTCAGGCCGCCCCAGTCAATGCTGCCTTCGCTATTGAGCTTGGGTTCATCGATGGTGAAGACGTTGAAGCCCGAGCCCGCGTCGACATGCGCCAGCAGATGGGCATTGGCCTTCTTCTCGAAAATCCCGCTGATGAAGTCCCAGCCGCCATTCTCGCGAATCTCCCACGGCGTCTTCGTCGATGCTGAGAAAACCTCGCCTTCGGGCACGAGTTCGAGGAACTGCCCTGCCGGTGTGTCGATCACATCGATCAGGCCGCTCCTGAGCGCCGCGCCCTGCTGGATCGGTGGAATGACCTCCGGCCCGCCACGCACGTTGATCTGGACCACGCCCTTGCCCTTTTCGTTCACCTTCTGAACGAACTTCAGGAAGCTCTGGGCGTAGCCGTTCTGCGTCGGCGTGAAATGCACGGCGTTGAGGACGACTTCTTCGGCCGTGGCGATACCCGCCACACCCGACATGAGTGCCGCCAGAACAAGGGATTTCCAAATGCGCATTGCCGTACTCCCTCTGATAGATTCACTTCGCCGGGGCCCATCATCGGGCCGATCTGAAATTGCACGCTGCGCCGCCACACGAACGGCGGTTAGTTGACATCATCTCCTACTGTCAGGAACCGCCCATGCGCGTAGAAGACCGGCGATCGGTCAGCGCGATCGAGCGCAACGCCTGAGACGATGCCGATGACGATCATGTGCGACGCCCGCTCAATGATTTCGGCGACCCGGCATTCGAACATCGCCCGCGCGCCGACAAGCAAGGGCGCGCCGGTTTCGCCGCGCACCCATGATCCGGACGAGAACCGCGCGGCGCCCTTGGCTTTGGTCATGCCGCCAAAGGCACGCACAACGTTCTCCTGGTCGCCGGCGGGAAGATTGACCGAAAAAGGCAAGCCTTCGCGAATGGCTGAGGCAAAGGTGCTGCCGCGGTTGACGCAGGCCAGCAGCGAAGGCGGCTCGGCGCTGAACGAGCAGAGGGCCGTCGCCGTGATGCCGCAAAAGCCGATCTCGTCATGCTCCGAGGCGAGGATGGCGACGGAGCCCGCCACGGCTCGCATAGCCTGCTTGAACGCGCGCGGATTGACGGCGTCGTGCCCATCCACCCACGGCGTCCGTATGGCGGCCGCCGGCATCAATTTACTCGAAGCCCGGCCTGGCGCATCAGCGGCAGCACGCGGTCGCAGAAGAAAGGCAGTTCGTAGGTGTAGTTGACGAATGTGAGGGCGGCGCCGGAGTAACCCTGGTCCATGATCTCGGTGAGGTCGTCGACGATCTTTTCCGGCGTGCCGATGAGCGGGAACGTCCCAGCACCGCCGGCGAACCTTTGCCGATACTCGGTGAAGGCCTTCGCGTCGTGCGAGTTCGCGAATTCCTTCTTCTTGCGCATATGCTCGTCGACCGCGCCCTCGTCCGCGCATTCCAGCGCGTAGTACCGGTAGTAGTCCTCGGCTTCCTGCTGGGTCTCCCGGCAAACGACGTGACAGACCGTATAGACACCGACTTCGCGTCCGACCTCGGCCGCTCGGTTGGTGATGTCGACCACATGCGCACGGCCGTCGGCGATTTCGGAAAAAGTCGAGAACAAATAATCGCAGTGGCGCGCCGCATAGTTGCGCCCCGGCGCGCCGAAGGCGGCGTTCATGGTCACCGGTCGCGGCGCCTGCAGGCTTGGCGGCCGGCTGACGACACCCTTCAGATCATAGAACTCGCCGCTGAAGTCGAACGGCTCCCTGGATTGATAGGCACGCACGATGATGTTGATCCATTCCTCGGCCTGATCGTAGGTCCGCTCGCCGACCGTCTGCCCGAACATGGCGAACTCGTCCGGGTTCCAGCCGCAGACGATGTTCAAGCCGGCACGCCCGTTGGAGATGTGGTCGACCGTCGCCAGCGCTTTTGCAGCCTGCAGCGGGTGAACCAGCGGCACATGCACCGTCATGAACAGGCCGATGTTTTCGGTGGCGACTGCAAGGCCCGCCGCCCAGGTGAAAGTCTCGAACGACCATTCCCGCACATGCGTCAAACCGCCGAAGCCGCGCCAACGGGCGATCGGCAGCAGAAACTCGAGGCCGGCGCGATCGGCGATACAGGCGGAGTTGAGGTTGTCTTCCCAGCGAGCGCGCCAGCGCTCGGGGACGGTGGTCATTGCCAGGCCGCCATCGGCGTTCATGGAAAAGACGCCGAGCTTGAACCTGTTCGGCCCTTTCAGCGGGTGCTGCTTCCTCATCATGATTTCCCCCGCCGCGACATGCTCTCACCTTCACCGCTGGAATGTTGAAGCGGTGGGCTCAGCTTCATGAAACGCTCCTCGGCGTTCTGAATGAAGTGGGTCATGCAGTCGTAAGCGGCGACGGCGTCGCGCTTGACGAATGCCTCGTAGATGGCGCGCATGCCGGCCACGACGACGGCCTGCGTTGGCTGGTGCGACAGCGTCCTTAAGCGGACGACGAGCACGTGGTCGGCGAAGCGGGCAATCGTTTGTGAAAGGCGCTCGTTCTCGACGGCACCGAGCCAACAATTCCTGAATGCCGAATTGGCCTGGAAAAAGCGGTCGGCATCGCCGGCGGCGGCCGCTGCCTCCGCCTCCCGAAGCGCGGCTGCCAGCGTCTTGAGGCCAGCGGCGTCAAGTGTGCGCGCAGCGTGTGCGGCGGCACGCGGCTCGAGCAAGCGGCGGACCTCAAAGATGTCGGCGACATCCGTCGCGGTAAGCGTGGGCAGCGTGAAGCCGCGTGTGGTGCCGACGAGGTAGCCCTCATGCACCAACTGCATCAAGGCGTCGCGGACAGGCATTCTGGAAATGCCGAGCTGGGCGGCAATGTCGACATCGACGAGCTTCTGGCCAGGCGCCAATTCGCCATGCTGTATCGTCAGCCGGATTTGTTGATAGACTTGGGCACGCAGATTGCCTTCGCCAACCCGTTTGAGCTCTATCGTTTCCGTCATCCGCGCCTTCCCATGCGAAGATTTCGTATATCGTTTGAGGCTGGTGTTCTCGCAGTGATCCGTTGAAATGCAGCCACATATCGATAGAATTCGACCTGCGGGCCATGTTCCAACGCGAAGTGGAGCACAGGCTGGATCGCCTGGCAAGATGTTTTAAGTTTATAATGTATACTGTTTTGGGCTCGCCGTCCGGAGGGTGCGGAGCGCGTCATCCGTGCTGCCACGCCGCGCGACGGCGGGGACAGCTAACGATCCGCTCGGTTCGGTAAAAAACGTACAGACGTTTTTCCGTGACACATCGAAGCTGTCGGATTTAAGTAAAATACTTGCGATCTGCGCGCGCCGGCACGCCCACCCGATCCCCTCGCCGGTACGCACTGCTGGATCGCCCGCCGTATCGAAAGGTGCGGCGGGCTTTTCGTTTGGCGGGGAGGCGCTTATGCGAGACTTGCCTAGGGATATCGACGCAGACGTCGTGATCGAAATCAGCAGGTTGCTCAACGACCGAGCGAAGTCCGTGCCGGTGCCGGTGCACAAGCTGGCGGCGATGATCCGGCTGGGCGTCGAGACCGGTCTGACCAATCACTCCATCGAAGAGCTGATCGTGGAAATGGCCGCGACGCGGGGGCTCCCGATGCTGTTCGATTTGCCGGTGGCAAATGTCGACAATGTCGTGCCGTTCGCCTCGGCGCGCCGTCCCCGCTGACATTTCGCTCGAGCTCTACCTACCTTTCGCGTCGCCACCCGATTTCACTTGCCCTGATGCGCGGGCCGAGTGTCGCCTTTCTTTTCAGGGTCGTGGGTATGATGGCTGTCGCGTTCGCCGCCGCCGCCGGAGACCTTGCTGTGGCTGCGCCGGTCGGATTCGGCCGGCGGCTTTTCTACGCTCAGCGGCTTCTTGGCGTTTTCGTGCGCGGCGCCAGGACCGCCTTGGCGGATGCTGGCAGGAGTTTTCTTCGACGTGGACATGACCTAGCGATCTTGAACGTTGCCTTGATGGGTGGTGTTGACCTTCGTGTTGCCTTGCTGGCCCTGCTTGTCGGGATCTGGAACGGCAGATTGCGGTGCCTGGTCGGCTGCTACCGATTTTTTGTCACCGGCGCCCTTTGGGCTCAGATTCTTCGGCGGCACAGGGGGAGGTTTTGTGCTCATGGCGTGTCTCCTTCCGCCACCCAAACAAGCGGCTCGGGAGAAAGGTTCCCGAGGGTCCGATACGAAGGGCGGTTGCCGCAAGGAGCCGGGTCCACAGGCCGTGGCTTGGCCGGCGGGAGGCCGGCATAATCCAGGACTATTTCTTGATGATGTTTCCGTTGTTCAGATCGAAGGCCTGGGCGCCGAAAGCCTGCCTGAAGAAATCCTCCTGCAGATCGCCCCATTCGCCGAGATAGGCGCCGCAACTGCTGCAATAGATCGGCGTCGAATCCTTCGGGTTGTCGGGAATCTCCATCAGGATCGTCCCGCACGCCTTGCAATCGAGCTTGTCATCCAAGCGGCGGCCCATTGGCACATGATCGCGCGTTTTCAGCCGCGCGCCAATCGTCGTTTTCGTACGAAGCCAGAATGGCACGTTTTCCAACCAGCGAAGGGATCGAAAGCTAGCGTTCCGCCGGATTTCCGAAGGCCGGATCTCGCCGCCTCGAATACGTCCCCACCCGCGGCAGCTCATCTGGAAAGTCGACCCAGGGCAGCCTCATGTCCCAATATGCGTGGGCCTGTGGCGGAAAGCGTTCGGGGTGATCGAGAAAGCCGATCGCCAGATAGAGTTCGTCGGGCAGGCCCTGGTCGATATAGCCGATCGATGTTCCGCAATCCGCGCAGAAGGACCGGAGCACGCCGGGGGTTTTCGAAAAGGTCTTCGGTGTGCCGGTGAGCACTGTGAATTCAGAGGGCCGATAACCGACCCACACCGTTAGTGGGCTTCCCATCGCCTTGCGACAGTCGTCATCGTGATCGGAGCAAACCCAGAACGGCTCGCCGCGCATTTGCGCCGTTATGGCGCCGCAAAAACAGGAACCCGTTTCAGTTCGTGGCATTGGCTAACTTCATTGCCGGACCGGCCTTCATTGCTGGCCTGGCATTTCGGTATTTTCCTTGGGGTTCTTCTTGATGCCTGCGGCAGGCGAGGTATCGGCCGGAGCATTGCCACCCTGGTTCTGCTCAGGGGCTCGTTTGAGCGGCGAAGTCTGCCAGCCCATGTCGCCGTACAAAAAGCCTATGAGAAAGCCGACGATGATGATGGCCGAAATCACCATCGCAATTAACGCGTTACGTCGCTCCATTTCGCACGGCTCCTTTCATCGAGCCGAACAAACGATGGCGGAAATGGTTCCGGTTAGACGGACGGCGTGACGGGACGGAGCCGGCCGGGAACATTCAGCCTCACGGCGGGTTCGTATGAGTGCTCTTCTATAGGGAGTGGCTTGCATGAAACCCGCGGTAACCGATCGCATCGAAACCAAGAAATACGACCACCCGACCGGCGGCTGGGGATCGCTCAAATCCCTGGTCCGCAAGGCGCGCGGCGAAGGCCTGCTATTGTCGGGGATATGGAGCACGCTGCTCAAGCAGAACAAGGCCGACGGCTATATGTGCGTATCTTGCTCATGGGCAAAGCCGGCCCAGCCGAGGCCTTTCGAATTTTGTGAAAACGGCGCCAAGGCGACGATGTGGGACCAGACCAAGCAGCGCTGCGAACCCGCATTCTTCGCCGAGCACTCGGTGGCGGAATTGCTCGATTGGCCGGACCACGATCTGGAGAAGCAGGGCAGGCTTACCGCACCCATGCGCTACAACGCCGCCACCGACCGTTACGAGCCGGTTTCCTGGGACGATGCGTTCCGCGACATAGCTGCCGAACTGCGTCGGCTCGATCCCAAATCGGTGGTGTTCTACACATCCGGCCGCGCCTCGCTCGAGGCCTCGTTCATGTACCAGCTTTTTGCGCGGATCTATGGGTCTTCGAACCTGCCCGATTCGTCCAACATGTGTCATGAATCGACGTCGGTCGGCTTGCCCGAATCGATCGGTTCGCCAGTCGGGACCGTGCAGCTCGAAGACTTTGCGAAATGCGACATGATGTTCTTCTTCGGGCATAACACCGGGGTGACGGCGCCGCGCCTGCTGCATCCGCTGCAGGAGGCACGTCAACGCAACGTGCCCGTCTTCACTTTCAATCCCTTGCCCGAGCGGGGACTGAAGCGCTTCAAGAATCCGCAAAACCCCCTCGACATGCTGTCGCCCGGACCGGGCACCAAAATGTCCAGCGACTTCTTCCAGGTTCGTTCGGGCGGCGACATCGCAGCGATGACGGGTATCGCCAAGGCGTTGCTGGCGCTCGACGATGCCGCCCGCGAAAGCGGCAGGACGCGTGCCCTCGATACGGCTTTTATCGCCGAGCACACGCATGGCTTCGCCGAGTTCGAAGCCTTCCTGCGCAACACCCAGTGGAGCGATATCGTCGCGCGATCCGGCATTGCGCAGGCCGATCTGGAGCATGTCGCCGAGGTCTACAGCCATGCCAACGCGGTGGTCGGCAATTACGGCATGGGCCTGACCCAGCATCGGCACGGCACCGAGAACGTCCAGATGCTGTGCAACCTTTTGATGATGCGCGGCAATATCGGAAAACCCGGCGCCGGCATCTCACCGCTGCGCGGCCATTCCAACGTCCAGGGGCAGCGCACGGTCGGCATATCGGAAAAACCCGAGCTCGTCCCGCTCGACAAGTTCGCCGAATTCTACGCCTTTGAACCGCCGCGCGAGAAAGGTCTCGATACGGTCGAGACCTGCGAAGGGGTCATCGACGGATCGGTCAACGGCTTCGTTGGGCTGGGCGGCAATTTCGTGCGGGCCGTTCCGGAGACCGGCCTGGTCGAGAAAGCCTGGCGTGGGCTCGACCTGCATGTCGAGATTGCGACCAAGCTCAACCGCAGCCACCTGATCGCCGGGCGGACAACCTATTTGCTGCCTTGCCTGTCACGGCTGGAAAGAGATCATCAGGCGAGCGGCGACCAAAGGGTGTCGACAGAGGATTCCACCGCCTGTATCCACGGCTCGTTCGGATCGCGACCTCCGGCTTCGCCGCATCTGCTTTCCGAGCCCAGGATCGTCGCCGAAC
>NZ_SUEG01000270.1 GCF_005063415.1 Mesorhizobium sp.
GGATAACGACGACCAGGGCAATCAGCCAGCCGCTGCCGCCGCCGCGTGGCCGTGCGGTACCCGGTGAGGTGAATGGGTCGTTCGGATTGGGTGTGTTCGCCATAAAAGTGTCCTCCGTGGATGAAAAACATCAAGTAATAGCCATCAACGTACAATCGTTGAATCGGTTTCACATTAGGCGTTGAAAACGCCGAAAACAGGGCAATTCTGATCCGGAATCGCTTGCAGGCATGCATTTCCACCGCAAAATGGGTTCGATCGAGCCAAACCGAACCTTTTTCAGTTTCTTGGACGAAGCGCGGCCGGTCCGCCGTCGCGCCACGGGTAAGGGCTGATCCCGCCTTGGCAATGATTCGGTGTCCAACTCCGCCGTGTTGTTCAGTTGACGACGGTCACGGTATAGCCGGCCTTGCGGAAACCCTCGACCAAGCCTTGCGCGCCGGGAAGGTGCATGGCGCCGACCGCCATGAAGACATTGCCGTGGGCGAGGATCGGCGCGGCACGATCGACCATCACCTTGTTGCGGCTGGTGATCATGGTCTGCTCGAATTCGGCGTAACCCGATTGGTCGTCGACCTGTTCGGGAATGACGGTCCGAAACAGCGGTACGTACATGCCAGTGTCGCCACGCCGGTAAAGCACGATCATGGTTTCGTTGACGTCGTTCACCTTGTCGCCAAGCTTCAGCGTATCGACCAGCCCCTTCAGGTGAAAGGCGATCGGCAGCGAAGCCATCGCGCGCAGCTGGTCGGCGATTGTCTCCAGCCCCTCGACTGATTTGCCCGAAGCCTCGGCGTCCTTGGCAAGCTTGACGTCGAGCACCGGCGCGCCGCCAGCCTGGCGGGCGACTTCGCATGCAGGCAGCGCCACCATCGCCGACAGCAACCAGGGCTTCATCTTGGCGACGGTCGCTGGCGGGATGCCACGCGCATCGAGCGCCTTGTTGACCACCGCCGCATCCTCCGGCGACAGCAGCGAGGAAAGCGTCGTCTCGTCGGTGAACATCATCAGATCCGGCTCTTTCAGCAGTGCGGCCATCATCTTCTGCTTGTCGAGCACTTCGGTGGTCTCGATGACGACGGTTCCAGCTGCATCGAATGCCTTTTGTGCGGCGGGCGGCAGCGTGGTGACGCGCGGGTCGGTAACGTGCATGGTGCCGAACAGGAAGGACGGTTTTTCGCCCGATTTTTCGAGCTTCCACAGCAGGCCCTTGCCGTTCGGCGTCGCTGCCGCGTCTGCCTCGATCTTGCGGTAGGCAGCCGGGTCGTCCTTTTGCAGCGCGCTCAGCATATCGTTACCGGCGCAGGCCGAAGTCTCGGCGCGAGCCTTGCCCGCGGCGAGCAGCGCGATGATGAGGAAGGAGAGGAAAAACAGGGCGTTGAGCGCGACAAGCAGCTTCAGCGACACATGGGTTGCGCGGTCGGCGATGGCGATGAGGCGTTTCATGCTGCGGTTCTAGGCGCAAAAAGCGGCAAAACGGTTAATCGGCGCATCAAAATTGTTGCGAGATGGTCACCGATTCAAGCGTCCATCACGCGCGGGGATGAGCTGCTTCGTAAATCTCGAGCAGCCTCGCGGTGTCGACGCCGGTGTATATCTGGGTTGTCGACAGGCTGGCGTGGCCGAGCAGCTCCTGGATGGTGCGCAGGTCGCCGCCGCGCCCAAGCAGATGCGTGGCAAAGGAATGGCGCAGCGCATGCGGCGTCGCCGTGTCAGGCAGGTTGAGCGCCGAGCGCAGCTTGGCCATGTCGCGCTGGACGATCGCCGGGTTGAGCGGACCGCCGCGGGCACCGCGAAACAGCAGGCCCTTGGGATCGAGATGCCAGGGACACAAGCGGCGATATTCGGCAATCGCCCGCAGCGCCACCGGCAGCACTGGCACCAGCCGCGTCTTGTCGCCCTTGCCGGTGACGCGCAGCACGGTCTCACCAGGCGAGGACAGATCGGCGCCCGACAGGCCGAGCGCCTCGGAAATGCGCAGGCCCGAGCCATAGAGCAGGGTCAGCACGGCGGCGTTGCGGGCGGCGATCCACGGCTCCTCCGCCAGCTGGCCTTCCACTGAGACAACGTGTTTTGCATCGCTTGCGGTCAGCGGCTTGGGCAGCGATTTCGGCTGCCGCGGCGCGCGCAAGGCTGCCGCACCCGCCGCATTGGCGAGGCCGCGCCGTTCCAGGAAACGCAGCAGCGAGCGGATGCCAGCCAGCCCGCGTCCGAGCGTGCGGGCGCCGGCGCCCTCGGCACGGCGGGCAGCGAGAAAGCCGCGCAGGTCGGCGGGGCGCAGATCGGCGATGTCGGAGATGCCGGGCGAGCCGCCGCAATGGCCGGTCAGGAAATGCAGGAACTGGCGCGTGTCGCGTTCATAAGCCTCGACGGTTTCGGGCGACAGCCGGCGTTCTCGCGCCAGCATCTTCAGCCAGGCCTCGCGCGCCGCCTGAAGATCGGGTTTTGCCGGTATGAGGAATTCCTGCATTGCGCTCTTCCAGTTCCCCGCCATCTTCCGGCACGCGGGTTAGGAAGCGGTGAAGAGCGGCGTCATTGAAATGACGACGGGCTGGGGCTAGAGCAAGGCAAAGGATTTTCCGTAGATGAGCAAGCCGCAAAACCCCGTCCAGATGGCCGTGATCGGTGCCGCGCATGGCATCAAGGGCGAATTGCGCGTCAAGAGCTTTACCGGCGATCCGCTGGCGCTGGCCGATTACGGTCCGCTCTACGCCAGGGATGGCCGCGCCTTCCAGATCGTCGATATCAGGCCCGCCAACACCGTGGTGGTGGTGCGGTTCAAAGGCGTCAACGACCGCAATGCCGCCGAGGCGCTCGCCGGCACCGAATTGTTCGTCGATCGTTCGGTGTTGCCCGATGAGGGCGAAGAGGATGAATTCTACCATGCCGACCTCGTCGGGCTGGAGGTCAAGGACGACACCGGCGCGGTCATCGGCAAGGTCGTCGCCGTGCACAATTTCGGCGGCGGCGACATTCTCGACGTGACGCTGGCGGGGCGCAAAGGCGTGCTCATCCCGTTCACGCAGGCCGCCGTTCCGGAAGTGTCGATCGCCGGCGGCTTTGTCCGCATTGATCCAGCCGCGGCGGGGTTGGTCGAGGACGAGGACGGCGAGCCTGCCGGTGACGACGGTTTCGACCCCAAGGGCAGGCCGCGCGGGCCGAGGGACGCCGGAGGCAACCGGTGAGTTTTTCCGCTTCGGTGCTGACGCTCTATCCCGAGATGTTTCCCGGCGCGCTCGGCCTGTCGCTGGCCGGACGCGCGCTCGAGACCGGCATTTGGTCGCTCGAAACGATCCAGATCCGCGACTTTGCCAGCGATCGCCACCGGACCGTGGATGATACGCCGGCAGGCGGCGGCGCCGGCATGGTGATGCGGGCAGACGTGCTGGCCAGCGCCATCGACC
>NZ_SUEG01000271.1:0-1168 GCF_005063415.1 Mesorhizobium sp.
GGCCGGCGCCGTGCTCGCGGTGTGCGGCTTCGTGCTCATCTTTATGGCAGCGGGCCGCTTTCAAGCCGCTGGAACCAACATACCACCGACCTTGCCAACGACGGCGCTGGTCGTCGACGGTATCTATCGGCGGACCAGGAACCCGTTCTATCTGGGAGCGATCCTCATCTATCTCGGCCTCGGCGTCGCGGCCGGAAGTCTTTGGGCTATCGCGCTCGTCATCCCCCTGCTGTGGGTGATCAATACCGGCGTTATCGCGCCGGAAGAGCGCTACCTCGAGCGGAAGTTCGGAGATGCCTATCGCGCCTACAAGGGGCGGGTGCGGCGGTGGGTTTGACGGCCGGAAAGTCGGTTCTCGCGCGATTTTTTTGCGTCGCACCGACTCAGCTCTTGTCGGCGATGGCCTGCCTGGCGGCGAGCCGGTGCGCCGGCGTGATGTGGGCGCTGACGGCGGTAATCGCAGCGGTCAGCACGGCGATGTCGTCGGTGAAGCCTAGCCCAAGGATGAAATCGGGAATGACGTCCGTCGGCAGCACGAAATAGCCGAGCGCAGCCAGCAATGTGCCCTTGGCGCGCAGCGGCGTCTTCTTGTCCATGGCGCAGTAATAGGCGGCGACCACCTCTTCCATGAACGGGATCTGCCGGGCGGCCTTCTTCGCCGTACGCCAGAACTTTTCGCGTACTTCGCTCTCATTGCCCGGCTTGCTGCCGAGGCCGAAGAAATCAAAACCGGATTTTTGCGCCATCAATCTCTCCTTGCCGCCGTCGCGTGACTTCACGCGTGACCGCGAGGCAAAATGTGGTGAAAGCTGAACCTCGCTGCAAGGTGCAGATAGGTTCAGCCGCCGAAATAGCGGTTCATCTTTCTGGCCAGATCGAAATCCAGCGCCGTCAGGCCGCCGGCGTCGTGCGTGTTGAGGGTCACGTTTACCGTCTTGTAGACGTTCGACCAGTCGGGATGGTGGTCCATCTTCTCCGCCGCCAGGGCGACGCGGGTCATGAAGGCAAAGGCTTCGGAGAAATTCTTGAAGGTGAAGGTGCGCGTGATCGAGCCACCATCCTTGGCCAGCGACCAGCCGTCGAGGCCGGCTAGTTCGGCGCTGATCGCTTCCTTTGCAAGTTTCTCCCTGGCCATGTCCGTCTACCGCATGATCCGCGAAGCGTCGGC
>NZ_SUEG01000271.1:1178-3229 GCF_005063415.1 Mesorhizobium sp.
GACAGATACTGGGCGACGTCGAGCGGGCTCGAATTGCGCAGGCGGGCCAGCGTCACGTGCGGCATGAACTTGCGCGGGTCGGCCGGGATGCCGAGCCGCTGGCAGATGCGCTCGATCTCGGCCTGCAATGCGGAAAGATCGGGCGAAGCGGCGACCCCGGCCCACACCGCATGCGGCTTCTTCTGGCCGAAGGCGCCGACGCCGGACAGCGTCAGCGGGAAGGACGGGCGGTGAACGCGGTCGAGCGCGTTGGCGATCTCGTCGGCGACATGGCCCTCGACATCGCCGATGAAGCGCAGCGTCAGATGATAGTTTTCGACGTCGATCCAGCGGGCTCCAGGCAGGCCGCCCCTGAGCAGGGACAACGAAAGAGCGGCATCACGCGGTATTTCGAGGGCGGTAAAAAGACGCGGCATGGGAAGCCTCCTGTCCTCGAATCGAACTCTTGCCCTAGCGAATCATCGATATTCAAACGGGGCAAGGGGTTTGTTGGTCGCAGGCCTGCCTAAAAGCTTCCCCTGCGGAAGGCGTTGCGGCGGCGAACCCTCGCCTTCAGGAATTGCCCCGGACCGCTTCAATGGTCTTCTCCACGCTGGGCAGGATACCCTCGACGATGCGGTCGACGCCTCGGGCGTTTGGATGAAGACCGTCTTCGAGCTGCAGGACGGATTGGCCGGCGATGCCCTCGAGAAAGAAAGGATAGAGCGGCACGCCGTATTTTTCAGCCAGTCTCGGAAAGGTCGCGTCGAAGGCGGTCTGATAATCGGCGCCGAGATTGGGCGCCGCGCGCATCCCGGCCAGCAACACAGCGATCTTGCGCTGCTTCAGCTTTGCCAGCATGGCGTCCAGGTTCTTTTCCGCTATGGCGGGCGAAACGCCGCGCAGCATGTCGTTGGCGCCGAGCTCCAGGATGACCAGTTGCGTGCCGTCCGGCACCGACCAGTCGAGCCGCGACAGGCCGCCGCTCGTCGTATCGCCGGAGACGCCGGCATTGGTGACCGTGACATCGTAGCCCTTGGCGCGCAGCGCCGCCTGCAGCTTTTCGGTAAAGCCTTCCCCTGGCCCGAGCCCAAAGCCTGCCATCAAGCTGTCGCCGAAACCGACAATGGTGAAGGGCTCGGCGCGTGCCGACGGAATTGCGCCGCAGATTGTGAGGAAAAGGGCGAAGGCCGCGGCAAAGGTGTGTTTGAAAGCCATGCGGTAGGCCCCATATGACCAGGAACATCGGTTTGCGAAGGCAGGTTTTCATCTTTGTCGAGCATCTGATGCTCTGCCCTCATTCCCCCATATAGGACGATTTGATTTTGGAAGAAGCCGTCATTTCGCTGAAAGACGTATCGCTGACACTCGGCGAAGGTGCATCCTCGGTCCATGTGCTGAAGGGCGTCAGCCTTGATGTCGCGGCCGGCGAGGCAACCGGCATCGTTGGACCTTCAGGTTCGGGAAAGTCGACATTGCTGATGGTCTTGGCCGGGCTTGAAAGGGTCGATTCGGGGGCGGTACGAATTGCCGGCGAGCTGCTCAACGGCAAAAGCGAAGATCAGATCGCATCGTTTCGGGGACGAAACATCGGTATCGTGTTCCAGTCTTTCCATCTCATCCCCAATATGACGGCGCTGGAAAACGTCGCCGTCCCGCTGGAGCTTGCCGGTCATGTCGATCCATTCGGCGTGGCGGCGCGCGAGCTGGCGGCGGTCGGTCTCAGCGATCGCGTCACCCATTACCCCGGCGAATTGTCTGGCGGCGAGCAGCAGCGTGTGGCGATCGCCCGGGCGCTGGCGCCGTCGCCGCGCATCCTGATCGCCGACGAGCCGACCGGCAATCTCGACCAGGCGACGGGGCGGCACGTCGCCGACCTGCTGTTTGCCAAGGCGGCCGAACGCGGCATGACGCTGGTGCTGGTCACGCATGACCCGGTGCTCGCGGCGCGCTGCTCGCGCCAGGTGTCGATGCGGTCGGGGCTGATCGAGGACGCGCCTGAGCCGGCCACCAGGGCCGGCAAGGTGACCGCCTGATGCCGCTGTCGCAAACGCTGAGGCTCGCCTTTCGGT
>NZ_SUEG01000272.1 GCF_005063415.1 Mesorhizobium sp.
GCAATAACCGTAATGTCGGCGTAGCGGGCACGGCGGCCGATGGTTTCGTCGGCCCAGGCAGTGTCGGGATAGTCGTCGATCAGATCGCCCGATGTGACGATTTGGGAAAGGAATGCGGAAACGACCGAAGTTCGCTCTTTAAGCCTCTTGAGGTCGGCCCGGCGTTCCTCCAGCCACGCCGGTGAAACTGCGCTGCATATCCACCGCCCGAGGGTGGTGCCGCAAGCACGAGAAGGAGCACGGAAAGATGGGCACCAAAACTGCTCGCACAGGCCGGCGGCAAGTTTGAGATCGCCATCCACCCTGGCTCGGTCCTGTAACCGCAAGGATCGTTTTGAAAGCCATGGCGCCTGCTCCTGATTTTGCCTCAAATTTCAATCGTCGTTGCAACAATGGCGAGACGGCTCGCCGTGTTCATTGCGCTGAATCAAAGACCGCCCCCTATGCAATTGATCCGGATCAACGTGTCCGCGTGCCGACGCTGTAGGCTTGGCCACCAATTGGGAACACGCCGATGAAATTCCTCATAGCGGCAGCTCTCGCAACCATGGCCTGCCAGGCGTCCACCGCGCAGGAAATGAGTTATGGCGAGGCGGAATACCTGAACTCCTGCGCGGTCTGCCACGGTCTCCACGGCAAGGGCGATGGGCCTTTGGGCAATGTGCTGTTGAAGCGTCCGGCCGACCTGACGCGTCTATCCGAACGGAACGGCGGCTCGTTTCCCTATTCGAGGGTCTTCGCGACAATCGACGGTCGCTTTGCCTTGCCAAGCCATGGCGATCGCGAGATGCCGGTGTGGGGTCGCCAGTTCCTCGAGGAAGACGCAAAGCTCTATGGCCCCAGTGGCGGCGAGGTCGTCACAACGGAACGCATTCACAACCTGGCCGGCTACATCGAGACGCTGCAGCATTAGATTTCGGCAGCACGAAGTTCGCGCAAATGGCTTGCTGTATGTGGATGGATTGGTGCACGTTCCGAAGCGCCAACCAACTTGGCTCTGGACCGCTATGATTGATATCAGCCCGAGGTTGGACGAACGCCTTGGCCGGATTCACGCCAGGCAGCGTCTAGGGGTCGAAGAGGACCATGAAGCCCAAGTTTTCGGCCAAGGTCTGAACTTCTTCCATTTGGAGAATTGGTATTCGATCCATGCGGTAATCCGCAACGGGCTGCGCTTAACTGGCCTTTATGGGCGTGGGCGCCGCAATGCCGCAAACGTCCAACTCCGCGTCAACAATATCACGTCGGCAAGCTTGCCACGTAGTTTTGAAGGATTCCGGATCCTCCACCTCAGCGACCTTCATGCGGACATGAGCCGTTCTGCGATGGATCGCGTGATCGAGCTTGTCTCTGATCTCGACTACGACATCTGCGTGCTGACCGGAGATTTCCGCGCAAAGACCTTCGGCCCGTTCGACGCCGCTTTGGACGGTGTGGGCCGCGTGCGTGCCTCCCTCAAGGGACCGCTATACGGCGTGCTCGGCAATCACGACACGGTTCGAATGGTTCCGGCCTTGGAGGACATGGGCATTCGCATGCTGATGAACGAACTCGATGTGATCGAGCGGAGCGGAGAACGCATCTATCTTGCTGGAATAGACGACGCCCATTTCTTCAGGGTCGACAATATAGAAAAGGCCGCGGCTGATGTGCCGACCGACGCATTTTCGATCCTGCTTTCGCATACCCCCGAGATCTATCGCCAGGCAGCCCACACTGGATTCGATTTGCTGCTCGCGGGTCACACCCATGGTGGCCAGATCTGTCTGCCGGGTGGACTCCCGATTACCCTGGATTCGAAACTCCCACGGGCGATGGGCGTCGGCGCCTGGATTTATCATGGCATGACGGGCTACACCTCGGTCGGCGCCGGCTCGAGTGTCGTTGCAGTACGGCTCAACTGCCTTCCCGAGATCACACTCCACCATCTCGCCCGCAGGGATTAGTAGGGTCTGTCCCTGACGTGAAGCATATAGAGAAGCCGGGAGACCAGGAGTTCGCCGATCCAAAATGCCCCAACGCCGATTAGAATGTCCCAAACCGAAAGCCCTAAGAAAGTCTTGACGGCGACGAGGGGCAGCAGGGATTCCGGCACCTGATCGAGACCCGGTGCTTCGGCACTTGGCACCAATCGCAGGCGACGTTTGAGGAAGCTCGACAGCATGTCCCCGACCATAGCGTTGAAACCAATGAGGACTCCTGTTTCAACATCGAGCCCCACTAGAGGACCGCCAATCGCTGCAGCAAGGATTGCCAGCACGAACCCGCGAAGCGTCTTTGATCGACCCAGGAGCGGTTGTCCGTCCCAGAAAAGCCAACCGCCATCAATTGGCCATGTGAGCCAATCGCCAAACACTTTCTTGGCGATGACAGGCACGCCGTTCGCGAGAGTCAGCAGGATGAGGCATTGAACAATCCACCATAAATGAAGCTCAGTCATACTGTTCTCATTCGCAAGGGCCGACATCCTAGCGGAAAGCAGCGCGCCTGGCTGTGCGCAAGATCCTGCGCACCTGAGGCAACGGCATGTCCAATCTCTACAACATTACCACCAGCCAGGAGGCCATTCGCCAGTGGACTCGCGCCTTGCGGGACATCATCGGCAATCTTGAACCGTCGATCCGATATCTATCCCAACCAATTTGCCGCTAATCCTCTTCGTGGAAACCCTGCATCGAGGCCTGCCGCAGGTCTTCCTCGCCGCGCAGGAGTGGATGCGGCCGATCAGCCCCGGCTTGACCCATTCGTTGGGTTCTGGCCCGGCATGTTCCTGGACGCGCAGCAACAACGCGCCAAACCGCTTAATTCTCCTCCCAGAAATCCTGCAGCGATGCGTGGCGCAACTTGTCTTCGCCGCGTAGGTGCTTGACGTGGCCCTTCAGGCCCGGCTTGACCCACGTGGTCGCCTGCCGCTTCACCCCCTCAGGTGCCGGCCCGGCGTGCTCCTGAACGCGCTTCCACAGCCGTTCCCGCATCTCACGGTTCAGCGTGATGAAAGCGGATCCGACATATTTGCGGGTGCCTGGCTCTCCCATGAGGGCGAAGGCGGGCTTGCCCCTCTCCCGCTCGACGCCGAGCAATTCGAGGTCGCTCAAGGTATAGCTTTTGGTCTTCAGCCATGCCGTCGTGTTGCCGCTGCGATACTTGCTGCCAAGGCGCTTCGACACTATGCCCTCAAGCCCCGCCTGGTCGACCAGATAGAAG
>NZ_SUEG01000273.1 GCF_005063415.1 Mesorhizobium sp.
AAAGCGCATGGCTCACCGAAGTGATCACCCTGTCGGAGCCGCCGCCCACGGCCTCAATGACCTTATCGCCGGCATTGTCGACATAGTAGGTGTCGTTGCCACCATAGCCGCTCATCATGTCAGCGCCGCCGAGGCCGTTGATGACATTGGCGCCGGCATTGCCCTGGATGGTCTGGGCAAAGGTGTTGCCCGTCAGGTTGATTGCAGACGTACCGGACGGATTGGTGGTGGCGAGAAGCTCGATCTGGGAGCCCGTCGAAAGCGCATGGCTCACCGAAGTGATCACCCTGTCGGAGCCGCCGCCCACGGCCTCGATGACCTTATCGCCGGCATTGTCGACATAGTAGGTGTCGTTGCCACCATAGCCGGTCATGGTGTCGGCACCACCCATGCCGTTGATGACATTGGCGCCGGCATTGCCGAAGATGCTCTGGGCGAACTCGTTGCCGGTTAGGTTGATTGCCGTCGTGCCGGATGGATACCTCGCAGCGAGAAGCTCGATCTGGGAGCCCGTTGAAAGCGCATGGCCCACCGAAGTGATCACTCTGTCGGAGCCGCCGCCCACCGCCTCGAACACCTTGTCGCCGGCATTGTCGACATAGTAGGTGTCGTTGCCACCATAGCCGCTCATCATGTCGGCGCCGCCAAGGCCGTTGATGACATTGGCGCCGGCATTGCCTTGGATCGTCTGGGCAAAGCCGTTGCCGTTGAGGTTCATTGCCGTCGTGCCGGCCGGATTGCTGGTGGCAAGAAGCTCGATCTCCGAGCCGGCCGCAAGCGCATGGCTCACCGAAGCGAGCACTTTGTCGGTACCGCCACCTGCTGCCTCAATCTCCTTATCGCGGACATCTTCGACATAATAGGTGTCATTGCCGCCATAGCCGATCATCGTGTGGCCGCCGGCTCCGTGGAACACATCGTCGCCGCTGGTGCCGTATAAGGTGTCGCTCGTGTCGACGGGAGGCGGTTCGGTCCCGGAGGTAGCGAGGTTGTGCTCCCGGAAAACGGCCTGCAGTTCCGGGGAGCTTTCAAGCGCGGTGTCGCCGTTCTGCGTTCCCCATTTATAGGTGTAGTCGAAGGCAGGTGACGGCACCAGTGCGGCCCAATGATCGATCATGATTTGCATCTGTTCGGGGGTGGGCATGACCTGTCTTCCGCCGTCGGAAGTCTCCCAGTTACCGCCGCCGAAGGCCTGATAGACCGGAACGATATTGCTAACCGGGATGCCGGACTTCACCGCTGCAGCCACGGCTCGGTCGATCATGTCGTAGTCGACCGTGTCCGTTCCCGTGCGCACCGGATAAGGGTCTATTCCGAAATAGTCGATATGCGTGTTGGCCGGATTGTAGGTGTTCGTAAAATCCGGATTGGTCGGGGATCCCATGTTCATCATGGTGATGAAGGTCTTGGCGCCTGGAAAATGCTCATGGATCCAGTCGGATTCCGCCTTCAGGTTCTCAGCTGTTGCGTAGGTGCCCCACCTGCCGGTGGGATCGGGCTCGTCAACAAGATAGAACCCAAACACGTTCGGATTGCCAAGGAAGGGGGTCATTTTCTCGATGAAGGATGCGGTTACGCCCTCATGCTCATTGAGATAGACCAGGCCCTTCATGCCATCCGGCAATGCGTTGACCAGCGAAACATACTGAACGTCAGCCAGATTGAAGCCGGCGGTTGCGATTTCGGTGGCGGATCCACCCGATGCGTAGTGCAGAGTTGCCATCCATAATCCCTCTTGATTCGATAGCGCCCCGCGGATGTCTGCCTACTAGAGGGTGTATATTAGCGCCAAATCACATACCTGCAGGCTCTGATAGAATGGTTGATCGGTAGCAGGATCGTCACATTGTGGCGAAAAATATACTTGAGTATACGAAGTAACGGACGAAAAAATAAAGATAACTGTAGAGACGATCATGTAATTTTTTGTAGTAGTAATGGGATACATTTTGTACAAAGAAAGTATTTGTGATTATTGTTAAGCCAATTTGGGGAGGTATTGTCCACGTTTCTACGAAAAATAAAACCCTTTTTAGTGAAGATATCGCGACTTGATACAATGTTAAGCTAGGATGTTAGCACGACGACGTTCTCTGCCGACGACACTAATTTGTTGTGGATAGATACCGCTGGTGCCAGCCCGCTGACAGTTTGCGCAACTCAGATTGCGATACGGAGATTGTCAGAATCGGTGCCCTTCCCGAGAGATGGGTGACAGTTCATTCCGGATAGACGGTGTAGTGCAACCCAGAACTGAGACAAAAAAGGGTAACTGCTCTCCGCAAGGAGGACTGAGGAGGAGAAAGATTCGGGGCGACGCTTCAGTTGCGAGTTGAAGCTTGCCGCGGTGCGGCGCGAGACGATGCGCGCGAACGTGAGCAAGCCATCGCGGGAACTCGGCGTCTGGCGCAAGGGTCTCTATCAGTGGCAGAAGCAGTGTCGCGTTGGCGGTCTTCAGCGGCCTCCAACTGGCCGACATCAGTTCCGGGTCGCCGACATCACCTATGTCCATGTTGCCGAGGAGTTCGCCTAATCGTGCTTGAAGCCTACAGCCGCAAGGTCATCGGCTGGGCAATGCCACCCCATCTCAAGTCCGAGCTGGCGATCGCTGCGCTCGACCAGGCGATTGCAGTGCGCCGGTCTCCGCCGGGCAGCGCATGCACCACAGCGATCGCGGCGTGCAATATGTCTGCACTGACTCCGCTGCACGACTTGCAGCGCATCCAGCCGAGCATGAGCCGGATTGGCAATCTTATAACAATGCAAAGGCTGAGGCTTCAGCGAACCAAAGGAGGAAGAGGTCGATGGCCGAGCCTATCGGGGACATCATCTACGCCAAGAAAAGCATCGGCGAACTGATCGGGCGGGTCTACAACAGGCAGCCTGCCATTCCGCCCTCGACTATCTCTGGCCGGATGAATACGAAGCTGAACCTAACACCATTGCGCCACGATCCCCAGCCGCAATCCAAAACCTGAACAAATTTCCCTAATTAGTGTCTCACCCAAGGGGTGCGCCACACCATGTCTCCAGTATAACCGTAACCCATGTGTCCAGAATGGACCCGTGAGCGACCCGAGACATAGGTGACGTTTTGTACCGGACACATGGGTAACACTTT
>NZ_SUEG01000274.1 GCF_005063415.1 Mesorhizobium sp.
AGGTTGTCACCCATGTCTTAGGTACAAACTGTTACCCATGTCTCCGGGCCGTACACCGGAAACTTGGCTGGGGCGCCAGGATTCGAACCTGGGAATGTCGGTACCAAAAACCGATGCCTTACCACTTGGCGACGCCCCAACAGCCGGAGCGTGCCCGCTGTGCGCGCGGCCTTATAGGACGAGCCGGGAGAAAGCTCAATGCCGACATATCGACTATGGGCGATCGACTCAGCAGTTCTGCAATCGTCACTTGAACGGACCTATTCACCCCCCACACACATTTCATTGTCAGCCGGATCAACGAAATGGAACCGCCTGCCGCCGAGGAGTGAAAAGATCGGCTTGTCGATGGTGCCCATTCTCGACGGCGCTCAATGCTTCCTCCAGCCTTTCGGAATAGAGCACAGGCAGCGGCTTGGCCGTCGCCTCCTCGGCATCCGCCTGAAAACCGCCGTCCAGCCCTTCGGCAAAGGCTGGGTAGGTCGGCCCGTAATCGGCAAACGACCATGAGACGGCCGCGCTGTAGAGAGCCTTCACGCTGTCCAGCGTTCCGCCCGTCGCTCTGCCCTTTGTTCTCGTTATGTTCTACAGCCAAAGCTTTCCAAAATGCAAGTCTCTTCGGCGCCGCTTTTTCTTAATCGATTGTAGAGGCCGGCCGGCTTGCTCGATGCCTTGCCTTTCGCACTGCAGCATCATATCGCTCGATTTGCCAATATTTCCAATCTCCTGCAACCGGGGAGCAAGCATGACCAAATGGGTCTACACCTTTGGCGACGGCGCCGCGGAAGGCCGTGCCGGCGACCGCAATCTGCTCGGCGGTAAGGGCGCCAACCTTGCCGAAATGTGCAGCCTGGGCCTGCCGGTGCCGCCGGGCTTCACCATCACCACCGAAGTCTGCAACGCCTATTACGCCAACGCCCACACCTATCCGGCCTCGCTGGAGGCGGATGTTGCGGTCGCCCTCGACCATATCGGCCGGTTGAGCGGGCGCCGTTTCGGCGATCCGTCGAAACTGCTTTTAGTGTCGGTGCGCTCCGGTGCCCGCGCTTCCATGCCCGGCATGATGGACACCGTGCTCAATCTCGGCCTGAACGACGAGACGGTCGAAGCCTTGGCCGCCGATTCAGGCGATCCGCGCTTTGCCTATGACAGCTACCGCCGTTTCATCCAGATGTATTCCGATGTCGTCATGGGTCTCGACCATGAGGTGTTCGAGGAAATCCTCGAAGACCAGAAGGGCGGCCTCGGCCATGAACTCGACACCGAGCTGACCGCCATCGAATGGCAAGGCGTGATCGCGCTCTACAAGGCCAAAGTCGAGGAGGAGCTTGGCAAGCCCTTCCCGCAGGATCCGCACGAGCAGCTCTGGGGCGCCATCGGCGCGGTGTTTTCCAGCTGGATGAACAACCGCGCGATCACCTACCGGCGCCTGCACGACATTCCCGAAAGCTGGGGCACGGCAGTAAATGTCCAGGCCATGGTCTTCGGCAATATGGGCGACACCTCGGCCACCGGCGTTGCTTTCACCCGAAACCCGTCGACCGGCGAAAAGCAGCTTTATGGCGAGTTCCTGGTCAACGCCCAGGGCGAGGATGTCGTTGCCGGCATCCGTACGCCGCAGAACATCACCGAGGCGGCGCGCATTGCCGCCGGCTCCGACAAGCCGTCGCTGCAGAAGCTGATGCCTGACGCCTTCCAGGCTTTCGTCAGCATCTCAGATCGCTTGGAAAAGCACTACCGCGATATGCAGGATCTCGAATTCACCATCGAGCGCGGCAAATTGTGGATGCTGCAGACCAGGTCCGGCAAACGCACAGCCAAGGCGGCACTGAAGATTGCCGTCGACATGGCCAGGGATGGACTGATTTCGAAGGAGGAGGCTGTCGCCCGCATTGATCCGGCCTCGCTCGACCAGTTGCTGCACCCGACGATTGATCCGAAGGCGGCGCGCGACGTCATCGGCGTCGGCCTGCCGGCATCGCCAGGCGCTGCCACCGGCGAGATCGTCTTTTCCTCGAATGACGCCGAGGAAGCCAAGACACAAGGCCGCAAGGCGATCCTGGTGCGCATCGAGACCAGCCCCGAAGACATCCATGGCATGCATGCGGCCGAAGGCATCCTGACCACGCGCGGCGGCATGACCAGCCACGCCGCCGTTGTGGCGCGCGGCATGGGCAAGCCTTGCGTATCAGGAGCCGGCTCGCTGCGCGTCGACTACAAAGCCGGCACCCTGATGGCGATGGGAGCGACGTTCCGCAAGGGCGACATCATCACCATCGATGGCGGCAACGGCCAGGTGCTGAAGGGCGCTGTACCGATGCTGCAGCCCGAACTCTCGGGCGATTTCGCCGCCATCATGGAGTGGGCCGACGGCGCCCGCCGCATGAAGGTGCGCACCAACGCCGAGACACCACTCGATGCACGCATGGCGCGCTCCTTCGGCGCCGAAGGCATCGGGCTTTGCCGCACCGAGCACATGTTCTTCGACGGCGATCGCATCGTTGCCATGCGCGAGATGATCCTGGCCGATACTGAAAAGGAGCGGCGAACGGCGCTGGCCAAGCTGTTGCCGATGCAGCGCTCCGATTTCCTCGATCTGTTCGAGATCATGGCCGGGCTGCCGGTGACGATCCGCCTGCTCGATCCGCCGCTGCACGAATTCCTGCCCAAGACCGAGGAGGAGGTGGCCGAGGTCGCCGCTGCCATGAACGTGTCGCCAGACAAGCTCAGGCGGCGTACCGAAGCGCTGCACGAGTTCAATCCGATGCTCGGCCATCGCGGCTGCCGGCTTGCCGTCTCCTATCCCGAAATCGCTGAGATGCAGGCGCGCGCGATATTCGAGGCGGCCGTGGAGGCCGGCAGGAAGGCCGGCGCGCTGGTGGTCCCGGAGATCATGGTGCCGCTGGTCGGGCTGGTGAAGGAGCTCGACTTCGTCAAGGCACGCATCGATGCCGTCGCCAAAAGCGTGATGGAGGAGACCGGCGTCAAGATCGATTACCTGACCGGCACGATGATTGAACTGCCGCGTGCCGCGATCCGCGCCCACGTCATCGCCGAGGCGGCCGAATTCTTTTCCTTCGGCACCAACGATCTGACCCAGACCACGTT
>NZ_SUEG01000275.1:0-426 GCF_005063415.1 Mesorhizobium sp.
GTACTGACCGCCTATTCGATCCGCGCCTCTTTTTTCGCCATCCATGCCTTGATGCGCGACACCTTCGCCGGCATGGGCGGCACGGTCGAATCGGGCGAATTGATCATCCGCGAGAAATCCGCAGGCCGGGCGCTTTCGACCTCGCTGTTCTCACGCTGGGTGGCTTGAATGAGTGCGTACGAACGGCATGCAGGCGCGCCAGGGCAGGTGAAGGAAGTCACCAGCCTCGCCAACCCGCTGGTCAAGGACATCAAGGCGCTCGCGCTGAAGAAATTCCGCGACCAGCAGAATGCCTTCATGGCCGAAGGCCTGAAGCTGGTTATTGACGCGCTCGATCTCGGCTGGTCGATCAGGACGCTGGTCTTCGCCAAGGCCGGGCGCGGCAATGCGGCGGTTGAAAAGGTCGCGGCGCGCACGGTTGCCGCC
>NZ_SUEG01000275.1:436-3108 GCF_005063415.1 Mesorhizobium sp.
ATCCGCAAATGGTCGTCGGCGTGTTCTCGCAGAAATTGCTGCCGCTGAAAGATATCCGCGCCCGTGACGGCGACGTCTGGGTGGCGCTCGACCGCGTCCGCGACCCCGGCAATCTCGGCACCGTCATCCGCACGGTCGACGCTGTCGGCGCCAGGGGCGTCATCCTGGTCGGCGAGACCACCGATCCCTTTTCGGTTGACACGGTGCGCGCCACCATGGGCTCGATTTTCGCCGTGCCGGTCGCCAAGGCGACGCCCGAGACTTTTCTCGCCTGGCGAAAGAGCTTTCCCGGCCTTGTCGCCGGTACCCATCTGAAGGGTGCGGTCGACTACCGCTCGGTCGATTTTTCAAAAGGCCCGGTGCTTTTGATGATGGGCAACGAGCAGCAAGGCCTGCCTGACGAGCTTGCCGCAAGCTGCGACAAGCTGCTGCGGATACCGCAGGCTGGCCGCGCCGATTCGCTCAACCTTGCGGTGGCCACCGGCGTCATGCTGTTCGAGATCCGGCGCGGCGCGCTGAAGCTCGGCCCGGAGGACGCCAGATCGTGACATCTCAAACCGTGAAACTGCAAACCATGAAGTCCTGGAGGCCGCATGCTCTTCTGGTCGTCGCCGCGATAGCGCTCGACCAGTGGCTGAAATATCTGGTCGAAACCGGCCTTGCCTTTCAGGAACGGCTCGACCTGCTGCCGTTCCTGGCGCTGTACCGCACCTACAACACCGGCATCGCGTTCTCGCTGTTTTCGTCCTTCGGCGACACCGGCCTGGTGGTCGTCGCGGTTCTGGTGGTCGCTTTCGTGCTCTATCTTGCGGCCCGCACGCCGCCCGGCCACCTGCTTGCCCGCATCGGCTTCGCACTGATCGTCGGCGGCGCGCTCGGCAACCTGATCGACCGCGCTGCCTATGGCCACGTCATCGACTATATCCTGTTTCATACGCCGGTCTGGTCCTTCGCCGTCTTCAACCTCGCCGACGCCTTCATTTCGGTCGGTGCCGTGCTGGTCGTCTTCGACGAACTCATTGGCTGGCGGCGCGGAACGTCGAGCGATTGACCTCACTCGCCTGGCGCCGCACATTCTGATCTGCAAGCCCGAGGAGAAAAAATGCCCAAAACCTTCAAAGCCATCCTCGTTTCGCGCGACGCCGAGAAAAACCAGTCGGTCGCGGTGACCGAGCTTACCGAGGCAGACCTGATGGAGGGCGACGTCACCGTCGCGGTCGAGGCGACGACGGTGAACTACAAGGACGGCCTTGCGATTACCGGCAAGGCGCCGGTGATCCGCCGCTGGCCGCTGGTGCCGGGCATCGATCTCGCCGGCACCGTCATCTCGTCTTCCAATCCCGACTGGCGCAAGGGTGACAAGGTCATATTGAACGGCTGGGGCGTCGGCGAGACGCATTTCGGCGCCTTTGCCGGACGCGCCCGCGTCAAGGGCGACTGGCTGGTGCCGCTGCCGGACGGCATGAGACCGCATGATGCAATGGCGGTCGGCACCGCCGGCTACACCGCCATGCTTTGCGTCATCGCGCTGGAGCGCCACGGCATCGTGCCCGATCGCGGCCCGGTGGTGGTGACGGGCGCTGCCGGTGGCGTCGGGTCGGTCGCGGTCTCGATCCTGTCCAGCCTCGGCTATCACGTCATTGCCTCGACCGGCCGCGCTGCCGAAAGCCCCTATCTGATAGATCTTGGCGCCGCGGAAGTGATTTCACGCGACGAGCTTGCCCAGCCTGCAAAACCGCTCGCCAAGGAACGCTGGGCCGGTGGCGTCGATGCTGTCGGCAGTCATACGCTGGCCAACGTACTGTCGATGACCTCCTATGGCGGCGCCGTCGCCGCTTGCGGCCTCGCCGGCGGCATGGACCTCCCGGCAAGCGTCGCCCCGTTCATTCTGCGCGGCGTCTCGCTGCTCGGCATCGATTCGGTGATGGCGCCCAAGGCGGTCCGCATCGAGGCCTGGCGCCGCATCGGCACCGATCTCGATCACGCAAAGCTTGCCAGCCTGTCGACGAGCATCGGCTTCGACGGCATCATCGGCGCCGCGCATGACATCGTTGAGGGCAAGATCCGCGGCCGCGTGGTGGTGGACATGTGAGCCCCAAAGGGAAAAAAGAGCGCGACCGCTAAAATTCGAACGATCAACCACAACCTTCGATAAGCTCTGTCTGGCAGGAGTTCCGTATGATTGCGGAATCCGGCATCAGAGAGGCGGAGCCAGCCGAACGGGCCGACGGAACGGTCCCCGAGGCGCCAGGGCGGCAGCTTGTCGCCGCGCCACCGCTGGCGCCGGAATTGCCGGACGCCAACCGCCACGGCCTGCCCTTCCTGACTCTCGTCGCCATCGTCGTGTTGGCAGGCCTGTCGCATCTGACCGGAGCGCCGATCTTCATCACCATTGGCCTTTTGGCGACAGCCATCGCCGGGCTCGCCATGCATCTGCGCAACAGGCGCACCCAGCGTCGCGCGGTGGCCCTGCTCGATGCCACGACCGCCCGCAGCCGCGCCGAAATCGAGACGCTGGCCGACCGCATGTGGGAGATGCAGGAGAGCGAGGAGCGCTTTCACGGTCTGATCGATGCACTCGGCGATCTCGTCGTCCACCGCGACCGCGACGGCCATATCGTCTACGCCAACAAGGTTTTCGCCGACCTTGTCGAAACCGACCAGCGCGACCT
>NZ_SUEG01000276.1 GCF_005063415.1 Mesorhizobium sp.
CTGCTGTGTGCCCGAGGTGTCGTTGCCGCCGATATAGATGAAGGCGTCGGCACCGGCTTTCTTCAAGCCGTTGAGGATGAGGTCGCAATAGGCGGCATCCGGCTTGTCGCGCGTCGAACCAAGCGCGGCGCTCGGCGTCGCCGCAATCAGCCGCAGGCGGTCCTCGGGGATGGCGGAAAGATCGACGTAATTGCCGTCACGAATTCCGCGCACGCCGTGGATGGATCCCAGCACCTTGGCGCCGGGATGCCGCTTGCGGATTTCGAGCGTGGCGCCCACCACGGTCTGGTTGATGACGGCGGTCGGGCCGCCGCCTTGCGCGATGACAAAAGTTCCGGCCATTGTTCACGTCTCCCGGGGCGATGAAAATCGCAGGCACATTCGCCTGTCTTGCGGCATCGCGCAACGGCAGAGTGATCGTTGAAAGCGAAGCCGCCGTTCAGACGACGACGACCGGGTTTTTCTTGGAGACGCGGCTGTAGAGATCGATGATGTCCTGGTTGATCAGGCGCACGCAGCCCGACGACATCGCCTGTCCGATGCTCCACCATTCGGGCGAGCCGTGGATGCGATAGCCGGTGTCGCTGCCGTTCTGATAGATGTAGAGGGCACGCGCGCCGAGTGGATTGTCGAGGCCGCCCGGCTGTCCGCCTTGCCATTTCACCAGTTCCGGCCTGCGGGCGATCATCTCGGGCGGCGGGGTCCAGACCGGCCATTCCTTGCCGTACTGGATGTTGGCGCGGCCGGACCAGCGGAACCCGTCCTTGCCGATACCGACGCCGTAACGGATCGCCTCGCCGCCGGGCTGCACCAGATAGAGCAGCCGCTCCTGCGAGTGGACGACGATCGTGCCGGGCTGCTCGCCGGTCGGATCGACGACGATCTGGCGGCGGAACTCCGGCTTGACCTTGAGATAGGGCACTTGCGGCACATTGAAGCCACCGTCGGTGAGCGAAGCGTACATCACGTCGGGGCTGGTGATGTTCTTGTCGACGCTGATGCTCGGGCGGATGGGCCGGATCGAGCCGGTGGTGACGTCGTCGAGCTGGAGCGACGGCAGATCCAGCGTCTGACTGCAGCCGGCGACGCCGAGCAGCGCCAGTGCGCCGCCGCCGGACAGCACCGTGCGGCGGGAAAGCTGTATTTCGGTTTCGATTGCGTCGCCATTATGCGGCAGCGACAGACCTTGCGGCAACTCACGCATTTACCCAAACCCTACGCTATCGGCGGGAAACACGGTCCGGCCGGATAGCAGGCATTTTCACCAATCATGGTTGAAAAAGCGTGAAGGTCGGCCGCTTGGCGTTAACGAGGGCTTTTTCGATTTTTGCCTCTTTACATCTTCGCGGGGCCGAGGATTTATCCTCTTCTTTGAGCTCAAGGAGAAGAAAATGTCCTTCGAAAACTGGGCCGCGTTTGCCGCCGCTTCGACAGTCCTTCTGGTCATTCCGGGCCCGACCATCTTGCTGGTGGTGTCCTATGCGCTCGGCCAGGGCTGGCGCATCGCGCTGCCGATGGCAGTCGGCGTGGCGCTCGGCGACTTCACCGCGATGACACTGTCGATGCTGGGCATCGGCGCGCTGCTGGCGGCGTCGGCCACCGTATTCACCGTGCTGAAGGTGATCGGCGCCGGCTATCTGATCTATCTCGGCATCAAGCTGTTTCGCGCCGGCGGCGCGCTCCGGGCCGAACCGCGCACCGATGCGGTGTCATCGGCCAAGATGACGGCGCATGCCTGGCTGGTTACCGCGCTTAATCCGAAAAGCATCACCTTCTTCGTCGCCTTCCTGCCGCAGTTCCTCGACCGGCACGCGGATTTCTGGACACAGATGCTGATCTTCGAGACGACCTTCCTGGCGCTCGCCTTCGCCAATGCCTTCGGTTATGCGGTGATCGCGACAAGGGCGCGCAACGTCGTGCACAACCCGAAGGCGATCCGTATCTTCAACCGCACCGGCGGCACGCTGCTGGTCGGCGCCGGCATCGCGACAGTGGCGATGCGCTCGGGCAACTGAGGACAAGCCATGGCGGTGAGCGATGCATTCGGCCTGACACTGTCTGGCGCGACGGAGGCCGGGCTCTCGTCCTACAGCCGGGCTGTGCGCGAATTGCAGTGCTTCATCGGCGATCCGGTCGGTTCCATTGACCGGGCAATCGCCGACGATCCCGGCTTCGTCATGGCGCATGTGTTCAAGGGTTATCTCTTTGGCCTCGCCACAGAGCGCGAAGCGACGGCGGTGGCCAAGGCATGTCACGAGGCAGCGCTGCCGCTTGCCGCGACGACACGCGAGCAGGCGCATGTCGCCGCCCTTGGCCACCTTGCGGACGGACACTGGCACGAGGCCGCCCGCGTGCTGGAGGACATCGCCATCAAGTTTCCGCTCGATGCGCTGGCGCTGCAGACCGGCCACCAGATCGACTTCTTCACCGGCAATGCCCGCATGCTGCGCGACCGCATCGGCCGCGCGCTGCCGTCCTGGCAGAGCGGCATGCCGGGCTACCACGCCATACTCGGCATGCAGGCCTTTGGGCTGGAGGAAATGGGCGACTACGCGCGCGCCGAAAGGCTTGGCCGCACGGCGGTCGATCTCGAGCCGCGCGACGGCTGGGCCCAGCATGCGGTGGCCCATGTTATGGAGATGCAGAGCCGGCAGAAGGACGGCATTCTGTGGATGCGCGCCAATCCCGAAGCGTGGACGCGGGAAAGCTTCCTGCAGGTGCACAATTGGTGGCATCTGGCGCTGTTCCATTATGATCTCGGCGAGACCGACGAGGTGCTGGCGCTCTACGACGGGCCCATCTATGGCGAGCGCTCGACGCTGGCGCTCAACATGGTCGATGCCTCGGCGATTCTGTGGCGGCTGCATCTCGGCGGCGTCGATGTCGGCGAGCGCTGGGCTGCGCTCGCCGCCAACTGGTTGCCCAAGGCGAGCGCCGGCCATTATGCCTTCAACGACGCCCACGCGATGATGGCGTTTGTCGGCGCCGGCCTCGAAGCGCCGGCACGCGGCTTGCTCGAGGCGCAGCGCGAGGCGATGCGCGGCAAGGACGACAATGCTGCTTTCACCCGGGATGTCGGCCATCCGCTGACGCTCGCCATC
>NZ_SUEG01000277.1 GCF_005063415.1 Mesorhizobium sp.
GTTGGCAGAAGTCCCGAGGGAAATGACCCCCAACAGAATACCGGCGAAGGCGCCTGACAGACCGGCCAGATGGCGGGCTTCCCAACCGGCATGAAGAACATGGGCGCCGTCGATCGCCAGGCCAACGCCGTGTCCAGGGCTTCCCTCGAGGGCAGGGACGCACACATCGTCGAGCTGGATGCCATTTGCGGCCACATCGGCGCCCGTCGAGACGCCGTCGTTGAAGGCGTCGAAGTCCTCTCCCGTGATGGCATCGCTTGGGCTCGGCGAGGACATCGAGGCGATCCCCTTACAAAAACCTTCGGCCCAGGCGGCTTCCTTGAACGGGATCGTTTCAAACGGATTGTTTAACATCGAGATCCTCCAATCGGTTCCAGGCGGGCGGCAAAGAGGGCCGCCGGTATCATCAACCTTGGCTGCGGGTAGGCTCGTTGCCTGCAGCCATTTCAACTTCCTGCCAAAGCAGGCTTGCGTCACGACGGTTGCTCGGCGGCGCGGGGCGTCATGCGGTCCCGGTCGGGCCAATCTGAAAGTGAAGGTGCGATGTGCCCCACACCGCGAGGTTCGGCCTGCTCCTGGGCTTGGACGGGCGGCACGACGATTATCAGAACGGCAACGGCCGCTATTGCTCGACAGCGAAACATTGTTTTTTCTCCTATGAGACAAGCTTCAAGGCGGGAGCCGGCGTCAGTCGACTCGGTAGATGACGTAATATGCGGAACCCTCGATGTCCGAGCGGGCGATTTTCGCGATCTCGCCCGTTCCCTGCTCATCGGCCGTCATCGTGACAGAGCCGAGTGGATCATTGCCATTGAGAGGGCCGTCTTCATCCCAGAGCGAGAGATTTTGGCTATACTCGAACGGCAGCACAAGGCCAGGTTCGAATGACTGGTCCGCATTGACTTCCCTGGTATTTCCGGGAGACGGCCAGACAGCGTCATCGACATTACCTTCAGTCCCTGTGGTGATGAACAGGTTGTCCGGATCGGCCCGGATGGCGTCGATCGCTCCAAGAATGCTGGGCAGGGACCTGATGCCGTGCAGCAGATTGCTGGCGAAGTCGTTCTGGGTAAATTGCGGCGTCAGGCTCATGATCGCATCGATAACCGCCTGGTTGACGCCGAAATCGGTTCCTGTGGCGGGCTGGACGCAATAGATGGTCTGGACGGTTGCGGTCGGCATTGTTTCCTCCCTGAGTTGGAAAGATGCCGACGTTGACGGAGCCGCGCTTACGTTTAGCTTACATGCTGAAATGACGCGCGCCCGGCCCATCATCTGCTATAAGAGTGCAGCTGGTGGATCTGGATGCGGCGGTGCACGGCGGCTCGATAGCGAAACTCTCAATGCCGAGACCCGCGGGTATTGCGCGGCGGCCGCGCGTCGCGGCTCTGGTCGACAGTTGCCTGAAATCCGGCATGTGCTGGATTGCCGCCCCGGGCGGATACGGGAAGACCACCGCGGTCATAGATTACGTCCAAGGATCAGACGCCCCGCATGTCTGGTATCGCGTCGACGACGAGGACCAGGATGTCGCCCGCCTGTTCTACTATCTGGCCATGTCGCCTGGGGCGCAGGAACTCAGCCTCCCTGTTTTCGGAACGGAGTATGCGGAGGATGCAGCGGCCTTCGCGCGCCTGTTCTTCCGAGCTTACTTGGCGCATCTGGAGCCGAACACGATCGTCGTTCTCGACGACATCCACCGTGCCGACACGCCAGAATTCCGCGAAGTTCTGGCTGTCCTGCTGAGGGAACTGCCCAACACGGTCCGGTGCATCTGCATATCGCGTACACTGCCTGGTGGGGGCGTGGCCGAACTTGCGCTCGCAGGCAAGCTGCCGGTCATCGGCCAGACCACACTGGAATTCACGGAGGACGAAGCACGCTGCCTCGTCGGCCTCAGGGAACCAGGCCATGAGAAGGGGATCGACGTCGCCGCCGCCAAGGGGTGGGCGGTCGGCCTGGTCATGATCGCCAACCAGAAATCAAGTTCCCCACAGTTGATGAGCGCCATGCCTTTAGCGCAGGGAAATTTCCAGGAGGTGGTCGGCAGACTGTTCCTGCAGAACGTTCCAAGCGAGGACCAGAACACCCTGCTGAAGCTTAATCTGCTTCCCGAAATCAATTCCGGTCTTGCCGACGCCTTGCTCGGACCCAGAGTCGGCGGCCCGGTGCTGGAGCGGCTCTTCCAAATGCAGCTGTTGGTTACCCGAACAGGCCTCGGAAGCGGAGGATTCCAGTTCCACGACCTCCTGCGCGATTACCTGTCCAGGCTCTTCGAAGCACGGCTGCCGCCGGAAGAGCAGGCAAGTCTGCGCGAAAGGGCAGCTCGGGTCCTGCGCGATGCAGGATTGGTCGACGCTGCCGTATCGATGGCCCTCCAAGCAGAAGCCTGGGCGCTAGCCCGCGAGTTGGTTATCGAGCACGCCGAGGCGATGCTATCCCAAGGTCGCAGGGCTACCTTGATCGAATGGGGCACCAGATTTCCTGCTGAAGAACTGGAAGGCTGGCTTCTCCACTGGGTCGGGGCCGCTCACGTTCCTGACGACGCCGCAGCCGAGCGATGGTTCTCACGGGCTTGGGAGGCGTTCGTAAAGGACGGCGATTTGAGGGGGCAGTGGCTAACCGTAACCCGCGCCGTGCTCGTAAAGACAAGCAGCTGGCGGACGCACGGGGGCCTGGACAGGTGGACGCGAAGGGCAGCCGCCATCCTTCGCGGGAGGCAACCCGATCTTGTCCCGAGAGAGTGGATGCTGGTCGGTGTCGGCATGTTGCGGGCCGTTGACTACGGCGAGGCCGACGAGGAGACCGCACGGGCAGGAGTGAAGATCGCCGACGAACTCCTGCAACAGCTGTCGAGTCCGACTGATGAAGTTCCAGTTGACCTGAGATTGCTTGCCAGTGAAGCTCTTGTGGACCATGCGGTCTGGTCAGGGCGGCAGGACATCTTCGAACAGGCGGTCGACAGCGTCGCTTCCGAATTGAACGACCCCAAGGTGACGCCTTGGGTGCTTGGCATGTGGTTGGTCTCTTTCGGCGCCGCCAGCGGTAGGTATTTTTCATTCTCGAGGCGCGGGTTTCCAT
>NZ_SUEG01000278.1:0-237 GCF_005063415.1 Mesorhizobium sp.
GCTTTTCGGTGATCGGCGAGGCCGAGGCTATCGGCTTCCTGGCCGAGCAGCCGGTAACGCTGATCTGGGGGGTCGGCAAGGCCTTTGCCGCCACGCTCGAGCGCGACGGCATCCGCACCATCGGCCAGCTGCAGCGCATGGAACGCGGCGACCTGATGCGCCGCTACGGCGTCATGGGCGACCGGCTCTACCGGCTTTCGCGCGGCGAGGACGACCGTCGCGTCGTTCCCGACCAGG
>NZ_SUEG01000278.1:247-3017 GCF_005063415.1 Mesorhizobium sp.
GTCGACGAACTGGTTTCGGTGCTGAGGGCGCTGTCGGAAAAAGTCTCGGCCCGGCTGAAGAAATCCGGCATTGCCGGACGCACCGTCGTCCTCAAGCTGAAGACCCAGGAATTCAAAATCCGCACGCGCAATCGCCAGCTCGGCGATCCGACCCGGCTGGCCGACCGCATCTTTCAGACCGGGCTCGAGCTGCTGCGCAAGGAAGCGGATGGCACGAAATACCGGCTGCTCGGCATTGGCGTCAGCGATCTCTCCGACGACGACCGGGCGGACCCGCCCGATCTGGTCGACGTCCAGTCACGCAAGCGCGCCATGGCCGAAGGCGCCATCGACACGCTGCGCGGCAAGTTCGGCCGCAGGGCGGTGGAAACCGGCTATACCTTCGGCAAAGGCCGCGATGCCCATCCGCCCGAACCGGTCGAGGAGTGATAGTCAGGTGCGCCGCAGATCGATCCGGGTGGTCACCACACTCTTGCCGGTTTTCGGATCGGTATCGACGACGGTCAGGCGCATGCCGTCCTCGCCGTTCTTCTCGACCGTCATTTGCGCCGTGCGATCGCCATTGACCTCCTTGGCCCAACGGATGCCGAGATTGATAGCGTTGCCGGAACGGCTGCCGCTCAGTTGCGCCGGCCCGGTGCGCGATCCGACATAGGTGCCGGTATACTTCGTCCCGCTGGACTTCAGATCCGCGCTGATGGCGCGCGTCACCACGATCAGACCACGGCAGCTGCCGTCGAGCGACAATGAACTCGACGTCGCGTCGGAATTGAAATGACAGGAGACATTCACCGTCGGGGCATCGGTGGTGACCTTGACGATGCCTTTGCCGGCGAAGTTCCCCTGGAATGAGCGAAGAAAATCCGGATCGTCGGCATGCGCTGCGCCAGCCCCGGCCGTCAGGCAGCCGGCAAGTACAAATCGTGCAAGTGATTTCATCGGACCGCTCCTGGTTGGTATCCAAAACACAGCACGCAAACACTGACCGACCAACGCTTCCCTCAGCCGAGGGTTCCGGCTTCAACATCACTGTTCGCAACGCTGCACGGCTGGCCCAGCCGAATGCGTCGGCTAGCGGTTGCGATGAGCGCTCCGGCTTGCGACATAGCCGCATGGCACCCGCACCCTCGATCCCCAAGGCCGCGTTCTGGATGGCGCTGTCGGTCGCCTCGTTCCTGGCGATGTCGGTGGCCGGCCGCGCCACGACGGCCGAACTCAGCGTCTTCCAAGTCCTCGAGCTGCGCTCGGTGATCGGCTTTTTCATCCTGTTGCCGCTGGTCATGATGTCAGGCGGTTTTGCGACGATGCGCACCGGGCGTCCGCTGGCCCATATCGCCCGCAACGTCATCCACTATACCGGCCAGGCTGCCTGGCTCTACGCCCTGACGCTGATCCCGCTTGCCGTGCTGATCTCGATCGAATTCACGACGCCGATCTGGACCGCTTTGCTGGCGGTCGCTTTCCTCGGCGAAAGGCTCTCCCGGCCACGACTCGCGGCGATCGTG
Source organism: Mesorhizobium sp. (assembly GCF_005063415.1). Taxonomy (GTDB): domain Bacteria; phylum Pseudomonadota; class Alphaproteobacteria; order Rhizobiales; family Rhizobiaceae; genus Mesorhizobium. The sequence continues at coordinate 1,753 of NZ_SUEG01000278.1, forward strand.
CTCGGCCTGATCGGCGTTGTGATCATCGTGCGTCCGGGCGTCGGCGCGGTCAATCCGGGGCATGTTATCGTGCTGGGAGCCGCGGTCTGCTTCGGCATCTCGGTGGTCCTCGTCAAGTCGCTGACGCGGACGGACAGCGTCGTGCGCATCATCTTCTGGATGCTGATCATCCAATCGCTGCTTGGCCTGGTCCCGGCGCTATACGAATGGCAAAACCCGCCGCTCGAACTCTGGCCGTGGATCCTGCTGATCGCCTTCACCGGCATGTCCTCGCATTTCTGCATGGCCCGCGCACTTGTCTATGCCGATGCGACGGTCATCTCGCCAATGGACTTTTTACGCGTGCCGCTGTCGGCGGTGATCGGATGGCTGCTCTATCACGAGCAGATCGACGCTTTCACCGCCGGCGGCGGCGCGCTGATCCTGATGGGCAATCTGCTCAACCTGCAGCGGAGAGCACCGCAACCGGCGGAGATCGCCGCTTCATGAGCGCGCGCTAACCCTTAGACCAGTTCCACCTCGACCACGCCCGGCACCGCCCGCATCGCCGACGCGATCTGCGGCGATACGCGGTAGCGGTTGGGCAACTCGATCTCAACCTCGCCCTCGCCGCCTTCCTTGATGACGATGATGCTCACCTGACTGTCGCCACGCTGGCCAAGCTGCGATTGGATTGTCGATGCCGGTGCGTCATTTCTGACGAAGATGCGCAACGCTTTCTGGATACGGCTTGCCTCTTCCTCCAACGACTGCACGGTCTGGATGCGCAGATTGACGCCTTCAGGCCTGTCTTCGGCCGAAACGGTGATCACCACCGAGCGGCCGGGCTCGAGCAGGTCGCGGTATTGCGCCAGCCCCTCGGAAAACAGCACCGCTTCATACTGGCCCGACGTGTCGGAAAACTGCACGACGCCCATCTTGTTGCCGGTGCGCGTCTTGCGCTCCTGCTTGGTGGTGACGGTACCGGCGAGCCGGCCGGCGGCAGCACCGCGTTTGACGGCCGCCGAAAACTCGCCCCAGGTCTGCACCCGCATTTTCTGCAGCGCCGCCTTGTATTCGTCGAGCGGATGCGCCGAGAGATAGAACCCGACCACCTGGAATTCGCGGTGCAGGCGGTCGGCGGCGAGCCAGGGCTCGGTCGCCGGCAGGTTGAGCGCCTGCGACTGTGCGCCGAGCGAGGCGCCAAAGATGTCGTGCTGCCCGGTGACGGCATTCTGCTGCGCCAGCGACGCCAGTCCCATCATCCGCTCGACGCCGGCCATCAT
>NZ_SUEG01000279.1 GCF_005063415.1 Mesorhizobium sp.
AACTCGAGCAGATCGTGCGGCGCGGCGCCCGCATCCTTGCCATGCCGCTCGGCGACGACGGTGCTTTGGAGATCGCCCGGCGGGCGCGCGGCACGCCGCGCATCGCCGGCCGGCTGTTGCGCCGGGTGCGCGACTTTGCCAGCGTTGCCGGCGACGGCCATGTCGACCGCGAGATCGCCGACGAGGCGCTGACGCGGCTGGAGGTCGACGGGCTCGGCCTCGACGCGCTCGACCGCCGTTATCTCCAGATGATCGCCCGGAATTTCGGCGGCGGGCCGGTCGGCATCGAGACAATCGCTGCCGGGCTTTCCGAGCCACGCGACGCCATCGAGGACATCATCGAACCCTTTCTGATCCAGCAAGGCTTCATCATGCGCACCCCGCGCGGCCGCGTGCTGGCGGCCAATGCCTGGCGGCATCTCGGCCTCGACGCGCCGAAGGACCTGGCGCAGCAGCAGATCAGCCTGTTCCAGGAAGAACCGTAAGTTCCGCTGCTTATGGCTTCGGTGCTGGCAGTTCCCTTGTCCTCCAGGTCTTGATCATCGCCGGTCTATGCGCAAAACAGGTGGTGTCAAAACAGATGCTCGTCGGGACCAAAAGGACAGCGCAATGGACGATCATGGTGAATCGGCATTGTCCGCCGGGCTTTCCGGCGCGCTGACGGAATTCGGCCATCGATTGATGGCGCGGGTTTATATGCCGACACCGATTTCTCCGGCGTCGTCTACCACGCGCGCTATCTCGAATTCTTCGAGCGCGGCCGTTCCGATTATCTGCGGCTGGCCGGCGTCCACCACACCGAGCTTGCCGACGGCAAGCATGGCGAGAAAATAGTCTGGGTGGTGCGGCGCATGGAGATCAATTTCCGCGGTTCGGCCCGCATGGACGACATCCTGACCATCGATACGCGCACCGACGAGATTTCCGGCGCGCGCATCGTCATGGCGCAGCAGTTGAAACGCGGCAGCGAGGTGCTGGTCGAGGTGCGGGTCGAAGCGGCGATCGTCGGCGAGAACGGCCGGCCGCGGCGCTTTCCCAAGGACTGGATCGCAGCCTTCATGCCCAGAACGCGCAAATAAGGGGCAGAGGCGGATGATCCCGGAGCTCCCGGTTAGGGGCTACGATCGCCGGGCAGCTCGTCGGGGCGCGGCAATGCGCCGCGCTGTACGTCCTAACCCATCCTTAACCATAACGGTCCATGAAGGGATTGGTTAAGATTGGGAGAATCCAAGCGCCTTCCTTTCACCAATATTTGCCCCGAAAAGGCCGCCAACGGTGCATTTGGGGTTATTCCGCAAGCTTCACGCGAACGGACCACAAGGGATGCCCATGGGCCAGCCGCCAGCCACGCCCGGAAAATCTTTAAGGACGTAACATGGAAAACATCGCTCTCGCCGACCCGGGCGCGCATTTATCGATTTGGGCCTTGTTCATGCAGGCCGGTTGGGTGGTCAAGCTGGTCATGATCGGGCTGCTTGGCGCCTCGATCTGGACCTGGGCGATCATCGTCGACAAGCTCGTCGCCTATGCCCGCATGCGGCTGGCGCTCAATCGCTTCGAACAGGTGTTCTGGTCGGGACAGTCGCTGGAAGAGCTTTACCGCACGCTCGCCGACCGCAAGACAACCGGCATGAGCGCGATCTTCGTCGCCGCCATGCGCGAATGGAAGAAAAGCTTCGAGAAGGGCGCGAAATCGCCGCTCGGCCTGCAGACCCGCATCGACAAGGCGATGGACCTGGCGTTGACCCGCGAAATGGAAAAGCTGGAAGGGCGGCTCGGCTTTCTCGCCACCACCGGCTCGGCGGCGCCCTTCATCGGCCTGTTCGGCACGGTTATCGGCATCATGACCTCGTTCCAGGCGATCGCCGCCTCGAAGAACACCAGCCTGTCGGTGGTCGCGCCCGGCATCGCCGAGGCGCTGCTGGCGACGGCCATCGGCCTACTCGCCGCCATCCCGGCCGTCATCGCCTATAACAAGCTGTCGTCGGACGCGAGCAAGATCGCGGTGCGCATGGAAGGGTTCGCGGATGAGTTCTCCGCCATACTCTCGCGCCAAATCGATGAAAAAGTCGCGCAGAAGGCCTGAGGAACGATCATGGGAATGTCCGTAAGCGCAGGTGGCGGAGGACGCGGCGGGCGCGGCCACAGGCGGCGCGGCCGCCATCACGCCTTGATATCGGAGATCAACGTCACGCCGATGGTCGACGTGATGCTGGTGCTTTTGATCATCTTCATGGTCGCGGCGCCGTTGCTGACGGTCGGCGTGCCGATCGACCTGCCAGATACGCAAGCCAAGGCGATGAACGCCGATACGCAGCCTATAACCGTCTCGATCAACTCGGCCGGTCAGATCTACCTGCAGGAAACGGAGATCCCGATCGAGGAGCTGGTGGCCAAGCTGCAGGCGATCTCGAAGACCGGCTATGACGAGCGCATTTTCATCAGGGGTGACAAGTCCACCGACTATGGCACTGCCATGAAGGTGATGGCCCGCGTCTCGGCTGCCGGCTACAAGAATATCGGCCTGGTTTCACTGCAGGAACAGGATCAGTAGACGCAAGATGAGGACCGGCCTCACCACATCGGTGATCTTGCATACGGTGGCGATTGCCTTCGGGCTGTTCACGTTGTCCTCGCCGCCCGCGATGCCTGCGTCCGATGCGGAATCGGTGTCGGTCGAGATCGTGCCGATGGAAGCGACGGCGCAGGTCCTGCAAGGCGACAAGAAGTCTGTGATGCACGACAAGCCGGCGCCGGTACCGACGCAGCGTCCCGACATCGTTCCCGATGCCCAGAAAGTCGGCGATAACAGCGTCGACACCGACAAGCCGCCGACACCTGAGCCCAAGCCCCAGCCAGTCGATATGACGGCGGCTCCGCCACCCGCGCCGACGCCGGTCGAAAAGCCCAAGCCCGAGGACGTGCCGAAGCCGAAGGAAGAGCCGAAGCCTATTCCCGCTACGGAGGTAGCGCCGGTGCCGCAGCCGAAGGA
>NZ_SUEG01000027.1:0-6261 GCF_005063415.1 Mesorhizobium sp.
GCCATGAAGAGACGCCGGAGGCACCGGTGCCGGCAATCGCGGCTCCAGCTAAGCCGGTGGAGGAAACAGCCGAGGCGATCGAGCCCACAGCGGTTGCTGCCGAGACGCCGAGCGCGGCGACCGAGGAGAGGCCGGAAAACCGTGCCGGCGAGGATCATGTGACACCGGTCACCGCGGCGGCGTTTGCCGCGGTGCCGGAAGATGCCGAAGCCGTCGAGCCGGCGCAGGAATTGACGCGACTGCCCGACGACCCCGGCGTCGATCCCGACGACGCGGCGGATAAATTGACGCGCCGGTTTCGTTTGTTCTGATCAGGGTCGAGTGGACCCGGGCTTATTGGGAATGATTTGATGTTCGAACGCGTTCTGTCGTTTCTAAGGGATCTGCCGTCCGGTGGTGGCGCCAGCGCCAGCGCCGACGATCCGCGCATTGCGGCGTCCGCCCTGCTTTTCCACGTGATGAACGCCGACGGGGTGCGCCAGGATACCGAATGGGAGCGGTTCAAGAAGGTGCTGGCGGAAAGCTACTCGATCAGCGGCGACGAACTCGACGCGTTGGCGGCTGCCGGCGAGCGGGCCGACAATGAGGCGATCGACCTCTACGCCTTTACCAGCGTGCTCAAGCGCCATCTCGATGCCGAGGCGCGAAAGGCCTTCATCGGCCTGATGTGGGAGATCGTCTATGCCGATGGCGAGCTGCACGAACTCGAGGACAATACCGTCTGGCGGGTCGCCGAGCTGATCGGCGTCGAACGTCGCGACCGTGTCGAGGCGCGCCTCAAGGCGGCCGCCGCGGCTCCTGGTGCAGCCGGAACGTCGAGCGACGAATAGACAGGATCCCGCCTTCCAATGCCGCCCAAGCCAAGCCCGAGACCAAAGATCCTGATCGTGCTGCATCAGGAGCATTCGAGCCCCGGACGGGTCGGCCATATGCTTATCGAGGAAGGCTTCGATCTCGACATCCGCCGCCCGCCGCTCGGCGAGGCCTTGCCGCAGACGCTGGATGGCCATGCCGGCGCCGTGGTGTTCGGCGGGCCGATGAGCGCCAATGACGGCGACGAGTTCGTCCGTCGCGAGACCGACTGGCTTAAGATTCCGCTCAACGAGAACCGGCCACTGCTGGGCATCTGCCTCGGCGCGCAAATGCTGGTCAAGCATCTTGGCGGCAGGGTCGAGGGTCATGGCGAGGGTCTCGTCGAAATCGGCTGGTATCCGCTGAAGGCGACCGAAGCGGGCAGCAGGCTGATGCATTGGCCGGAGATGGTCTATCAGTTCCATCGCGAGGGCTTTTCGCTGCCCAAGGACGCGACGCTTCTGGCGACGGCCGAAACCTATCCCAACCAGGCCTTCCGCTATGGCGACAATGCCTGGGGCATCCAGTTCCATGGCGAATTGACCCGGGCGATGATGCAGCGCTGGGTGGTGCGCGGCGCTCACCGCTTCGAACTGCCCGGCGCGCAGCCCGGCCGCGACCATCTCGGCGGCCGGCTGATCTGGGACATGCACCTCAAGCGCTGGCTCGGCGAGTTCCTGCCGATGATTTTCGGCAAGCCGGCGCTGCGGTGAAGTCGGTGCATTTCGCTCAAAGTGTGCAGCGGTATTGGGATAACGACATGCACAAACAAACGAACTAAAGCGCGTCGCGCTTTAGTTTCGTCCCCTGAGATGACGCACCTTGCGCAGCTGCGGGAACAGCACCGCCCATAGGCCGGCGACAGCGATCGCCCCGACGCCGCCGACCACCACGGCCGGAACCGTGCCGATCAACGCCGCCATGGTGCCGGCGCGGAATTCGCCGAGCTCATTGGAGGCGCCGACAAACACCTGGTTGACGGCGTTGACGCGGCCGCGGACGTCGTCCGGCGTCCAGAGCTGGATCAGCGTCTCGCGGATATAGACGCTGAACATATCGGTGGCGCCGAGCAGGGCAAGGGCTGCGATCGACAACCAGGTGATGGCCGAGAGGCCGAACAGAACCGTGAACGCACCGAACAGCGCGACGAAGCCGAGCATGACAAGGCCGGCATGGTTACGGATCGGGTGTCCGGCCAGCCAGATGGCGACGCAGATGGCCCCGACGCCGGGCGCCGAGCGCAACAGGCCGAGCCCCCACGGGCCGAGTTCAAGGATATCGCGTGCATAGACCGGCAGCAGCGCCGAGGCGCCGGACAGGAGCACCGCGAACAGATCGAGCGAAATGGCACCGAGCACGATCTTTTCGCTCCAGATGTAGCCGAAGCCGGCGAACAGGGTCTGTACCGTCGGCCTGTCGGTCCGGCTGCGCTGGGCGGGCTTCGGGATGGTGAAGATCAGCACGGCGGCGATGAGCATCAGCACGGCCGCGGAGGTGTAGGCGGCTTCGGCCGAAAGCCCGTAGAGCAGGCCGCCGGCTACCGGCCCGACGATGGTTGCTGTCTGCCAGGCGGACGAGTTCCAGGCGATGGCGTTGGCGAAATCCTCCGGCGGCACCAGATTGGCGAACAATGATGACGAGGCCGGCCCGAAGAAGGCGCGCGCGATGCCGAACATGGCGAGCACGATGAAGACCGGCATCGGCCCGGAGAGGCCGCGCAGCGTCAACAGCAGCAGGGCCAAGGCGCAGCCCGCCTCGACCAGCACCGCCAGCGCCATGATCAGGCGGCGTCCAAAACGGTCGGCAACGTCGCCGGTGACCAGCACCAGCAGCAGCGAAGGCAGGAACTGGACGATGCCGACAAGGCCGAGGTCGAACGGGTCGCGGGTGAGATCGTAGATCTGCCAGCCGACGGCGACCGACACGATCTGGGTGGCGAATGTCGAGAGGAAGCGCGCCGCCCAGTAGCTCAGGAACGGCCGGTGGCGAAAGGCGGCATAGCGCTGGTCGGATGGTACTTGGGATTCTGTGGTCATGGATTAGGCCCCGTGGCGGCGATGTCGGCCGGCGGGGCACTTCCACGATGGGCGCTGGTCCGGCCAAAAAAGCCTTTAGCGCAGTTCGGCCGGAGGCGCGCGCAAAAATCCGGCCTGGATCAACGAATTTCGTTCTGGCGAAGGGAGGCAGGCTGGTCGAAGGCGGTGTTCCATCGCCCTGCCAATTTTGGGCGTTTGCGCTGCCCCTCACCCTTACCCTCTCCCCGTGAAGGACGGGGAGAGGGGGTCGCCAGCGTCGCGGCCAAGCCCCTTCTCCCCGTTCTTTACGGGGAGAAGTGCCCGGCAGGGCGATGAGGGGCAGCGCCACGATGGCTATTGGTGCTGCTACGGGATGCAGAGACCGCCGTTCGCAGGCCGATCAAATACCAACGAAGCCTAAGCCGTCGCCTTGGCCTTCCGGCCCCTTCCCTTGACGGGAGCGGGCGGGGCGGCTTTGCGGCCGAGGCCGATCGCCTTGGCGAGCTGCGAACGCGAGGCCGCGTAGTTGGGAGCGACCATCGGGTAGTCGGACGGCAGGCCCCATTTGGCGCGATAGGCATCTGGCGTCAGCCCGAAATGGACGCCGATATGGCGCTTCAAGGATTTGAACTTCTTGCCGTCCTCGAGACAGATGATGTAGTCCGGCGTCACCGATTTCTTGGGATTGACGGCAGGCGTCAGCGGCGCGGCGACCGGCACTGCCGGTTGCCCCAGCCCGCCTATGGAGGCGCTGACGCTGGCGATGAGATCCCCGAGGCCGGAAGCCGGCAAGCGGTTCTTCTCGACATATGCGGACACGATATGGGCGGTCAGCTCGAGCAGGTCGATGTCCTTGCGAGCGTTGTTGCTGTCGTCGATCAATCTATTTCTCCGTCCGTGGGGGTCGCAGAAATTCCTAGTCGGCAAATCTGCGCAATGCAATGACGCCGCACCACGTCACACATTATTTTGAATAATAATACTAACGGCAGCGCGGGATTAACAACCCTGAGCCGGTGCTCGATAATATCAGACAATCAGCAATATCAGATAATCAGGGATTTGTCGCGCCATAGTCGAAATCCGCCCTCGAAGGCGCGTGTGTTGTCGCCGCGTCTGCAATCGGCGGGCAAGTCGGCGAGTTCATCGACATTGCCGCCGCCGATGACCACGTAATCCGGCTGCATGGCGGCGCGAAGCCGGTCGACGACGTCGAAGACGTGTTTGCGCCATTTCTTCTTGCCGCGCTTTTGCAGGCCGCGTTCACCGACATAGTCTTCGAAACTGCCGCGCTTCTTGTAGGGAAGATGGGCGAGCTCCATCGGCTGGGCGACATTATCGACGATCATCGCGGCCCCCAGGCCGGTGCCGAGGCCAAGGAACAGCATGCGGCCGCCTTCATAACTGCCGACGGCCTGCATCAGCGCATCGTTGACGACTTTCACCGGCTTGCCGAACTCAGCGGCGAAATCGCAGCCGACCCAGCCCTTGCCGAGATTGGCGGGTTCGGTCAAAGGCCGGTTGTGGTGCACCGGACCCGGATAGCCCATCGAGACGACATCGTATTGCAATCCTTCGGCGAGCGTCTTCACCGCCGCGACCATTTGCTGCGGCGTAAGCTCCGGTCCGGAACCGGTCTTGCGCTCGTCGCCGCCGGCGCTGGTGCGGATCTTGACGTGCGAGCCGCCGATATCGATCGCAAGCACGATCTTTTCTTCGTCTGATGCCGGTTGCTTCACCGCTTTGGCCACCACTTTCGCCTCCCAGAAATCATTTCGTTGGATTGATCCAGCCGTTCGGCGGCCCGAATCCAGCCATGGCTTCGGCCGGCCCCCACGTCTTTGGCGCGTAGACAGGCGGCGGCGTGGTGTCGCCGAGCACCGGGCCGACGATGCGCCAGGCGAGCTCGCTGGCGTCCTGGCGGGTGAACAGCTGGCCGTTGCCGTTCATGGCGTCGCCGATCAACCGCTCGTAGGGCGGCATGTCGCCCTTCGAATCGTCGAGCGCGGTGAGCTCGACCTGCTCGCCGACCATGTCGTCGCCGGGCGCCTTGCGCCGGGCTCCGATCGAGATCGCCACCTGCGGGTCGATGCGGAAGCGCACGTGATTGCAGTCGCCGGGTGTGATTGGATCGAAGACGTCGAGCGGCGGCCGTTTCAGCCCCACGATGACCTCGGTGGCGTGCACCGGCAGGGATTTGCCGGCTCGGATGAAGAACGGCACATCCTGCCAGCGCCAGGTATCGACGAAAAAGCGCACCGCCGCGAAGGTCTCGACCGGCGAGTTCGGCGCCACGCCCGGCTCGTTGAGATAGCCGTCGAACTGGCCGCGCACGACATCGTCCCTGGTCAGCGTCCGGATCGCCCGCAGCACCTGCACCTTCTCGTCGATCAGATCGTCGGCCGAGCGGCCGACCGGCGGCTCCATGGCGAGCAGCAAGAGGATGTTGAGCAGGTGGTTTTCGATGACGTCGCGGATGCAGCCGACCTCATCATAGAAGCGGCCGCGGCCCTCGACACCGAAATCCTCGGCCATGGTGATCTGCACGCTCTCGACGTAATTGCGGTTCCAGATCGGCTCGAGGAAGGAATTGGCGAAGCGGAAATAGAGCAGGTTCTGGATCGCCTCCTTGCCGAGATAATGGTCGATGCGAAAGATCGACTTCTCGTCGAAGACCAGATGCAGCACCCGGTTCAGCCAGCGCGCCGATTGCAGATCGTGGCCGAACGGCTTTTCCACCATCAGGCGCGCACCCTGGGCGGCGCCCGACTGCTCCAGCCCCTGAACGACGACCTCGAACATCGCCGGCGGCACCGCCAGATAGTGCAGCGGCCGCTCAGCGCTGCCGAGCGCGGTCTTCAGTTTCTCGAAGGTCGCAGGTGCCCGGTAGTCGCCGCTGACATAGCGCAACAGCGAGGCAAGCCTGGCGAAGATCTTCTCGTCGATGCTGCCGATGGCATTGACGATGCCGTCGCGGGCGCGCGCCTGCAGCTTGGCGAGGTCCCAGGGATCGAAGGCGACGCCTATCACCGGCTCGTTCAGCGTCCCCTTGGCCACCATGGCGTAAAGAGCGGGGAAGATCTTCTTATGGGCGAGATCGCCGGTGGCGCCGAAAAGCACCAGCGTGTCCGATCGTTCCTGGCTCATGGGCGTGCCTCCCTGTCGCCCGTCACGAGCCGGCCTTGGGTTTTTCGACATGGCCGCCAAAGGCATAGCGCATGGCGGACAGAAGCTTGTCGGCGAATTCGGATTCGCCTTGCGAGGAGAACCTGTCGAACAGCGCCGACGACAGAACCGGCGCCGGCACGCCGGTGTCGATCGCCGCCTTCAGCGTCCAGCGTCCTTCGCCGGAATCCGAAACCCGCCCGCCGAACTGCGTCAGCGACGAATCGGC
>NZ_SUEG01000027.1:6271-14703 GCF_005063415.1 Mesorhizobium sp.
ATCGGCTTTCAGCACGCCGGCCGTCAGGTCGAGCAGCCACGAGCCGATGACGCTGCCGTGCCGCCAGACCTCGGCCACCTCAGCGATGTCGATGTCGAACTGGTAATATTGCGGGTTTTCGAGCGGGCTGGTTTCGGCGTCGGCGGTGCGCTGCCGCTTGCCGGCATTCGCCGACTTCAGGATGTTCATGCCCTCGGCATAGGCGGCCATGACGCCGTATTCGATGCCGTTATGGACCATCTTGACGAAATGGCCGGCGCCGCTCGGTCCGCAGTGGAGATAACCGAAGGGAGCGGTTCCGGCGTCCTTGCCGGGGGCAGGCGAAGCGGCGTCGGCGCCCGGCGCCAGCGTCGCGAAGATCGGATCGAGATGCTGGACCGCGCTGTCGGGGCCGCCGATCATCAGACAGTAGCCGCGCTCAAGGCCCCAGACGCCGCCGCTGGTGCCGACATCGACATAGCTCAAGCCTTTCAAGGCCAAGCGCGCGGCGTGGTCGACGGCCTCGTGATAATAGGAATTGCCGCCGTCGATGATGATGTCGCCCGGCTCCATCAGGGCAGCCACCTGGTCGACGATCCGGCCGGTGATCGCCGCCGGCAGCATCAGCCAGGCGCTGCGCGGCTTCGCCAGCTTGCCGACGAACTCCTCCATCGAGGCGGCTCCGACCGCGCCGGCGCTCACAAGCGCCGCGACGCTCGCCGGGTTGATATCGTAGACGACGCATTCGTGGCCATCACGCAGCAGGCGCCGAACCATGTTGGCGCCCATCCGGCCCAGTCCCATCATTCCTATCTGCATGGTCTCGTCCTGCCTTACTTGAGGGATCGATGATCTAGTGGCGCTGTTATTGAAGCATGATCTTTTCCGAAAACCGGTCTCCACTTTGCGGGATCATGCTCTCTCCGGTATCGCCGATGCCGACAGAAAAGTCAGCGTTCTCCCAACGGCCGGCATCGGACCAGAAGAATGTGAAGACAATGCTATTGCCCGGAGTGGCGTCGGCAACCGGCAACTCCGCGAGATGGATGCCGAAAAGATTCGCGGTGGTCTCGGCGTCATGGATGGTTGCCCAATTGTCGCTGCTCCAATGAACCACCGCCCGGGCCAGAAGTTCGATGCGCAACGCCTTGCCTGCCGGGATGGTACGGATCTTGTGGTTGAAGCGCCATGCCCTGAGGCGCGACACCGTCCTGCCCTCGACATAGCGCTTGACGCCTTGCGGCGGCATGTCGAACACGGCGCCGTCGCGTAGCGAACGCAGCAACTTGATGTGCTCGGAATGCGCCCAGACAAGCGGCTTGGCGCTGCCGGAGGGCCCGCCATGCCGCAATTCGCGCTCCGGCATGTCGGGACCGTCCCAGACCTGCTCCGGCAGCAGGCCGCCCGGCCCGGCAGAGTTCTCGAACGTCCTGAGCAGGCTTGCCGCACTATCCCTACGGCCCGCCGCCAGCTCGTAATGGGCGCGCTCGCCGACCAGAAGCGGCCAGGGCCGACCCTGGCCGGTTCCATCGAAGGGCGCGCCGTCGGCATGCTCGCCATAGCCGTCGCCATTGTAGCGGTACCAGAGCGTGCCCTGCGGCAGCTCGCAGCGCAATTGCGCGTCGATGACCTTGACCGTGTCGAGGATGCGCGGATCGTCGGCTGCCCTCAAGCCGAAGCGGACCAGCGCCAGCGCATCCGGGCTGACGATCGCCTCGGCCGGGCGGTCCGTATCGCCGGGTGGACGGTTCTTGATCGGCACAAAGCCGTCCTTCGGCGATGCCGCGCCGGCGGTGTCGGGCGGGGCGATGCGGACATAGTAGCCTTCGACGCCGGCTTCGTCGCATGCGGCGGTGCCGGCGACGTAGGTCCAGCGCTCGATCTGATCGTTCCAGATATCGGCGGTTTCGCGCAGATAGTTTGCCGGCTCTGTTTTGCCGGCGGCATCGAACATGTCCGCAGCCGCAAGCAGCGCTGCAATCTCGACCGCAAGTGTGAACGGGCTGTAGCCGGCGTCTTCCTCCCAGCGGTCTTCGCCGGTGACCGGGCCGTTGCGCACGACATAGGCGGCAGCGCGCTCGATCATCGGCATGAAGGAGGAGAGTGCGGCAGGCGGCAAATGGCCGGCGCGGCGCAGTGCGTCGGCGAGCAGCAGCGGGAAGGCGCATTCGTCCATCTGGATGCCCGGCCAATAGACCGACCCGTCGAGCCAGGCGTTCTGCGGCCAATGGCCGTCCGGCTGCTGGATCGAGCGCAGATAGCCAAGGATGCGCAAGGCTTCCGCCGGGTCGCCGGCGGCGAGGAAGCCGCCGGCGGTTTCGACCAGATCGCGCGGCCAGACCAGGTGATAGCCGCCGAGATCGTCGTCGCCCTTGTTGAAGCCCCACGGGATCGACAGGCTGGCAACGGCTGCTCCGGCAGACGAGCGGTGTGCCGCCAGCACCGCCGTGCTGAGGCGGTAGCTGTTGAGGCCGGACGCCGCATGCCGGTCCAGCGGCAGCAATCCGGCCTGCCATTTGCGCCATTTGTCGACGTAGGATCTGGCTGCGGGCCCAAAACCTTGCTTCAGGCTGGCGAAAGCAGTTTCCGCCGCCTGTTGCGGCGTCGTGCCGAAGCCCAGTGCCAGCAATACTTTTGGGTTCGCGGCCGAAAAGCCGATCTCGCCGGTCAGCGCGACATTGCCGCCCTCGGCCCTGCGGCAGGCCGCATCGAGCCGGCCGCCTTGACGAAGCTGCTGCCAGCCGTCGGAGACGCCGACATAGCCGGCCGAGCACGCCTTCCACGGCAGCGACGAGGCGAGCGCCAGGCAGGTGCCGCGTCCCGATGCAAACAGGACAGGCTCTCCTTCATGGTCGTCGATCCAGGCGGTGTTGCCCATGCCGGCGTTGACGAGGTGCGGCGCCAGCAGCGCGTGGACGCGGTAGTCGGCGGCCGCGCCTTTGAGCGACGTGAACATAATCTCCTGCAGCAAGGCGGGACGTTCCGGATCGGTGAGGATGCGTTTGTCGATCCGGTAGGTTCCATCGGCTGCGGTGTTGACCAGCCGGTAGGCAGGTACCCCGTCCACGAGGGGTTCGATACTGTGCTCGGCGTCGCGCTTTTCTTCCGAGAAATAGCCGTCGGGTCCGGTGACGATCAGCCCCAGATCGCGGGTGCAGGCGCTGTCGAGGCGGGGATAGTAGATCTCGTTGAGAATACCGTGACTAATGGTGAACCAGATCGGGCAGGCCGGCGAGAGCGCGGTGCCGATGCCGCTCTTGGCGCTCGACGTCCAGCGCGCCGGAATGCCGGGTGCACCCGGGGCAAGGTTCGCTGCCATTCAATCGGTCTCCAGCGCCATCCCTAGATCAGGAGCCGAACCGGTTTCAATGATTGCACCGCAAGTTGATCGCCGGCCATGGATTGCTGTTGACAGCTTGTCGCCTATCTGCATTTGTCTGATAATAGATAAAAAACACATTGTGAGCGTATCAGTCATTAGCCACCAGCCAGCCATTAACCACTAGTAAGACAGCAACTCACGGGAGGAGTATGACATGAAGAAAATATTCGTTTTGGGCGCCCTTGCGGCAATGCTCGCCGCAGGCACCGCGCTTGCCGACACCAGCGGCAAGAAGATCGCCTTCTCCAACAACTACGCCGGCAATTCGTGGCGTCAGGCGATGCTCGACAGCTACGGCATCGTCACCAAGAAGGCAGTTGCCGACAAGGTGGTCGGCGCCGCCGACGTCTTCACGACGGCCGACAAGGAAGTGCCGACGCAGGCAGCCCAAGTGCAGAACCTGATCCTGCAGGGCTATGACGCGATCGTCATCAACGCGGCGTCTCCGGATGCCCTCAACGGCGCCATCAAGCAGGCCTGCGACGCCGGCATTGTCGTCGTCTCCTTCGACGGCATCGTCACCGAACCCTGCGCCTACCGCGTCGTCGTCGACTTCAAGGACATGGGCAAGCAGGAAGTCGAGCAGATGGCCAAGTTCCAGCCCAAGGGCGGCAACCTCCTGGAAATCCGCGGCCTCGCCGGTACCTCGATCGACGATGCCATCCATGCCGGCATCCTCGAAGGCGTCGCTGCCCATCCCGAGTTCAAGATCGTCGGCTCGGTGACCGGCGACTGGGACCAGACCACGGCACAGAAGGCCGTAGCGACGATCCTGCCGTCGCTGCCGGATGTGGTCGGTGTCGTCGACCAGGGCGGTGACGGCTATGGCGCGGCGCAGGCTTTCGCCGCTGCCGGCAAGCCGCGCCCGACCATCATCATGGGCAATCGCCAGGACGAGTTGCAGTGGTGGAAGGAGCAGAAGGAAAAGGACGGTTACCAGACCTGGTCGGCATCGATCGCACCGGGCGTATCGACGCTTGCCTTCTGGGTGGCGCAGCAGGTGCTCGACGGCCGCACCGACGTGCCGCACGACCTGCTGGTGCCCTATCTTGCCTTCACCCAGGACGATTTCGAGGCCGCGCTGCCGAAGATTCCGAAGGGCGGCGTCGCCAGCCACGAATACACGCAGGAGGACGCCGTCGCGGCGATCAAGGCCAACATCAAGTGAGCATGGCACTATTGTTGCCGCCACAGATAACCGGGTATCGTTAAGGGATGCCCGAGGCCAGTGCAGACATCATCAGGCCTGACGGCGCCGAAAAGCATTTCGGCGCCGTCAGTATGGACATCATAAGACTGGACGGAGCCGAAAAACATTTCGGCGCCGTCAGGGCGCTCGCCGGTGTCGATTTCAGCGTTCGTGCTGGAGAATGCGTCGGTCTTGTCGGCCATAACGGCGCCGGAAAATCGACGCTCATGCATATGGTGGCGGGCACGCTTACCCCGGACGGCGGGCAGATCGCGGTCCGCGGCGGCGTCGAGGCAAGTTATTCGGTGCCGCGCGCGCAGCAGCTCGGCATACGCTGCGTGTTCCAGGAACTGTCGCTCTGCCCCAACCTCAGCGTAGCCGAGAATACGCGGATCAACCACGCGTCGCTGCATGGCTTCGGCTGGCGGCGCAAGGCGGCCGATCTGATCGCCGCCAAGCTCGACGAGATCTTCCCCGGCCACAGCATCTCGGCATCCGACATCGTCGGCGATCTTTCCATCACCAGCCGGCAGATGGTGGAAGTGGCGCGCGCCTTCACGGTCACGCAGGAGCCGCTCGAACTGGTCATCCTCGACGAGCCGACATCCTCGCTCGATGCGCAAACGGCCGGCCAGCTGCTGGCGTTCGTGCGCCGCTTCATCGCCGCCGGCAAGAGCTGCATCCTGATCTCGCATGTGCTGGGCGAAGTGCTCGGAAACGCCGACCGCATCGTCGTGATGCGCGACGGCAAAGTGGTCGCCGCCGGGCAGGCCGATCAATTCGACCGCGACAGGCTGGTGACGGCGATGGGCGGAGCGGAGGCGCGCGAGAAGGCCGCGGCCGAGATTGCGAGCGGCAAGCCGGGGCCCGGCCCGCTGCGGGTCCGGGCGCGTCCGCCGCGACAGCAGGACGGCAACGAGCTTGTCGCCCGTGCCGGTGAGATCATCGGGCTTGCCGGGCTTGCCGGGCATGGGCAGACCGATCTTTTGCTGGCAATCTTTGCCGCGGCTTCCCGCGCCAAGACCGGGATCGAGGTCACCGCGCCGGTGGCGCTGGTTGCCGGCGACCGCCAGTCGGACGGGATTTTTCCGCAATGGTCGATCGCCGAGAACATCGGCATCCGTTCGCTGGCGCGATTGCGCAACGGCCTCTTGATCTCGCCGCAGCGGGAAGCCGAGCTCGCCGAGCTGTGGCAGCGGAAAATCGGCATCCGCACGCCCGACATGAACAACAACATCTTCTCGCTGTCCGGCGGCAACCAGCAGAAGGCCTTGTTCGCGCGGGCGCTCGGCTCCGACGCCAAGATCGTGCTGATGGACGATCCGATGCGCGGCGTCGACATCGGCACCAAGCTCGAAGTCTACGACCTGGTGCGCGAAGAGGCTCGCCATGGCCGCACATTCCTCTGGTACACCACCGAAACCGAAGAGCTCGACAATTGCGACCACATCTATGTGTTCAAGAACGGCCGGATCGTCGCCAACCTTCGTCGCGACGAACTGACGGAGGAAAAGATCATCCAGTCCTCGTTCGGCGACGCGGCCTGAGATGACGGCGGTATCCATCGAGAATGGTCTAAAATCTTCGGCTCGCGCCACGAGGCGGGCGCGCATGCTGCGCAGCCTGCTGCCGGCACTGTCGCTGGCGCTGGTGCTCATCGCCATCGCCTGGCTCAACCCGCGCGCCATCAGCTATTTCGGCTTCAGCCTGATGCTCAATCTGGCGATCCCGATCGCACTGGCGACGATCGCGCAGATGTTCGTCATCGCCGGCAACGAGCTCGATCTGTCGATCGGTACCTTTGTCGGCTTCGTCGGATGCGTTACGGCGACATGGCTGAAGGACGCGCCGCTGCTCGGCGTCGTGATCCTGCTCGGGTCGATCGGCGTCTACGCGCTGCTCGGCGCGCTGATCCATCTGCGCAACCTGCCCTCGATCGTGGTGACGCTCGGCATGAGTTTCGTCTGGCAGGGCCTGGCCATCCTGATCCTGCCGAAGCCCGGCGGCAAGGCGCCGGACTGGCTGCTGGCGCTGATGGCCTTCAAGCCACCCTTCATTCCGTTCCCGATCATCGCGGCATTGCTGATCGCAGCCGTCGTCCACTTTGGCCTGATGCGCACCTCCTATGGCGTCATCCTGCGCGGATCGGGCGGCAATTCAGCTGCACTGAAGCGCGCCGGCTGGTCGTTGCTGCGCACCAAGATCGCGCTGTTTGCGCTGACCGGCCTGTTCGGCGTTTTGTCCGGCATGGCGCTGATCGGCATCACCACCTCGGCCGACGCCAATATCGGCAATGGCTACACCCTGCTTTCGATCGCCGGCGTCATCCTCGGCGGCGGCGAGTTCGTCGGCGGCCGGGTGTCGCCGATCGGCGCCGTCATCGGCGCGCTGACACTGGCGCTGGCGGCATCGCCGCTTTTGACCTTCATGCACATTCCGCCCGACTGGCAGGTCGCCGCCAACGGCGCCATCCTGATCATCGTGCTGGCGGCGCGGGTGCTGATCAGCCGCAGGGAGAGGTGAGCATGGCCTCGCTGCGGACACTGCTCGCCAGACCCTGGATCTGGTCGTTCTTCGGGGCGCTGCTGGTATGGCTGGCGACCATCGCCTTCACCGGCGGCTATGGCGGCGGCGGCATGATCACGGCGGCGCTGTCGCTCGCCGTCTTCACCGTTATCGTCGGCGTCGGGCAGATGTTCGTCATCACGCTCGGGCCGGGCAATGTCGACCTGTCGCTGCCGGCCAATATCGGCCTTGCCAGCGCCGTTGCCATGAAGGTCATGGACGGCAATGATGCGATGATCGCGGTCGGACTGCTGGCAGCACTTGCCTGCGGCATGGCGATCGGCGCCGTCAACTACCTGCTGATCTGGGCACTGCGCATTCCGCCGATCATCGCGACACTGTCGGCCAGCTTCGTCATCCAGTCGGTCGATATCAGCTATGGGCGCGGCCTGCAGATCAAGCCGCCGCCGGGCTTTGCCGATTTCACCAACTGGCAGGTGTTCGGCATCCCGGTGCTGGCGATCCTCACCGTGCTGTTCACCATCGGCGCCGGCATCGTTTTGCAGCGCATGATCTACGGACGCTCGGTGCTGGCGATCGGCCAGAACATCCGCGCCGCCTGGCTGGCCGGTGTCAGTGTCGGCCGCACGCGATTTCTCACCTATATGCTGTCGGGCGCGCTCGGCGGCCTCGACGGTGCATTGCTCGCCGGTTATTTCCGCGGCGCCAATGTCGATATCGGCAATGAGTATCTGCTGGCCTCGATCGCCGTCGTCGTCATCGGCGGCACGTCGGTGGCCGGCGGCAAGGCCAATGTGCCGGGGGTCTGGGGCGCGGCGCTGTTCCTGGTGCTGCTGTTGACCATGCTCAACACGTTCGGCGTCAGCGTCGGCGTCCGCCTGGTGCTGACAGGGCTGATCATCGTCGGCGTCATCACCGCCGCCGGCGGGCAGAAGGCGTTGCGCTAAGGCAAGGCCCGACCCGGCGCGAGGATATCGGTCCAGTCCGCAAACACGTGGTTCCCATCCGCATGCCAGCGCTGTAAATCCCGTCGCGCTATTGGCCAACATCATTGTATGAGGTTTGCGTGTCCGATTTCGTCAGCACTACAAGGCACGGCGACGTCGCGGTCGTAACCATCGACAATCCGCCGGTCAACGCGCTGAGCTTGCATGTGCGCGAGCCGCTGATGCGGGCGCTTGTCTCGCTGCGCGACGAGCCGTCGGTGGGAGCAATCGTGATAGCCTGCGCCGGGCGGACCTTCGTCGCCGGCGCCGACATCACCGAATTCGGCAGACCGGTGCGTCAGCCGGAATTGCGCGCCATCGTCGCCGTGCTGGAAGCCATCGCCAAGCCGCCGAGCGCAGTGCCATGAAT
>NZ_SUEG01000027.1:14713-25115 GCF_005063415.1 Mesorhizobium sp.
CTGGTGGACGCGGTCTTCGATGGCGACTTGGCCGCGCAAGCGGTGAGCTTCGCCGGCGACATCGCCGCAAGAGGCGGTCCATTCACGCCGGTGCGCGACCGCAATGAACTCCTCAAGGAAGCTGATCTCTCCATCTTCGACAAGGAAGCAGCGGAGCTTGCCAGAAAGGCGCGCGGCCTCGAAGCGCCGATCGCCTGCGCGCAGTCGGTCCGCAACGCTATCACGCTGCCGTTCGACGAAGCGCTGGCGGCGGAACGTGCGCTGTTCCTCAGGCTCGTGGCCAGCGACCAGTCGCGCGCCCAGCGTCATCTGTTCTTCGCCGAACGTGAAGCGGCGAAGGTCTCGGGCAAGGACGTGATCAAGCGCAAGATTGCCCGGGTCGGCGTCATCGGCGCCGGCACGATGGGCGGCGGCATCGCCATGACATTCGCCAATGGCGGTCTCGCCGTGACCTTGCTGGAGACGACGCAGGAAGCGCTGCAGCGCGGGCTGGCGGCGATCGACAGGAACTATGCCGTTTCCGTCACGCGCGGATCGCTGAGCGAAGACGCCAAGCGCCAGCGGCTCGGCCTGTTCAAGGGTTCCACCGATTATGCCGACCTCGCCGAGTGCGACCTGGTCGTCGAGGCTGTGTTCGAGGAGATGGCGGTCAAGAAGGCGGTGTTCGGCAGGCTCGATGCCGTGGTCAAGCCGGGCGCGATCCTCGCCACCAACACCTCCTATCTCGACGTCAATGAGATCGCCGCTTCGACGTTGCGCCCGCAAGATGTCCTGGGCATGCACTTCTTTTCGCCGGCTAACGTCATGAAGCTTCTGGAAATCGTCCGCGCCGACAAGACGGCACCCGACGTGCTGGCGACCATCGTCGATCTGGCACGGCGGATCGGCAAGGTGCCGGTCGTCGTCGGCGTCTGCCACGGCTTCGTCGGCAACCGCATGCTGGCCGCGCGGGGTTCGGAACTGGAGACGCTTCTGCTCGAGGGCGCAACGCCGCGCCAGGTCGACCAGGCATTCATCGATTTCGGCTGGCCGATGGGGCCGTTCCAGATGGTCGACCTCGCCGGCCTCGACATTGGCTGGCGCAATCGCAAGGCGCGCGGCCAGACCGCCGACATCGCCGACGCGCTCTGCGAACAGGGGCATTTCGGCCAGAAGACCGGCAGCGGTTTCTATCGCTACGAGAACGGCTCGCGCACGCCGCTGCCCGATCCCGGGGTCGAGGCGCTGATCCGCGGCAAGGCTGCCGAGAGGGGGATCGTGCCGCGCGAGATCGGTGCCGACGAAATCATCGAACGCACGCTTTATCCGATGATCAACGAAGGTGCCAAGATTCTCGACGAGGGGATTGCCGCCCGCGCCTCCGACATCGATGTCGTCTGGGTCAATGGCTACGGCTTCCCGGTCGGCAAGGGCGGACCGATGTTCTGGGCAAGCCTCGAAGGCGTGGACAAGATCATCCGGCGGCTGGATCACTGGCACCAGCAGACCGGCAAGGACGTCTTTCGGGTGGCGCGCCGGCTCAGGCAGATGGCTGAAACCGGTTCCTGGGACGGCGCTGCCGGCTGAACTTGGGACTACCGAATCCGTGCGTCCATGATCTCAACAAAACGCGCGAACAGACCGGCCTGCGACTTTATCTTGAGCTTGCGGTAGATGTTGCGGCGATGGACTTTTACGGTGCCCGGCACGATGCGCATCGCCCTGGCGATCGATTCCGTGGAATGGCCCTGAAGCACCAGATCGACGACATGCTGTTCGCGCGGCGTGAGCGAAAGGCTCTTCCAGATGTGAGCACGTTCGAACTCGCTGACCGGAGCAATCGCCTCGTCTTGCTTCGTCCCAACCGGTCCGTCAGCCGGAAGGGTAGGCCAGCGCAGCCTGACGAGACTGATCACCGCAGGCGCCATGTCGCGCAGCAACCTGGCATCGGCGGTTCCGAACGGCCCCGAAGCGCGCAATCGCATCAGCGAGACCACCAGCGCGTCCTTTCCCGGCAGCGGCACGAAAAAGCCGACCTCCTCCGCAAGCCTGGTCTGGCTGTAATATGAGCGGTAATATTCGCTGGCATAGAAGCGGTCCGGCGCCAGTTCGCGCATGCGCCAAAAGCCTTCCTTGCGCTCGACCGCAGCATGGTGGAACGGGTCGAGCAGATAAGGCCCTTCCTGATAGAGCGCGACGAAGACGTGGCTTTCGGCCGGCGAGAATGTCTCGAACAGCAGCGGCGGGCGTGAGGCGCCGCGATAGCCGAAGATCACGCAATGATCGAAGCTGACATGCTGCCGGAGCCAGGCGACCATTGCCTTGCCGAAAAGCTCGCCGCTGGTCTCCCGCGTCGCTGCGATGAGCGCAGCGAGCCGGCTGTATTCATCGCTGCGCGAAACGCCCAATTCATACCCCTCCAGATGAGAAAATAGACGAAATATACCACCTGGGAGGTATATACTAGCCGCCATTGGCTCTGATAGCGTTTCGAGATCAATCAGCCGCTGGAGCCCGCAGCTTTGACCGCAGTGCCCGACATTGAGTTTCGCGGGGTCACCAAACGCTACGGCAGCGTGATCGCGGTCAGCGGCATCGATCTTGCCATCCCGCCGTCTGCCTTTGTCGCCTTGCTCGGGCCGTCCGGCTGCGGCAAGACAACCTGTTTGCGCATGATCGGTGGCTTCGAACAGCCAAGCGAAGGTGCGGTATTCATCCGTGGCCACGACATGGCCGGCACGCCGCCCTATCGGCGGCCGGTCAACATGGTGTTCCAGCAATATGCGTTGTTTCCGCATCTGGATGTGGAGGACAACGTCGCCTATGGCCTCCGCCAGGCACGGCCGCGCCTGTCGTCGCGGGAGATCAGCCGGAAGACAGGCGAGGCGCTCGCCATGGTGCGCCTTGCCGGATATGGGCGCCGCAAGATCCATGAGCTTTCCGGCGGCCAGCAGCAGCGTGTCGCCCTGGCGCGGGCGCTGGTCAACAAGCCGGCGGTGCTGCTGCTCGACGAGCCCCTGGCGGCGCTCGACAAGAAGCTGCGCACCGACATGCAGATAGAGCTGCAGAACCTGCAGCGCGAGATCGGCATCACCTTCGTCCTGGTCACCCACGATCAGGAAGAGGCACTGTCGATGAGCGATTTCGTCTGCGTCATGAATGGCGGGCGCATCGTCCAGCTTGGGCAGCCGAGCGAAATCTATGACGAACCCGCCGACCTCTTCGTCGCCGACTTTGTCGGCAAGACCAATCTCTTGAGCGGCAAGGTCGTCGGGCTCTCGGGCAAGCTCGTCGATGTGGCGCTTGCCGACGGCACTGTCATTGCAGCGCGCAAGCGGACTCCGCTAGCTCAGGGTGAAGCCGTTTCGGTCAGCCTGCGCCCTGAATCGCTAAGCCTCGGCGCGCCCGGAAGCGGCCGGCTGGACGGCCTTGTCCGCAACCGGATCTTTCTCGGTTCGACCGCGGAATATGCAATCGAGGTCCAGGGCATCGGGACACTGCTCGCCAAGGCCGATCATCTGGTCGGCGGTGGAAATCTCTTCAAGCCGGGTGAACCCGTCGCCGTCGGCTTTACAGCCGGAACGCCGCTGGCGTTTCCGGAGAATAACGGGACCAACCAGAGGGAAAACAAAAATGTCGAAATCGTATCGTGACGGACTGCCGATAAGCCCTGAAAAATTCGTCGACCAGTTGATGCGCCTCAAGCGCGGTTCCATCGGCCGCCGCGAGTTCCTTGGCCTTACCGGCCTTGGTCTCGCTACCGCGGTAATGGCCCGCGAACTCGGCATCATGCCGTCGCCAGCCTTCGCCCAGGAGGGGCTTGGCGACCGCATGTCGATTGCCACCTGGCCCAATTATCACGACCCGGCGACGTTCGAGAATTTCAAGGCCGAGACCGGCGTTGCCGTCGAGGTCAACGTATTCGGGTCAAACGAGGAGATGCTGGCCAAGCTGCAGGCCGGCGCCTCGGGCTGGAGCCTTTTCGTTCCGACCAACTACACGATCTCGACTTACAAGAAGCTTGGCATCATCGAAGCGCTCGATATGGCCAAGCTTGCCAATTATGACGGCTCGCAAGAAGACCCGCGCTTCACTGGGGAAGGCACCATCGACGGCGTGACCTACGCTGTGCCGAAGAATTGGGGCACCACCGGCTTTGCCGTCAACACCAAGAAACTGACCAAGCCGATGACGAGCTGGAAGGAATTCTGGGACACGGCCATGGCGGAGGGCGACGGCCGGACCATGGTTCATGATTACCAGCTGACCACGATCGGGAACGCGCTGAAATATTTCGGCTTCTCGTTCAACTCGCTGAAGCCGGACGAACTCGCCAAGGCCGAGGAATTGCTGCTGAAGGTCAAGCCGCATCTGTTCGCGGTCTCCAGCGACTACCAGCCGTCGATGCGTGCCGGCGACGCCTGGATGACGATGTGCTGGACCAATGACGGGGCGCAGCTCCACCGCGACATCCCCGAAATCGCCTACGTGCTTGGCAAGGAAGGCGGCGAGATCTGGACCGACTTCTACGCAATCCCCAAGGATGCGCCGAACAAGCCTGCCGGCTATGCCTTGCTCAACTATTTGATGAACCCGAAAGTCGCGGTCAAGGAGCACCTGGCCAACGGCGCGCCTTCCACCGATGCGCGGGTCAATGCGCTGCTGCCCAAGGAGGTGCTGGACAATCCGATCCTCTATCCGGCGGCGGAACTGCTGAAGCCACTCGAATTCGGTGCAGCCGCGACCTTAACCGATCCGGGCCGGGCCGAATTGATGGCACGCTTCAAGTCGGCTTGACCATAGGTCCGATGCAGGCAACTCCCCCGGCGGACAGATGTCCGCCGGCACCGGGTCGGTTTTTTCAATGCGCGGCAATGTCCTTCGTCACAATCTCCTGACCGCCCTGCTGCTCGGTCCAGCAACCGCGTGGCTGGTGGTGTTTCTAGTTTTGCCGTTCGTCGCGATCACCGTCTTCAGTGTCGGCGAGCGGGCACCGGAAGGCGGATATCAGGCCGCTTTCACCTTGGCGCAGTATGCCAATCTTCCGGCGCGGGCGACCGCCTTCTGGAACACCATGGTGCTGGCGCCGGCGGGTGCACTGGCCTGCCTTCTCGTTGCCTATCCGGTCGCCTATTATCTCGCCTTGCGCGCGCCACAACGGTGGCGGCTGATCCTGCTGGCGCTTGTCGTCATCCCGTTCTGGACCAGCCTGCTGATGCGGACCTATGCCTGGATGTATGTTCTGGGCGGGCGTGGCATCCCGGCTCTGCTGGCCTATGTCGGGATCGAGGACGTGCGGCTGATCAACACGCCGGGAGCGGTTCTGCTCGGCATCGTCTATGGTTATCTGCCGCTGATGATCCTGCCGATCTATGTCAGCCTCGAGCGGCTCGACCGCCAGCTGCTGGAGGCCTCCGCCGATCTCGGCGCGACGCCGATCTCGACATTCCTCGGCGTGACGCTGCGGCTGTCGCTGCCAGGTGTGATGACCGGCTTCTCGCTGGTCATGATCCTGCTGCTCGGCGAATATCTGATCCCGACGCTACTCGGCGGCGGCAAGGTCTTCTTCATCGGCAACGCGCTGGTCGATCTGTTCCTGCAATCGCGCAATTGGCCATTCGGATCGGCGATCGCCATCACGCTTGTAGCGGTTTCCGTGGTCGTGCTGCTTGCCGCGAACCGCATTTCGACCCGGCTCTCGGGTGCCCGCCGGGTGGACCTGATCTGATGCGTGCCTTCGTCGTTGCGGTCTTTGCCTTTCTCTACCTGCCGATCGCGCTGGTGGTGCTGTTTTCGTTCAACGCCGGCCACCACGCCAGCGAGTTCACTGGCTTCTCGGTGCAATGGTACGGCAAGGCCCTGGCAAACCCGTTCCTGGTCGAAGCGCTGAAGAACAGCCTGTTCATCGCCACGACCAGCGCCTTGCTGGCGGCGCTGTGCGGCACGGCGGCCGCGCTTGGCCTGGCGCGTGTCGGCGCGCGGACGCGAGCCGTCTTCGATGCGCTTTTGGGTGCTGCGATCGTCGTTCCTGGCGTCGTCATCGGCATCTCGACGCTGGTCGCGCTGGTCCAGCTATTCGGGGTGGTCAACCCGTTTGTCGCTTCGCTGTGGCCGAACGACCAGCCACCGCGCCTGGCGCTTGGCTATGGCTCGATCATCGCCGCGCACGGGCTGTTTTCGATGGCGCTGGTGGCGATGATTGTCGGCACGCGCCTCGGCAGCCTCGACCGCAACCTGGTCGAGGCCTCGAGCGACCTCTATGCCACCCCGCTGACGACGTTCCGCAGCATCGTGTTGCCACAGATCATGCCGGCGGTGATCGCCGGCTTCCTGCTCGCCTTCACATTCTCCTTCGACGATTTCATCGTCGCTTTCTTCGTTGCCGGCGCACAGACGACATTGCCGATCTATGTCTTTGCCTCGATCCGGCGCGGGGTCACGCCGGAGATCAATGCCATCGCGACGATCGTGCTTGTCGCCTCCGTTCTGCTCGTGGTGCTTGCCCAATGGCAACTGCGGCAACGAAAACCATCACACTGAAAGATAAAAAACATGATTCTGAGAGATCGCATCGCCGTGGTGACGGGTGCCGGGTCGGGGATCGGGCGTGCCGGCGCCATGATGATGGCCAGGGAAGGCGCGCTCGTGGTGATCGCCGACAGGGACCAGGCGGCGGGGGAAGCAACCGCTTCCGACATTCGTGCGGCCGGCGGTCGGGCCGAGGCAGTCGCCACCGATGTCGGCGAGGATGCGGCGGTCGAGCAGCTCATTGCAGGAACGCTGGGCCGGCATCGGCGGATCGACATCCTGCACAATCATGCCGGGATCCAGGTCGGCGGCACGCTGACCGAAGTCGGCGCCGACGGCATGGATGCCTCCTGGCGGATCAATGTGCGGGCGCAGTTCCTCGCGGCCAGGCTGGTCATGCCGTCGATGATCGCGCAAGGCGGCGGGGTGATCCTGAATACCGCCTCGAATTCGGGTGTGTTCTACGACCGCGAAATGATCGCCTACGCAACGTCAAAACATGCAGTGGTGGCGATGACCCGGCAGATGTCGCTCGACTATGCCAAACACAATGTCCGCATCAACGCGCTGTGCCCCGGCTGGGTCGATACGCCCTTCAACGAACCGTTCATCACGCAGATGGGCGGGCGGGCGGCGATCGAAAACTATGTCCGCACCAAGATTCCCATGCAGCGCTGGGCCAGCGCGGAGGAAATCGCCGAAGCGATCCTGTTCCTCGTCTCTGACCGCTCGTCCTTCATGACCGGCCAGGCGCTGGTGATCGACGGCGGCGAAAGCATCGGCTGATCCGCAGCTCCCGGCGGGTGGGAGCTGAAATTCTCTTTGGCCTAACGGCCGGCGGCGAGATGTGCTTTCGTCTTAAGGAGAATGCGGCCAACATGGCCGGGCCGGGAAAAGGGAAGGCTGCACAATGGCTGAGGCCTATATCTGCGATTACATCCGCACGCCCATCGGCCGCTTCGGCGGTTCGCTGTCGGCGATACGAGCGGACGATCTCGGCGCGATACCTCTGAAGGCACTGGTCGAGCGCAATCCAGGCATTGACTGGGCTGCCCTCGACGATGTCGTCTATGGCTGCGCCAACCAGGCCGGCGAGGACAATCGCAATGTGGCGCGCATGGCGTTGCTGTTGGCCGGCCTGCCCAAGGAGGTTTCCGGCTCGACCGTCAATCGTCTCTGCGGTTCGGGCATGGATGCAGTGATGATTGCCGCCCGCGCCATCAAGGCCGGCGAGGCTGAGCTGATGATATCCGGCGGCGTCGAATCGATGAGCCGTGCGCCGTTCGTCATGCCCAAGGCGGAGACCGCCTTTTCGCGCAATGCCGAGATTTACGACACCACGATCGGCTGGCGCTTCGTCAATCCGCTGATGAAGAAGCAATACGGCGTCGATTCGATGCCTGAGACCGGCGAGAACGTGGCGGAAGAGTTCGCTGTCTCCCGCGCCGACCAGGACGCATTTGCGGTGCGCAGCCAGGACAAGGCGGTCGCCGCACAAGCCAATGGCCGCCTGGCGAAGGAAATCACGCCGGTGACGATCGCGCAGCGCAAGGGCGATCCGATCGTCGTCTCGAAGGACGAGCATCCGCGCGCGGGGACGACGATCGAAGCGCTGGCCAAATTGCCGACGCCGTTCCGGCAAGGCGGCACGGTTACGGCCGGCAATGCGTCGGGCGTCAATGACGGCGCGGCGGCGCTGATCGTCGCCTCGGAAGCCGCCGCAAAAAAATATGGGTTGACGCCGATCGCCCGCATCCTCGGCGGTGCGGCCGCCGGCGTGGCGCCGCGCATCATGGGCATCGGCCCGGTGCCGGCCACGCAAAAGCTATGCGCCCGACTTGGCCTGACGCCGCAGCAATTCGACGTCGTCGAGCTCAACGAGGCCTTTGCCTCCCAAGACATCGCCGTGCTGCGCCAGCTCGGCATCGCCGAAGACGCGGGGCACGTCAACCCGAATGGCGGCGCCATCGCGCTCGGTCATCCGCTCGGCATGTCCGGGGCGCGCATCACCGGCACGGCGGCATTGGAACTGCGCGAACGCGGCGGCCGCTACGGCCTCGCGACCATGTGCATCGGGGTCGGCCAAGGCATTGCGGTGGCGCTCGAGAGATTGTGAGCAAGCGTGGGTTTGCCGGGCCATTTAATGGCGCGTTCCGCCCACTCAAATTTGACCATGTGGACAAAAGCCGGGCACCGCTCCATAGTTCCTTCGCCGATATTCCAGAGAAGAGAGCCGGCTCGACACGGCGCCAATCAGAGGGGCATGCAATGGACAACGGGAAGAGCAGAATCCAATCGAAACGCGAAGGACTTTCGCGCCGCAATGTGCTGGAACTGGGCGCGCTCGGCCTTGCGGCGGCGATGCTGCCGGGCAGCGCCTTCGCCAAGACCAAGAAGCTGAAAGTAGCAGCGATCTTCGCCACGCCGATCGAGGAGCCCTGGGACAACCAGATCCACGTCGCCCTGCAGAAGGCCGAGAAGGAACTCGGCATCGAATACAAATGGTCGGAGAAGGTGCAGACCGCCGATTTCAGCCGCGTCATGCGCGAATACGCGCAGGGCGGCTATGAGCTGGTGCTGGGCGATGCCTTCGCCGCCGAGCGCGAATCGCGCAGGACCGCCAAGCAGTTTCCGAAGACCGCCTTCCTGTTCGGCTCCGGCGCCGGCCCGGCCGAGCCGAATTTCGGCGTTTTTGACAACTGGATCCACGAGCCGGCCTATCTGTCCGGGATGATCGCCGGAAAGATGTCGAAATCGGGCACGATCGGCGCCGTCGCGGCGATGGGCATTCCGGAAGTGAACCGGCTGGTCAACGCCTTCTTTGCCGGCGCCAGGGAGGTCAATCCCAACATCAAGAAGAAGGTCGCCTTCATCGGCTCGTTTTTCGATCCGCCAAAGGCAAAGGAAGCGGCCGTCGCCCAGATCGATGCCGGCGTCGACGTCATCTATGCCGAGCGCTTTGGCGTCATCGAAGCGGCGGCGGAGAAGAAGATCCTCGCCATCTCCAACATGTCGGACCAGTCGAGCCTCGGCCCCGACACGGTGATCACCGGGCCGGTCTGGGATATGTATCCGACCGTCGAGCAGGCGATCAAGCTGGTCAAGGCCGGGGTCTTCACGGCGCAGGACTACGGCGATTTCTCGCGTATGGCCAAGGGCGGCTCCTACCTTGCGCCCTACCATAAATTCGACAAGACGCTGCCGGCCGAGGTCAAGGAACTGGTCGCGAAGAAGAAGGCCGAGATCCTCGATGGCAATTTCCGCGTCGACGTGGATGAGAATACGCCGGTCTCGGACTGAGCGCTGTCTTTTGGGGGTCTGGCGCTTGTCGCACCCCCCTCTGGCCTGCCGGCCATCTCCCCCTCAAGGGGGGAGATTAGCAGCTTCGCCGACAGCACCTCTTCTTCAGCGCTGACGATTTGCGAAAGCCGAAGTGACATCCGATCTCCCCCTTGAGGGGGAGATGGCCGGCAGGCCAGAGGGGGGTGCAGCGCATTCTCGTCGATCAAAGCTGAATCGTAAAGCCAATTCCGATCGGGAGCACCCTTGTCAACGCCTGCCCCTCTCATCGAAATGCGCGGCATCTCCAAGAGCTTTGGCGCCGTCAAGGCGAACGAAGCCGTCGATCTCAGCGTCGCGCCGGGTGAAATCCTCGGGCTGCTCGGCGAAAACGGTGCCGGCAAGACGACGCTGATGAATGTGCTGTTCGGTGCCTATGCGCCCGATGCCGGCGAGATCCTGGTGCAGGGCCGGCCGGTGGCGATCAACAGCTCGGCCGATGCGCTGGCCGCCGGCATCGGCATGGTGCACCAGCATTTTCATCTCGCATCGCGGCTTTCGGTGCTGGAGAATCTCTTGATCGGCATTCCCGGCAGATCGGGCCGGATCGACCGCG
>NZ_SUEG01000027.1:25125-49525 GCF_005063415.1 Mesorhizobium sp.
GGCTCGCCGAGATCGGCCGCCAGCACGGGCTGACGCTCGACCCGGACCTTCCCGTCGCGGCGCTGGCGGTCGGCGAGCAGCAGCGGCTCGAGATCGTCAAGGCACTGTTTCGCGGCGCAAGGCTGCTGATCCTCGACGAGCCGACAGCGGTGTTGGCGCCGACAGAGGTCGACGGACTGTTTTCGGCGCTGCGCTCGATGGCGGCACAAGGGCTCGGCATCATCTTCATCTCGCACAAGCTCAACGAGGTGCGGGCGCTGACGCATCGCTGCGTCGTGCTCAGGCACGGGCGCGTTGCCGGCCGCGTCGATGCGCCGGCCAGCACGACGTCTTCGGAGATGGCGCGGCTAATGTGCGGGCACGAGATCGTGCCTCCGGCCAGGGGACCATCGACACCGGGTGCGGCGGTGCTGACCCTCGAGGGCATCTCGACATCGCAGCATTCCGGCATGGCGCTGCGCGATGTTTCGCTATCGGTTCGTGGCGGCGAGATCCTTGGCATCGCCGGCGTCTCCGGCAATGGCCAGCGCGCGCTTGCCGAAGTGATTTCCGGCGTGCACGCGCCCGATGCCGGGAAGATGACCATAGCCGGCAAAACGGTTTCGCGGTTCTCGCCGCGCGATGTGCAGGCGCTTGGGCTCGGCCGCATCCCGGAGGACCGCATGACGACAGGGCTGGTCACCAATCTGCCGCTTGCCGATTCGATGGTGCTGCCGCGCATAGGTACGGAGGCGTTCAGCCGCAACGGTCTGCTCAAGCCGGATGCGATCCGCGCCTTCGCCGAGGCGCAGATCAAGGCCTATGACATTCGCTGTCCCGGGCCGATGACGCGCGCCGGGGCGCTTTCCGGCGGCAATCTGCAGAAGGCGCTTTTGGCACGCGAGCTCGCCTTCGATCCGAAGGTGCTGATCGTTTCGCAGCCGACACGCGGCCTCGATATCGGCGCGGCGCGCTTCATCCACGAAAAATTCCTCGACATGCGCGCCAAGGGCTGCGGCATCATCGTCATCGGCGAGGATCTGGAAGAGTTGCTGATGCTCTCGGATCGTATCGCGGTGATGTATGAGGGCCGCATCGTCGGCACGCTGGACAGCGCCGATGCCAGCGTTGCCAGACTCGGGTTGATGATGACCGGGGCGGAGGGAAAGGCTTGATGTTCCGTCTCGAGGCCCGCACCTCAACGCCCGCCTGGTTCAATCTGGCGCTGCCGCTGCTCGCCATCGGCGCGACGCTCATCCTGTGCAGCGGCCTTATCGCACTGGCCGGCGCCGGCGTCGTCGAGGCTTATGGCGTGATGTTTTCGGCGTCGTTGGGCGACAGCTACGCCGTCACCGAAACGCTGGTGCGTGCCACCCCGATGATCTTCACCGGGCTTGCCGTGGCGGTCGCCTTCCGCGCCAAATTCTGGAACATCGGCGCCGAAGGGCAATTGCTGGCCGGTGCGGTGGCGAGCTGTGCCGTCGGCGCCATCCCGATGCCGGGGCCGCTCGCCATGCTGCTGATGGCGCTGGCGGGCGCCGCCGCCGGCGCGGCCGTCGCCCTGATCCCCGCCACACTGCGGGTGAAATTCAGGGTCGATGACGTGGTCAGCTCACTGCTGCTCAATTCGGTCATTTTCTACGCTCTGATGGCGCTGATCGAGGGGCCGTGGAAGGATAGTTTCAGCGGCTACCCGATCTCGCCGCCGATCGAGGATACGGCCAATTTTCCGGTGCTGCTCGAAGGCACGCGGCTGCATCTCGGCGTCGTCGCGGCGCTGGTCGCAGCACCCCTGATCTGGTTCGTGGTCGCGCGTACGACGCTCGGCTTCCGCATCAGGGTTACCGGCGAAAACCCCGAGGCGGCGCGCTATGGCGGCATCAATGTCGAGCGGGTGCTGATTTCGACGGCGCTGCTCTCCGGCGCGCTGGCCGGCCTTGCCGGCGTCGGTGAGGTCGGCGGCGTGCATTTCCAGGTGATGAGCGATATCTCGCCGGGCTATGGCTATTCCGGCATCGTCGTCGCCATGCTGGCGAGGCTCAATCCGCTCGGCGTGGTGCCGGCGGCGATCTTCCTTGCCGCGGTGATGACCGGCGCCGAGGCGATGTCGCGGGCGACCGGCGTTCCGGCCTTCCTCAGCGAAGTCATCCAGGGAACGGCGCTGCTCGCCATGCTGGTGGCGCTGCTGTTCACCGCCTATCGCATCCGCCGCGTGGGAACAGCCAAATGAGCGCGGTGCTGGAGCAGATATTCCAGGTCGGCTTCCTCGCCGCGATCATCCGCATCGCCACGCCGCTTGCCTTCGCGACGCTGGGCGAAATGTTTTCCGAACGCGCCGGCGTGCTCAATCTCGGTATCGAAGGCATCATGCTTTTGTCGGCGATGACCGGCTTCACCGCGGCGAGCCTCAGCGGCAGCCTCTGGCTTGGCGTGCTTGCGGCGGTGCTGACCGGGGCACTGATGGGCGCCGTGCATGCGCTGTTCACGGTGGCGCTCGGCCTCAGCCAGCATGTCTGCGGCATCGGCGTGACGCTGTTCAGTTCAGGCCTTGCCTACTTCCTCTATCGGCTGATCTTCGGCCAGCAATCAGTGCCGCCGAACATCAAGGGGTTCGAGACGCTGCCGATCCCGATACTGTCCGGCATTCCGGTGCTCGGGCCGGCGGTGTTCAACCAGTTTTCGCTGGTCTACATGGCGATGCTGTCTATTCCCCTGGCCGCCTTCGTACTCTACCGCACGCCATGGGGCCTGTCGGTTCGCATGGTCGGTGAAAACCCGCGCGCCGCCGATTCGGCCGGCGTCAGCGTCATCGCTACGCGCTTCCAGGCGGTGATCCTCGGCGGTGCCTTGATGGGGCTGGCGGGTGCCTTCCTGTCGATGGCGCAGTTCAACGCGTTCACCTTCGGCGTGGTTTCGGGGCGTGGCTGGGTGGCAATCGCGCTCGTCGTTTTCGGCCGCTGGGATCCGTGGCGATCGGCAGGCGCTGCACTGCTGTTTGCCTTCGTCGACGCCTTGCAGTTGCGCATGCAGGCGAGCGGGCTTGGCCATATCCCCTACGAGGCCTTCCTGATGCTGCCGTTCATCTTCACCATTGTTGCGATGGCGGTGATGTCGCGCAATGCGGTAGCCCCGTCGGCGCTGCTCAAGCCGTTTAGGCGCGAAGAGCGGTAACGGCGCTTCACCTTTCACATCGCGGTGAAGCCGTTGTCGACGAACAGATGGGCGCCGTTGACGAAGCTGGCCTCGTCGCTGGCCAGGAACAGGGCTGCCTTCGCCACCTCTTCCGGGTCGCCGATCCGCCCTTGCTGCGCCGCCATTGCCGCGTCGGAGACATCGACGCCGAGTTTGTCGAGATCGGCGACTTCGCGCAGGCCGTGTGGTGTCCTGATAAAGCCTGGACAGACCGCATTGCAGCGGATGTTGCGGTCGCGGAATTCGACGGCAATGGCACGCGCGAACATGTGGCAGGCGCCCTTGGTGGTATCGTAGAGCACCTCCATTGGCGTCGCCGCCACCGCCGAGATCGACGAGGTGCAGACGATGGAACCACCGCCGGCGGCGATCATGCCGGGCAGCACGGCGCGCGTCATCAGGAACATCGAACGCACATTGACGGCATGCAGCCAGTCCCATTCCTGCAGCGTGGTCTCCAGGAAGGGTTTGATGACGATGGTGCCGGCGTGATTGAACAGAACCGTGACCGGGCCGAATTTTTTCGTCGCGCCCTTCACCGCCGCTTCGACCTGCGCCTCATCCGATACGTCGGCGACCCAGTGCTCGGCGACATGGCCGCGTTGCCTGATTGCCGCTGCGGTGGCGGCAGCCGCTTCGCCGTTGCGATCGATGATCGCCACCTTGGCGCCCTCGGCCGCGAAAAGCTCCGAGGCCGCACCGCCCATGCCCGTCGCGCCGCCCGAAATGATGGCGACCTTGCCGGCCAGTCTTGTGCCCATCTTTTGCTCCCTGCTGCCTTGCCGTGACGTCCCGGCTTTCCGCTGAAGCAGCGATGCTATCCTTCGTCCATTGGATCGCCAAGGAGCCACAGACACATGGACCTGACGTTTTCTGCCGTCACCCCGGCATGCCTCAAAAGGCAGCGCTAAGCAGCAAAAGCACTAAT
This sequence comes from Mesorhizobium sp., assembly GCF_005063415.1. Taxonomy (GTDB): domain Bacteria; phylum Pseudomonadota; class Alphaproteobacteria; order Rhizobiales; family Rhizobiaceae; genus Mesorhizobium. The sequence continues at coordinate 29,225 of NZ_SUEG01000027.1, forward strand.
TTGTCTAGCATTTGGAGAAAATTGTTCTAAGGATCTCGCGAAAATAGCACTCGACAAAGTCTACTGATTTTATAGATTAAGCGCCGAGACGGAGGTCGATATGTCCTATAGCCAGAACGCTCAGACTGCCCGCAAAGGCCAAAGGCTGAGTTCCGACCAGGTATGGCGGCCGGCCTATGCCGGCGCTTTCGCCTATCTCGTCTTTGCCCTTGCGTTTGTATTCACCGGGGCAGTGGTACTGGGGCTGATCCCCTGATTGTCAAGGCTCTGATCATCGAGGCTTCCTCGGGATAGCGGCCTGCCGTTTACAGAAATTCCGGAGTTGAGTGAACCGAATGCCGGTGCGCTTTTGCGTGCCCTGATTCAACGTGATGGAGGAGATGGCGATGCCGATCGAGTTCACGCATGTTCCCGGTAAGATCCACGCTGCCGACGCCAGCTTTTTCTACGACTTTGTCGAGACCGCGACGAAACTGTCACTGATCGAGGATGCCGGATTCCAGAGGATCGTCATCGACGACCAGGCCGGGCTGCTGACCAATATGGACCTTGCCGCCCAGACGCTGGACCGCACCTCCTCCCTGGAGGTCGTTCTGACACATTGGGCGGGCGTGATCGAACCAACCGTGGCGGCGCGGCAGCTCGCTGCCCTTGACGCGAGAAGCGGTGGCCGGCTGTCGCTCAGGATGCTCAGCGAGCCGCTGAGCGACGACGATGCCGAGGCACGTCCGGCCGGCCATACCGTGGTCTGGCAGCGCATCGACGAATATCTGGTGCTGCTGAAGCGGTTGTGGTCGAACGACAGGCCGTTCGACCATGAAGGCGCCTTTTACAGCGTCAAAGGCGGCTATGTGCCGCGCAAGGGGCCGCATGGTGCCGATGTGACCATCCGCATGGGCGGGCAGTCGGGCACGGCGCTCAGGGTCGCGGGCAGGCATGCGGATGTGTTCGAACTGGCGCCGGGCTCGCTTGCAGAAATCCGCCAGTCAATGGAGCGCCTACGCGGCGCCGCCGCCGAACACGGCCGGGCCGGCAAGCTGCGTTTCGCGCTTCCCGTCCGAATCCGTACCGAAGACCGAATCCGTTCGGAAGATAGGCCGGCCGCTTCCTGCCAGAAGGCGCTCGAACTTGCCGGGCCGCCGGCGCAGGTCGCGCTGTCGCTGCTTTCCTATGCCGCTTTGGGGATCGAGGAGTTCATGATCGTCGGCGTCGACAGGCCGCGCGAGATTGCGACTGCCGGCCGCGAGGCGATCGCACTGCTGCGCAACTCACTGGCACGGCGCGAGGCGGATGCCCCTGCGTCGGGGGCGTTTGCGTCACGCGCGATACCGGGCCCGCGAGCCGAGTGCTGAAGAGCCGCCGTCGTCACGCACCTTGGCTGACGGACCCTACCACCATTCCGGGAAAGCCGCGTGAGCGGCCTTGGCCAGCGTCGGGATTTCCTGATCGGGAACGGTGCTGTAAGGCCAGAGCAGTCGCGGGCCGAGCGGCGCCCAGCCGCCGGCCGCCGCCATCGCCTTGTCGAGTGCTGCATCACCGACATTGTAACGGGTGCGAAACGGTAGGACATGTGCGGCGAGGAAGGCCTGTATGCGGGCCTCGACCTCGGCAGCGGCGGCCATGTCGGTGCGGATCATTTGCCACCACATCACCGCGCCCTTCGGGTTGAGGCAGGCAACGTTGGAATAGCTGCCGTGAGCCCCTCCAGCATAGCCTGTTGCCAGCGTGTGGCCGGGGACGAAGACGGAAAATCCGTCCAGTTTGCCGCGCATGTCGGCATACCAGTCGGCGTCGCCGCCCGGCAACTTGGCGCCGACCAGCGACGGAATGGCCGCACGCAGCTTCGCGATGCCGTCGAGCGTCAGGCGGCGCTTGGCGTGCGGCGGGTTGTAGAGCACCAGCGGCGTTTCGGGCGCAGCTTCGCAGAGGCCGCCGGCAAAGCGCATGACCTCGTCGTCACTGGGCGGCCACCAGTCGGGCAAGGTGAACTGCACCGCCGCCGGGCGAAGTACGGCCACCCGTGTCAGCCGCTCCAGCGCGACGCGCGGATTGGACTGGCTGATGCCGATCTGGAAAGGAAGGCGCGCGCGGCCGGCTATGGTTGCGACCAACTTACAAAGCCGATCGAATTCGGGCTCGGTCTGGCAATGGAATTCGCAGGCCGTGCCATTGGAATAGACGCCGTCGACGCCTGAGGCGCAGAGCCGGGCGATCGTCTCTTCCGTCGCCTGCCAGTCGATCGCTCCGCGATCGTCGATGGCCAGCATCACCGCGCCCCAGACGCCGCGCGGTGCGTGTGCGGGCAAGCGGGCCAGGTGGTCGTTGAGGTCAGCGTCCACCGTCGATCTCGTGTTCGCGGCGGGTTTCGTTCGACGCGAAGGCAGCTTCGATAATGGCGATCATCTTGCGCCCATAGGAGCCGTCGACCGGCACCGGCGTGTCGTCGGCAATGGCATCGCGCATCGCGCTCCATTCGCGCACCAGCGCGTTATGCATCCAGTTCGGCTCAAAGGAACCGGGCAACTCGGTCCAGACCGTATCGCGGCCAAGCATCGTGCCGCGGTCCATGTCGATGCGCAGCGTTCCCTGCTCGCAGACCAAGTCCATGGCGTAGGTGGAAGCGCCGGTGCGATAGCCGACGCTCTGCACCTGGCCGATGCCGCCGCCGGCGAAGCGCAGTCCGAGCAAGGCGCTGTCGTCTGCTTCCTGGTCATGGAACTTGGCGCCGAGCATGCCGCTCACCGACACGACATCGCCATCCATCAGCCAGACCAGGCGGTCGAGCGCGTGGATGCCGGCAGTCAACAGCATGCCGCCGCCGGTCGCCTTGCGCAGATGCCAGTCGCGGCGATTGTGCTCCATCCACAGCTTGATGATCCAGCTCGATCCGGCGAGCGGCCGGCCGAGCTCGCCTTCCTTCAGAATTTGCCTGGCCGCCATGCAGGGCAGGGCGAAATGCATGAGGTGGGCGACCATCAGCTTGACGCCACTCTTGGCCACGGCGGCGTTGATCGCATCGCAGGCAGCCACCGTCGGCGCCATCGGTTTTTCGAGCAGGATATGCTTGCCGGCCTTTGCGGCGCCGATGGCCATTTCGGCATGGAGATGGTGCGGGCTGGCAATGAGGACCGCATCGACCCCCTTGTCGTCCAGCAGCCTGCGCCAGTCAGCGTAGCCGCGGCCGCCATGTTCAGCGGTGAATTGCTGCAGCGCGTCGGCATTTCCTCGAGAGGCGGCAACGAGGCGAATGCCTCCAACCTCGCGGATTGCCCGCGCATGGGCCGCGCCGAAATCGCCGGCGCCGATAATTCCTATTCCAATCATGATCCTGCCTTTTGATAAGCGGCGTCGATCAGCGACATCGCCGCAACATAATCCTCGATGGACGCGGACGGAGGCGCGTTTCTCGCCAGCCGGTCAAGCGTATCGCGCATGAACAGACGATAGCGCGTTGCCGGCAGTTCGAACGGCAAATCGGCAACGGCCGCATCATCGAGCGTTGCGCAGGTGGCATGGTCGCCACGATCGATGAGGGTGGCATTGGCACTGACGATGCGCCACTCGAAGTCACCGCCGGGGCGCATCGAAGCAAAGGTGTAGCCGGCCTCGACGATGAACAGCGCGCCGGCCCCGTCTTCCAGCACCAGAAGTGCGTGATCCTCGACCGGGCCGGGATGGATGCGGTTCGCGATCGAAACGCTTTTCAGGTCGAGCTTGCCGGTTGCGAGGCTGAGTGCCGCGTCGACGCCGTGTATGCCGAGATTCCTCAACGCACCCCCGCCACCAACCGCCGGGTCGAGGACCCAGGCGACACCGTCGGCGATGTAGCGTTGCGGCGGGCCATTGACCAGCCGGAACTGGCAATGTGCCACCGGGCCGGCGCGACCTTGCCGGCGCAGCCGTTCAAACGCCGTCACGGCCGGTCCGAAACGGTTGGGCAGCGGAACAGCGACAAAAGCCTGGTACTGCCTGGCAAGGTCGCGCAGCGCCGTCAGTTCCCTCGTATGGCTGGCCGCCGGCTTCTCCAGGATCAGCGGTATCCCTGCCGCGATGATCGCGCCTGCCCGCGCCGGCACCATCGAAGGGTGCCCCATCAACAGGATCGCATCCGGTGGGCTGGAGAGTATCTCCGTGAAATCCTCGATAAACGGCAGATCGTGGTGCGCGGCGAACGCATGCGCTTGGCCAGGATCCTCGTCCCAGATGCCGGCGATCTCCGCACCGTAAAAGCGTGCGGCGTCGAGGTGCATTTCGGCGTGCCAGTGGCTCGAGCCGGCGAGGGCAATCTTCATTCGAAGGCAGCAGGTTTGTTATGGGCTTGCAGGATATCCTACAAGTAGCTATACGACAAGCGGGCAGGCCAATCCGGCGGATGATGAAAGCAGTGGGATGGCGGAACTGAAGTCGATCGAACCGTTGAGCAGACCGCCACTTCTTCACGTCACCGTGCAGGAAAGCCTCAGGGCCTATATCGAAAGCAACCGGCTCAAGGCAGGCGATCCCTTGCCGCCGGAGACGTTCCTGGCGCAGCGGCTCGGCGTCGGCCGCAACTCCGTGCGGGAAGCCATCAAGGCGCTGGAATCGATCGGCATCTTGGAGACGCGGCGCGGCATCGGCGTGTTCGTCAAGGAGTTCTCGTTCAAGCCGCTGCTGGATAACCTGGCATACGGTTTGCAGGATTCGCTGCGCGACGTCGAAGAGCTGCGCGAAATCCGCCGCGTGCTGGAAACCGGCCTCATCGCCAAGACGATCGAGATGATCAGCGCCGAGGACATGGAGGCGCTGCGCCAGTTGACCGAACGAATGCGGCAACGTGCCGAGCGCCATGAGAGCTTCGCCGAAGAAGACCAGCAATTCCATCAGCTGCTGTTCCGCTGCCAGAACAATCACATGCTGAGCGCGCTGATCGACATCTTCTGGACGGCGTTCAACAAGGCCTCGAATTTCACCAATCTCGATAATCCGACGCCGCTGGCGACATGGCGCGACCATCACGAGATCGTCGAGGCTGTCGCCGCCAAGGATGTCGACCAGGCGCGTCGGCGGCTCGACGACCATTACCGGGGGATCCAGCAGGTTATCGCCAAAAATCGAGCAAGCTGAAGAACAACCTGAATATGCCAAGGGAGGAAACCATGCGCATCAGGACCATCGCATTCTCAGTCGCCGGGCTGCTGCTCGCCAGCATTGCCCCATTGACCAGTGTCCAGGCACAAAGCGCCAAGACCATTGCGGGCGGCTTCGACGTCGGCCCCGGCGGTTTTCCCAAGAACTTCAACCCGCTGGTCGCGACGGGCGGCTACACCTGGCTCAGCACATATTTTGAACCGCTGGTTATCTACGATGCCGGGCTGACCGATATCGAAGGCGACCTCGCCAAGGACTACAAGATCAGCGACGACCAGCTGAGCTATACGTTCAACCTGGTCAACGAGACCTGGCATGACGGCAAACCGTTCACCTCGAAGGACGTCAAGTTCACCCTCGAGCTTGCCAAGAACAAGGCCTCCGGCAGCCTGTTTGCCGCCCGCCTCGCCAACATCGCCTCGGTCGATGCGCCGGATGACCACACCGCAGTGGTGAAGCTATCGAAACCGAACGGCTCGTTTCTATCCATTCTCTCGCAGCTGATGATCCTGCCGGAGCATGCCCTGGCCGCTCTGCCGCCGGAATCGCTGGCGACAAGCACCTGGTGGGCGACCGCTCCGGTCGGCACCGGCCCGTTCAAGTTCAAACGCTACGTAACCGATCAATATGTCGAACTGGCAGCCGATGACGATTATCGCGGCGGCAAGCCGAAGGTAGACGCGCTCATCAACCGCTATTTCGAGTCGCCGGCGGCGGCCGTTGCTGCGCTCCGTGCCGGCGAAATCCAGTTCACCTATGTCGAGCCCGACGATGCGGCATCGTTCAAGAGCGACAGCAATTTCAAGGTGATCGAAGGTGCCTCCTATGTGGTCAACTATATCGGCCTGAACCAGAAGGTCGACCTGTTTAGGGATATCCGTGTCCGCCAGGCGATCATGTACGCGATCGATCGCAACACGATCATAGACAGCCTGTATGGCGGTGCCGCCAAGCCAGCCAATTGCGGCTATGTCGCGCCGCATCACGTTCCCGCAGGCCTCGAACCTTATGCCTACGATCCGGCAAAGGCCAAGGCGCTGCTGGCCGAGGCGGGCTGGGACAAGATCAACGGCGACAAGCCGATCACCTTGCTGACCTATTACGGCTCGCCACAAGCGGCCAATGTGATGGCCGCCATCCAGTCGATGCTGGCCGAGGTCGGCATCAATGTGGTGCCGCGGGTTGTCGATACGCCGACCTATAACGGCATCGTCTACAAGGAAGGCACGCCGGACTGGAACGCCTTTCCGATGGTCTATGCCGGCCTGCAGAACGGCCCCAATCCAGCCGGCCTCAATCCCGGCCTCAACAAGTCGCAGATCCCGCCGGCAGGCTTCAACACCATGCGCATCGAGTTCGACGACCTGAGCACCGCGTTGGACGCCGCGCTCGGCCAGACCGATCCGGCCAAGCTCGACGCCTCCTGGCAGGAGGTCTGCAAGGTGATGAACAAGGAGCTGCCCTGGGCGACGTTGTGGGTGGCCAACCGCTATGGCGTGGCCTCCAACAAGCTGCATGACTTCGTCTGGACGCCGGCGCCGGGCGGCGGTCCCTACGCAGCTCACCCCGAGCGCTGGGATATCCAGTAAGAACCCAACCAAGCGAGCAGGCGGGACCACTTTGGCGCCGCCTGCCACCGCCACGGATATACAATGCTGAGCTTCATTTCCCGCCGCAGCGCCACAGGATTGCTGATGCTGGTCGCGCTCAGCGTCCTCATCTTCATCCTGCTGCGGCTGGCGCCGGGCGATCCGATCGACGCCTACATCAATCCCTCTGTGCCGATGTCGGCTTCCGACCTCGAGGGCCTGCGCGAACGGCTCGGGCTCGATCGGCCGCTTCCCGTGCAATATCTCGCCTGGCTGCGCGCGGCGCTGAGCGGTGACTTCGGCTATTCGATCCAGCGCAGCGGCGTTGCCGTGCTGCCACTGGTCATGGAACGCATCGGCCCGACGGCGCTGCTGATGGGCACGGGCCTGGCGATCGCCATCGTGCTCGGCATTTCCGCCGGCATTTTCAGCGCGGTCCGCCGTAACGAACCATCCGACATCGCGCTGTCGGTGCTGTCGTTTATCGGTATCTCCAGCCCGGCTTTTCTGACGGCGCTGCTTGGCCTCTATTTCTTCTCGGTGCTGCTGCGCTGGGCGCCATCCGGCGGCATGCAGACCGCAGGCGCGCCGTTCTCGATGACCGACGTGCTTGCGCACCTCATCCTGCCCGCTTGCCTGCTGTCCATCGGCCATGCTGCGCTGATCATGCGTTACATGCGCGCCTCGCTGCTGGAAGTGCTCAACCAGGACTACGTGCGGACGGCGCGTGCCAAGGGCGTGCGCGAGTTCTGGGTGATCATCAAGCACGCGACCCGCAATGCGCTTTTGCCGGTCATTACCCTGATCGGCTCGACCGTCGGCATCGCCATCGGCGGCGCCATCTTCCTGGAAAGCGTGTTCAACTGGCCGGGCATGGGACTGCTTCTGGTCAACGCCGTCGGCACCCGCGATTACCCGGTGATCATGGGCGCCACCCTGGTGATCGGCGTTTGCGTCATCCTGGTCAACCTCTTGACCGACGTCGTCTATGCCGTCGTCGACCCGCGCATTCAGGTGGCGTGATGGCAATCACCGCGCCGGACCCAACGGTCGACCCGACAGCCGTGCCGAAAACCAAAGGCCCGCTTCGCCGCGCGTTCGACCGCTTTTTTGAAAACCGTGCGGCGCGCGCCGGGCTTTTGATCGTCATCCCGATCCTGCTGGCGGTTTCGACCTATCCTCTGTGGTGGCCGTTCGGCCCGAACGCCATCGACCTCAGGGCGATGAACAAGGCGCCGTCGGCCATTCATTGGCTGGGCAGCGACGGCGTTGGGCGCGATGTCATGGCCAGGTTGCTGCAAGGCGGGCGGATCTCACTGCTGGTTGCCATCTGTTCGGTCGCTATCTCGACCGTCATCGGCTTCCTGGTCGGTGCCGTCGCCAGCTTTGGCGGGCGTCTTGTCGACGGCGCGGTTATGCGCCTGGTCGATCTGGCGATGACGCTGCCGCCGGTGATCTTCCTGCTGGTGCTGGCTTCCATTGCCGGCACCGGCATCGCCCCGACCATCCTGGTGATCTCGCTGCTCTCCTGGCCGGTGCTGTCGCGCATGGTGCGTGCCAGGCTGCTCGAACTGCGCGAGCGCGATTTCGTCGTCGCCGCCCGCGGCATGGGGGCGGGGCTGCCGCATCTGCTGTTCCGGCACGGCCTGCCCAATTGCATCGATATCCTGGTCGTCTACGCCACCTTGCAGATCGCCAACGCCATCCTGCTCGAGGCCGGCCTGTCCTTCCTCGGCCTCGGCATCGCACCGCCCGAAGCCAGCTGGGGCAACATGCTCAATCTCGCCCGCTCCACCGTCGTGCTGGAAAATTACCCCTGGCAATGGATGTTCCCGGGGGCCGCACTGGTGCTCACCGTGCTCGCCATCAACTTCATCGGCGACGGCTTGCGCGACGCATTCGACCCTCGCTCCGATCTTAACTGACCTCAAAGGTTCATCAAAATGCCCCTGTTTACCGGCGTCGTGCCACCTGTCGTCACCCCGCTCAATGCCGATTTCAGCATCGACTTCCCTTCGTTCACCCGCACTATCGAGAGCCTGCTCGACGGCGGTGTTCACGGGCTGTTCGTGCTCGGCTCGACCAGCGAGGTGGTCTTCCACGACGAAGCGGGCCGCAGGGCCATCCTCGAGCATGCGGTCAAGGTCAATAACGGCCGGGTTCCGATCTTCGCTGGGGTCATCGACCCGACGACCGATCGTGTGATCAATCATGCCCGCATCGCCAGATCGGCCGGCGTCGACGCCATTGTCGTCACCGCGCCATTTTATACCCGCACCAGCCAGCCCGAGATCGGCGATCATTTCCGCTACATCAAGGATGCGATCGACCTTCCCGTCATCGCCTACGACATCCCGGTCTGCGTCCATATCAAGCTGGAGCGCAAGACCACGGTCGGCCTCGCCAGGGAAGGCGCCATCGCGGGCATCAAGGATTCCAGCGGCGATGACGGCAATCTGCGTTACGTGCTCAAGGACATGGCCGATGACCCGGGTTTCTTCGGCATGACCGGCTCCGAGATCCTGGTCGACAGCGTGCTGGCCATGGGTGCGCATGGCGTCGTGCCGGGCCTCGCCAATGTCGACCCGCATGGTTACGTCAGGCTGTGGAAGCTGATGCAGGCCGGCCAGCATGCCGAGGCCCGGGTGGAACAGGAGCGGCTTTTAAAGCTGTTCGAGATCGTCTGGATATCGCTTGGCAGGACAAGCGCCGGCTCGGCCGGCGTTGGCGCCTTCAAGGCAGCGATGAAGAGCCTCGGCATCATCGCCTCGAACACCATGGCGCGGCCGCAACGCAGCCTGAACGAGGAGGAAACCGCGAAGGTCGACATGATCCTTCGCGACGTGGGGCTGCTCCGCTGAGTGTCGCGCCGATCCTCTCGATTTCCGGCCTGCGCGCGGTGTTCCGCATTGCGGGGCGCGACATCGCGGCGGTAGCGGACGTTGACCTGACGATCGGCTCCGGCGAGACGGTGGCGCTCGTCGGCGAATCCGGATCCGGCAAATCCGTCACCAGCCTGTCGATCATCGGCCTGTTGCCGAAAAGGGTCGGACATATTGCTGAGGGATCGATCGCGCTGCGGCGCAAGAACGGCACGGTCACCGAGCTGACCAGCCTCGATGCCGAGTCGCTGCGCAAGATACGCGGCAACGAGATCGGCATGGTGTTCCAGGAGCCGATGACCAGCCTCAACCCGGTCTACACGATCGGCGAGCAGATCGCCGAACCGATCCGCATCCATCTCGGCAAATCGCACCGCGAGGCAGAAGCAGACGCTGTGCGGCTGCTGGAACAGGTCGGCATTCCCGATCCGAAGCGGCGGGCGCGGCAATATCCGCACGAACTGTCGGGCGGGATGCGCCAGCGCGCCACTATCGCCATGGCCCTGTCCTGCGATCCGGGCTTGCTGATCGCCGACGAGCCGACGACCGCGCTGGACGTCACTATCCAGGCCCAGATTCTCGATCTTTTGGCCGAACTGCAGGCGCAGCGCGGCATGGGCATCCTGTTCGTCACTCACAATCTCGGCGTCGTCGCCGAAATCGCCGACCGGGTAGCGGTGATGTATGCCGGGCGTATCGTCGAAACAGGTCCGGTGAGCGAAGTGTTCACCCGTCCGCGTCATCCCTATACGGCGGGGTTGATGCGCTCGGTGCCGCGGCTCGGCCAGGCCACGGCGCTGAAGGCGGCGGGAACGCCGCTGCCGACCATTGCCGGAAATGTTCCCTCGCTCGCCTTGCTGCCCAAGGGCTGTTCCTTCGCACCGCGCTGCCCGATGGCTATCGCTGCCTGCCGCGCCGCGGTCCCGCCCTTGTTTGCGGCGACGCCGACGCAGCAAAGCCGCTGCCTGCGTTGGGAGGAGCTTTGATGGTGGACGCCCCCTTCCTTTCGGTCAAAAACCTGACCAAGTATTTTGCGCCGACAGCGTTCTCGCGGGGCCCGGTGGTCCGGGCGCTGGAGGATATTTCCTTTGATGTCGCGCGCGGCCAGGTGGTCGGCCTGGTCGGCGAATCCGGCTCCGGCAAGACCACGATCGGCCGCTCGGTGCTGCGTCTGATCGAGCCGACATCCGGCCAAATCAACTATGGGGGCACCGACATCACCAAGCTGGGTGCCGCCCAGTTGCGCCGCCAGCGACGCAAGATGCAGTATATTTTCCAGGATCCCTTCGCCAGCCTGTCGCCCCGCATGACGATAGGGCAGATCCTCACCGAAGGCCTGGACATTCAAGTCATTGGCAAGAAGTCCGAGCGGCGGGCGAAGGCCGAGAAGGCACTTGCCGCGGTCGACTTGCCGGTCGACGCCTATGACCGCTATGCCCATGAATTCTCGGGTGGCCAGCGCCAGCGCATCGGCATCGCCCGTGCGCTGACGCTCGAGCCGGAATTCATCGTCGCCGACGAGCCGGTCTCGGCACTCGACGTCTCGATCCAGGCGCAAATCATCAATTTGTTGCGCGACCTGCAGCTCCGGCTTGGGCTGACCATGCTGTTCATTTCGCACGATCTGGCCGTAGTCGAGTACATCTGCGACACGGTCATCGTGCTCTATCTCGGGCGCATCATGGAGGTTGCGCCGGCGGCCGAACTCTATGCCCGGCCGCAGCATCCCTACACGCGCGCGCTGCTGTCAGCCATTCCGTCGCTCGATCCGCTGGCCAGGCAAGGCCGGCAGGTGCTCAAGGGCGATATTCCCAGTCCGGCGAACCCGCCGTCGGGCTGTGTTTTCCGAACCCGTTGCCCGTTCGCGCTGGCGGCTTGCGCCGGGGCTGTGCCGCCACTGAGGGCGACAGCCAAGGGCAATCTGAAGGCCTGCATCCGCGACGACATCGCTTAGGTTTTTTGCCCTGTGCCTACGGGAGAACATCGGCGAGATGGACAAGGTCGTCGGCCACAAAGTCCCAGCTCTCAAGAGGCGAGAGATCGGTCGTCTGCCCCGGGCCATGCTCTTTTGGCCGAGCAACAAAGGCGGTTCCGATACCGCACCTTCGTGCCGCGGCCAGGTCGTCATTATGCGCGGCGACTAACATGGCCTCCGAAGGTCGCACCTCCAGGATCTCCACTGCGCGGAGATAAGCATGCGGCGCAGGCTTGTAGGTGCCGAACACATCCGAGCCAAGGACGGTGTCCCAAGGCAGGCCGGCGCGCTTGGCCATATCCAGCAACAGCCGGGTATTGCCTCCCGACAAGGGCGCGATGATGAAGCGTTCCTTCAGCCTCGCAAGGCCTTTCAGCGAATCGGGCCACGGCTCCAGCCGGTGCCAGGCGAGGTTAAGTTCCTCAACTTCGGCGGCCGGCAGCTCGGATGGGGTCAGCCCGAACTGGACGAGAGTGGCGTCCAGATTCTCCCGGTTGATCACGTCGAGTGAAACGAAAGGCCGGTGCCCTGTTCGCACCGCCTCGGTCGAAGCGTCATAGCGCGCCGCCCACGCATCGGCGAATTCACCGGGATCGACCTGCTGTGCACCATTTCGCGCGAGGAAGGCGCCGGCCTCCCTTGCGATACCGCTGCGCCAGTCAACGACGGTTCCCAGAACATCGAAGAACAGGACTCGAGTAGTGGTCATATTGAGCTTCCGGTCGGGGTTGCGGTGCGTGTCCTGCCGCATCGGTCGCGATAGGACGGATCGGCCTCGTCGAGCTGCTGATCAGATAATCGAGATGTTTAAAAGCCTGATCGGTGGTTCCCCGACCTCATTGAAACGACGTCGACGCCAACCCATATGCAATCCGCGTCGGATGTTTCCTCCCATTCGTCCGGCGCGTTCCCCTCTGAAGGTTTTCGACCTTCACATCTGGCCGGGCTTTGCAGCCCGGCCTTTTTTCTGCGGGGGCAGGTGAGCGAGCCGAGATCATGGCGCAGGCGTGCCCAGCGTATCGATGCGTTTCGCTAGCGCCGCGGGATCGCCAAGCACGCGCAGTGTCTTCAGCCGAGCGGTGCCGCCGGCGACGATCGAGACGCCCGATGCCGGCACGCCAAGCGCCTTGCCGACCAGCTTTTCCAGCGCTCGATTGGCGGCTCCGTTTTCCGGCACGGCGCGGACGCGGGCTTTTAGATAGCTTCGCCCATCCGCCGATGTTTCGATGCCCTCCAGCCTGTCCATCGCCGCTTTCGGCGTCAGCCGGACGAAAAGGTCGATGCCGTCGGCGCGAAGTCGAAAGAAACGGTTCGTCCCGTGACTCACATCGATCCGATACCGAACATCGGCTGAACGGTCGTGTCTAGGAACACGCTGATAAATGTTAGCGCAAGCAACAGAATGATGGGCGAGATATCGATCCCGCCAAGGTCCGGGAGGACGCGGCGGATCGGCCGCAATGCCGGCTCGGTCAGCCGATAAAGCATGTTGCCGATAGAGTCGACAAGCTGGTTGCGCGAGTTGACGACGTTGAAGGCGTAAAGCCACGAGAAGATAGCCGCACCAATCACAATGTACCAATAGATATTAATCGCGGCATGCAGCGTATAAAAGACTGCGATCATCGGTTGCTCCTTGCGAACGCCCGACATGTAGCCACTGTGGGGGAAAGCGGCAAGAGCCGCCTTCCGCCGCATGGCGAAGCCGGCCGAACGGCCGAACGGCATTTCGGCAGCAAGCGCAGCCTTGACAGGAAACCGCAGCGGCCGATAAAAGCCCCATCCGCTGGACGGGGCTGTAGCTCAGCTGGGAGAGCGCGTCGTTCGCAATGACGAGGTCAGGAGTTCGATCCTCCTCAGCTCCACCAGCGGATTTTTCGAATCCCTTGCCTGGTTGCATGCCGAAGACCCGCGAAGACCCGCTTGGATTCCATGGCTATCCTCAGCTGAAGCAACCGAATGCATCACGAGCCTCTGCCGGCTTGGCACTGTCATCGCCGGGTGGATTCACATCGGCGACGTAAAGGTCCTCTACACCAGTAAAGTATGCGGCCTATTGCCACTGCGCCTCGTCCTTGCCAGACTTGGCCCGTCTTCAAAACCGAGGGGAATTCACTATGACCAGCACGACAAGACGTGATTTTGTAGGTCTTACAGGAGTGGCAGCGACTGCCCTGGCCGGTGCTGTTGCAACACGAGCTACCGCTGCTGAAACCGACGTATCGCCATCGTTCGATGAGGTTCTTCAAGAGTACGATCAAAACAACACAGAAAGGACTAGATCAAGGCTGGCGATCTATGTGGTGCTTTCTCATCTGCACGCCAGTCTCGAGGAGGAATTTAGTGACCTTGGGCTAGAGCTGCCTTTGGGAAAAAAGGCCTTGCCATCGAATCTGCCGGCCAATTTCGAGGACGCGCAGGTTGCACCCCTTCCTTGGCTCTTCAAGCCCTCGGAAGTTACCGACCAGGAACGAAACGGCTATGCGAAGATTGCAATGCGAATGAACGCAGTGATGGCAAGACACACCGCCGACGTGAGTGTCGGGGTTTCGCATATCATGTCACACAAGGGATAACCGCGACCTTGCCGGCGAGCACGGCACGTCAGGCGAGCACAACGCCGGCCGGCGATTTGTTGTTGCGGGCGAACCGATTACCTGTTTTCGCGAGACGACTGCGCTGCGAGAATCCTTACGATGGATAAATCCTTCCGGGACGCGCCGCGCGAGATAGCAAAGCTCTCGGCACCCCGGCCAGTGGGAATTGTCAGCCGTCCGCGCGTAGTGGCGCTGCTTTCTCAGGCCCTCGACAGCGGTGCATGCTGGCTGGCGGCGCCTGGTGGATACGGCAAGACCACCGCGGTGATCGACTTTCTGGAACAAGGCGGGCTGGAACACGGCGGGCTGAAGCAAGGCGAATCGGCGTACAACTGGTATCGGGTCGACACCGAGGACCAGGACGTTGCGCGCCTTTTCCACTATCTGACGCTGTCGCTCGACGGCAGGCATGCCGGCATGCCCGTCTTCGGTCCGGAATATGCCGACAATTCCGACGATTTCGCGCGGCTGTTCTTCCGCACCTATTTCTCGCGGCTTGATCCCGGCACGATCCTGGTCCTCGACGATCTGCATCGTGCCGACGCGCCAGGCTTCCGCCGGACGCTGGCGATCCTGTTGCGCGAACGCCCCAACACCATCCGCTGCATCTGCACATCGCGGATGCTGCCCGAGGGCGATGTCGCCGACCTCGTGCTGTCGGGACAGTTGCCGGTCCTCAACCAAACGCTGCTGGAGTTTTCGCCTGCGGAGGCACGCAACCTCGTCGCTGCCCGCTCGCAATCGCCGTCCGAGGTCGGCGACATTTCGGAGGCGCGCGGCTGGGCGGTGGGCCTTCTCCTGCTGGCCAATGCCGGAATGTACTACCCGCTCTCGCAGACCGGCCTTGCCGGAGGCGCCGGCCTTCGGGAGATTGTCGGACGTTATTTCCTGCGCGACATCGCGCCGGAGGACCAGGATCTGCTTATCAGGCTCAACGTTCTGCCGGAGATCAGCACGGAGCTTGCCGATGCGTTCCTGGGCTCGCCGCAGGCTGCTCGCCTGCTGGAGCGGCTGCAGCATCGCCAGTTGCTGATCACGCGCGACGGTCCGGGCGGTGCCGCCTTCCAGCTGCATGACTTGTTGCGCGAATACCTTGCCGGCCTACTGGACCGGCGCGTGACGGAAGCGGACCGTTCCAGGCTGCGCGAGCAGGCAGCAAAGGTCCTGCACGAGGCAGGCAAAACCGACGCGGCAATCGTCTTGGCGTTGCAGGCGGGCGCCTGGCCGCTGGCACGCCAGCTCATTCTGGAGTGCGCCAACGGCGTTCTCTCGCAAGGGCGCCGGGCCAGCTTCGTCGAATGGTGCAACAGGCTGCCGCCCGACCAGATGGACGGGTGGGTCCATTATTGGCTGGGCGTCGCCTTCGGATCGGACGATGCGAAGGCCGAACCGCACTTCTCCAAGGCATGGCAAGCATTCGAGAACACCGACATGCGCGGCCAATGCCTGACGGTCGCGCGGGCGGTCGTGGTCAAGACCGCCAGCTGGCGTACGCATGAGGGGCTGGCGGATTGGACACGCCGAGCCTCACAGCTTCTTGCCAAGCGACTGCCGGAGTTGGATCCGGAGGAACTCATGATGGTCAGGCTCGGCATCCTGCGGGCCGTCGATTTCGCCGAACCTGGCGAATTCGACGCCCACGACGCGAAGCGCCTCGTGAATGATATCCAGCAGCGCCTGATACGTCTGCCGATCGAGGATTCGGTCGAGTTGCGCCTGCTGGCAAGCGAAGCGCTCATCGACTACGCGACCTCGTCGGGGCAGCGCGACATTTTTGCCAATGCCGTGGACAGCGTTGCCGCCGATCTCGAACATCCGGATATCCCGCCGCTGGTGCTCGGCATGTGGCTGGTGTCCTTTGGCTCGGCCAGCGGCCGTTACTTCCCCTATTCGCGGCGCGGCTTTGTCTACGACTCGGCCGAGGATGCCTTGCGACGAGCCACGACCATAGGGGAGCAACATGCCTTGCGGGGCGTCGAGTTCAGCGCCCTCTATCAGCTTCAATTGCTGATGAAGCTTCACAACAAGTTCTCGGAATTCAATGCGCTCGTCTCCCGGCTGGGCGAGATTGCGGACAGCAGGTTCACCACCCAGGTCGCTGTAGTCGCCGACTGCCACGCGGCGATGCACACGCGCAACGGCGACTTCGTCAAGGCCTATCTCGACTGCGATGTCTTCATGGATGCCATCGAGCGGGCGAATGAGCCGATGATCGAACGCTGGCCGCATTACGTCACCAAATACCAGGTCCTGTTGGCCGATCGGCGTCCGGCGGAGGCCATTGCGCTACTTCAGGAAATCGTCGAAAGGCTGAGCGGCGGCCCCCGCCAGCGTGTCGAACTGAGCATTCTGGCCGCCCAGGCCCTGGAGCAGAAGTGGAACGGCGGCGCGCCCTATGGCGCTCGTCTGACTGAATTCATGGAGGCGTTGCGCGAGGTAAACCCCTCCGCAATCCTGCTCAACCTGCCGGACTTATTGGCCGATCTGGTCGCCGACGCGCTTGAGCGAAAGATCGACATCGATCTCTGCCGCCGCGTCGTTCGGGCGCGATATCTGGTCCCGCCCGCCGGCCGACCCGCCCAGTGGCCTTGGCCGCTCAGGATCCACTTGATGGGAGGCTTCCGCCTCGAGATCGATGGCGCCGAGGTCGCGCCCGGTGCCAAACCTACCCGCGCGCTCGACATATTGCGCATTATCTGCCTGTCGAGGGACCAGGTCTGTTCTGTGGAAACCCTGCAGGATTGGCTCTGGCCCGACCTCGACGGCGACCAGGCCAAAGCGGCCTTGGAGCAGGCGCTACATCGTTTGCGCAAATTGCTCGGGCAAGGCGAACTCGTAACGCTGAGAGAAGGCCGTTTGCGGCTCGCTGCCGACAAGGTCTGGATCGATCTGCAGGATTGGGAAGACCGGCTGAAACGCGTCCTGTCGGGCCAAAGAGACAGCGCAATGGAGGAGCAGGAAATGCTGCTGGAAGGCTTTGTCGGCCCGCTTTTCTCGAATGGCCCGACGCCCGCCTGGTCGAACGCTGCGGCCGACCGGGTGCGGGACGGGTTTGTAGAGCTTGCCGTGCGGATCGCCAAACACTGGCAGAGCCAAGGCAACGCGGATCGGGCACGCCAGGCGTGCCGGCGTGCGCTCGATTTCTACCCGGAATCGGCCAAACTCCATGGCACGCTCATCCAGGAGAGCCTCTCCAGGAACGACCATGCCGGCGCCATCGAGGATTACCGGCGCTATGAACGCGCGCTCGCTTCGACCGGCGATGACGAGCCCTCGCCTTTGCTGCGTTCGCTCGTGCGCCCGTTTCTCTAGACCGGTTCATCGTTTCACGGAAACGCCGAACCGCTCTATCTCTTTATTTTTGCGCAATTCCCTAGGGAAAGCGCTACGCGCTTTTCCCGGGAAAACCGTTCCACACTTTTCCTGGAATTGCTCTGGCGCAGCTCGGAACTCCGTAAGCCGTCCGTAAGTCGCGGTCTGGGAACCTCAGCCCGTCGATCAAAACCGATCGCCGGAGGCCTGAAGCCCCCGATACCAACACTCACAGGAAGGAAAAAGGTCATGCCGTATACTGCCAGAGCAACTTCGAGAGTGCGTGCCGGCACCATCCGCGCTGGAGCCACAAGACTTTCCGACCAGCTCAGGATCGGGCCTTGGTCGCTCCTCTCGCCCGAAGCTGTCATACAGCAAAAGTACAACTCCCTTGGAGGCGCGGGCTTCGCCGAGATCGACAGGAAAGACACTGGAAAAGCCTGGTATCTCAAGAACGGCTCATGCATTTGCTACAACGATGCCATGCACGACGCCTTTGAGATCCATGGCGAAATCTACAGGAAGTGGATTGCGCTTGGCGGTCTCGCGTGGGGCATTCCCTGCACCGACGAAACCGGAACTCCCGACGGCGTCGGCCGATACAATCACTTCAACAACAATACCGCCTCGATCTACTGGACACCGAACACCGGTGCTCAAGCGATTTGGGGGGCAATTCGCGGCAAATGGGCAGCAATGGGCTGGGAGCGCTCGGTTCTCGGCTATCCGGTGACCGACGAAACCGGAACTCCCGACGGCGTCGGGCGCTACAACCATTTTGCCAATGCCGGCTCGATCTACTGGACACCGAGCACAGGAGCCAACGTGGTGTACGGTGACATCCGCAAGAAGTGGGAGAGCCTGGGCTGGGAACAGTCATATCTGGGCTATCCCACGACCGACGAGACCGAATTCGCCGATGGTGGCCGTGCCAATCTGTTTGAAAACGGTGGCATATACTGGTGGCCCGACACCGGCGCGATCGACCTTCGAGATGTCGTCGTCCACTATACCGGCCTCCATTGCTTCGGCGAGACCGACTGGGATCAGGGGTCGAGCGCGGACGAGCCCTATGTCATCGTCAGCGTGACAACCCCGCAGATCGCCGACACCAAGCGCAGCCAGGTCTATGGCGACGTCGATGCGGGAGATACAAGACCCGACCTGATGGAGGTCTATCGAGGCAAGCCCTACGGCATCAATATCGGTACGGTGCTGATGGAAAACGATTTTGGCGATCCCAACAAATACAAGGACGAGGTGCAGAAGATCGTCATGGGCGTCCATACGGCCGGTACGCTGGCTTTGGGCCTCATTCCGGTAGCGGGACCTATCATTGCTGCTATAGCCGGCCCGGCCCTGGGAACCTTGATGCCATCGATCGGCGGCGCCATCAGCGATCTCTTCGATTGGGGCGATGACAGGATCGGGAGCGCGACAGTGACCATCTCCGCAAAGCAGATGGTGTTGCTCGCGGCACGCACGAACAATACCACCTTCAGCGGGATTGGGTTCAAAGTGGAAACGCCCCTGATTTCCGGCGACGGGGCTTCCTACAAAGCCTATTTTGGCTTTGTGCCTGCCTAGGCCAATCGCCCCGGCAAGAAAGCTTGCCGGGACAATCAACTTACCAGCCCCGCCTTCCGTTGGCGGGGCTGACAGTTCGCGACGGAGAGATTTATTTCCGTAGCGGTCGTCGCAAGGCGCGGTCCAGATGCGGCAGCGCCGATCAGCATAGCGCGCAAGCTGTCGTTGCCTACCCCCGGCACAGCCCGTAGCGCCGCCATGAACGCGGCTCCTTTGGCCGGAACGATGGAGACCGCATTAAGTGCAACCACCTCAACGATGCGGCCGCGGCCAACGAGGCCGAGCCGGACCGGCGGAAACCGGATCAGGCGGTGCGCAACCCGACGCCATGACAGCCGACATCAATCAGATGGAAAGAGAACGGTGACAAGAGCGGGCATGCATCACACCAGCCCGCGCTTGGCCATCATCGCTTCCGGGGAAGGCATCTTGCCGCGGAAGGCGGTGTAGAGTTCTTCCGGGTCCTTCGAGCCGCCGGCGGCGTAGATGTTCTTGCGCAACCGCTCGGCCAGCGCCGGGTTGAAGGGATCGCCTGTTTCCTCGAAGGCGGCGAAAGCGTCGGCGTCGAGAACTTCCGACCACATGTAGGAATAGTAGCCGGCCGAATAGCCATCGCCGGCAAAAATATGGCCGAAATGCGGGGTGCGGTGACGCATGGCGATGGTGTCGGGCATGTTGAGCCCTTCGAGCGTTTCGGTTTCGAAACGGAGCGGCTCCTGCGGCGCGTCCCGCCGCGCATGGTAGGCCATGTCGACCAAGGCCGAGGCGGTGAACTCGACCGTGGCGAAGCCGGCGCCGAAAGTACGCGCCGCCAGCATCTTGTCGACCAGGGCCTTTGGCATCGGCTTGCCGGTCTTGACATGCAGGGCATGCTTTTCCAGCACCGCCGGCACCGTCAGCCAGTGTTCGTAGAGCTGCGAAGGCAGCTCGACGAAATCGCGGCTGACCGAGGTGCCAGCGACCGATGGCCAGGTAACGTTGGTCAGCATGCCGTGCAGCGCGTGACCGAATTCGTGGAACAGGGTCCTGGCCTCGTCGACCGACAGCAAGGCTGCCTCGCCGGCCGGCGGCTTGGCGAAGTTCATGATGTTGTAGATGACCGGCTTGGAGCCATCGCCAAGCTTGTAGCCGGATTTCAGCGCGCTCATCCAGGCGCCGGAGCGCTTCGAGGGTCGCGCGAAATAATCGGCGAGGAACAGGCCGCGCTCGCTGCCGTCGGCATTCTTCACCAC
>NZ_SUEG01000027.1:49535-49824 GCF_005063415.1 Mesorhizobium sp.
GGCCTCGTCGAAGGCGAATTTCTCTGCGCGCAGCTTCTCCTGATAGAAGCGCCAGTCCCAGGCGGCGAATTTCTCATTGCTGCCGGCCTCGGCCGCCAGCCGCTGCAATTCGGCCTGGTCGCTTGCGGCCCTTTCCACCGCCTTTTCCCAAACTGGATCGAGCAGCGCGTGCACCGCCTCCGGCGTCTTGGCCATGGTATCATCGAGCTTCAATGCGGCGTAGGAAGCATAGCCGAGCAGCTTCGCCGTCTCGGCGCGCAGGCGCAGCATGTCGCGCACCACTTCCGTG
>NZ_SUEG01000280.1 GCF_005063415.1 Mesorhizobium sp.
TTTGTGAATGGCTCGGCGTCCATGCTGACAACCTCGGCCTCCACCTGAATGTAACAATCATGCTGGGAGCGATCGCCGCCCATGATCAGCGCCGAGCCGGTCATGCCCTCGAAACCAATGACTACAACTTCGGCGTCGACCTCCGGCCGGAGTTTCGCCACCACCGAGCCGATCCCCGTCTCAAAGAAGTAGACGGCCTCGATCGCGGCGTTTGCGGTTTCGAGCTGGGACCTCAATGGCAGAAAGCTGCTGTGAAGGTGAGGGCTGAGCAATTGCAGGTCGGCCGGAGACATGCGCCGCAGCAGTTCGTTTCTATACGCAGTTTCTGGGCTATGAATTGGCTGCCCGCGGTCACGGTCTGAGTAGGCGAGGCCAATTTTTGAAGTGTTGGGGCTGCTCATCATGGCTCCCTCCCGAATTGGGGCGGGAGCGCGATGCTCGCTCTCAGCCAGCGATGCCCTTAACGTTTATCGCCGATCAAAGCAGGCTACGCCTTTCGAGCCGGAGAGTCCCGAAAATAGTTAACGATCACGTAGGCCGCCCTACGGGCTTGCAGGTGTCGGCGATTGAGAATCTGGCCCCGCACGCCTCACGCGGATCAACCCTGTCGTAGGCCGAAGGGGGCACGCCCAAAGCCCGGTGAACCCGCAGTATCAGTGAATTTGTCTGATCAGTTTGGGCACCCTAAAGCACCAATCCGGTGTAGGGGTGGCCGACCAGCTGCGTGCTAGTTGTTCTGCGTCAGCACCCCCTCCTCCTTGGCAGCAGCCTTGAAAGCCTTGCGGGCCCGGGTCGCCCGGTCCCTCGACGGCGTGGATGCAAACTTGCACCGCCTTCCTCCGCTTAGGTCCCATCTTGGTCCACTTCAGGAGTTCCTCTGCGGCACCCTCGACATTGTTGCACCCGTAGGTGACCCCAGGACGGTCGGTCTTGACGTGGACCGGAGGGAGAACCAATGGGTAGCCATGACACCTACTACTCAGGGGAGAGATACATTTTGGCCTCCTTAGCGGCAGCCTCAAATGCCGTTCGTATCACGTGAGAGTCAATCGGATCGCCCTCCACAGCCGACAGGCAGAGGGTCACCGCCTTGTGCCAGCGAGGTCCTCTCCGGGTCCACGTCTTTAGCTGCTCAAGGGCTGCCCTCGCATTGTTGCAGCTATGCCTGTCACCGGCTTCAGTCCTTACGAACACCGGGGGGACGAACCAATGGGTTTCCATGAGGGGAATGTAGGGCGACTAAAGGGTTTCGTCTTCCCCAAATGGCTTCACGGATGACGCCGCGCAACGGTTCGTTGGGCATGTTTGAGGCCGTGATGGGACTGTCTCCAAACGTTTATCGACCGTCTTCGAAACGCTCGGTAGGCGGGCAGGCATGCATCATCTCCCAATGGGTGTCGCCCTCGCCATTTCGCTTGCATTCGGTTTAGTCGTGACGGCGATTGCCGCGAAGGATCAGTCGGAAGGCTGCGGCACGCGATGCTCATCCGTCCTTGGCGATGTTCCTATGAGGGGCACGCGCCACGATGTGGAGGCGGGACCGAACATCGGGCACACCGAGCCCTAAATAGAGGAATAGAGGGCTGTAGCATCCTCCTTCTTAGCAGCCTCGAAGGGCCATATGTGCCTCTTCTGGTGACGCTCGGCCCGCCAATGCCTCCGTGCAGAGCTGCACAGCCTTCTTCCACTTGGGTCCTTTTTGGTTAGATGGATTTCTGAGCCATCGGGAATGCCAGTGCATACTACGTGGCATTGTCCGCTACTGGCAGCCGAAGGGCATCGGCAACTTCGACTATGGCGTCTCTTATCTCTTGGTCTGTCGCGACCAAATGAGGTGCCGCCTCCCGAACCCGGCGTAACGCGACAGAAATCGATATTGTGTCCTCCCAGTCAGCCCTGTTGAGGACCGCATTAATTGCCTCCTGCAACACTGGATCGATCCTTGCAAAGCCCATCCAACCCCCCGGTTGTAAGCGTTTGATGATACTACCGTAGTCTTAAGGATCAATTCGATACGAAAGCGTACCGAGGGCTCCTCAGCTACCTCCTGCTCTCGCTGGTTAAGCACTTAGAGCGGGAAGAGCGGGCTGCCTACACAGTCGTAGCGCCACACGCATTCGGGAACAAATGCAATCCTTCGCCGGTTAACCATTCGCAGCGGTCGATCCGTCTCGGTGCAGCCACTGTTTGGGGTCCGTCGCCTATCCCTCCGGGGCGGCGGGCCACCGATTAGAGTGGAAACTGAACGTCGGCCCGATCTCGCGCTCCAAGGCAATACGGGCCTTCCCTAGTGAGACCAACAGCCACTTCAAAACGGCTTCGTCCGTTTCGGCAGGTTCACCGAAGCGCCGGTCGCGTTCAACGATCCTGTCCTGTATCGACACAAGGATTTCGTACCGAGCGACAACGCTCGTCAGGATTTCCTGATGATGGGAGATCATGGGGCTTTCCGCGCTACAATCGGGCATAAAGTCGAAGGGGTTCATAAAGAACTGCCTCCTCGAACTCGCCCTCCGAGAAGAGTTCCATTGCGCTGACGCTCAGGCGCTCCGCCTGCTCGCTTCCTACTGGAATGCCTTCCTCGGCGCATACACGATCAAAGACCTGCTTCAACAAAATCAGGTCGCCAGGATAGGCAATGCCACTCATTGAGCTGCTGCTGGTCATAGACTGTTCCCAGTGCGGGCGGACGCGGCGGGCTCCCTCTAGCCGAGCCCAATGCCAAATCGCCTAGCCTTCAAGTCGCACGACCCAGAGCGGATGAAACTACAGCCGCTTCCGTTCCCGGCAGTTCGAACAGCATGGGCAGATGGCGACACTCGGCTTCGTCCACGATCAGCTCCTCGATAGTCGCGATGGAAAGATGGCTTTTAAGGCGCAGCCGGACAACCGCCGCGAGTTTGTGAACGGGGACCGGTACCGCCCCGG
>NZ_SUEG01000281.1 GCF_005063415.1 Mesorhizobium sp.
GACGGGGATTGGGGCTCTATCGCCGTTTCGTCGCGACTCCGAGCTCGTTGATCCAGACTCACTCGGGTCTTCAAGCGAACGCACAAGCACGACGCAATCAACAGGCTGGTGAACACGATGGCAGACGACCTGATTATCTACCACGAAGGCATGGACTACGGCATTGGCTTGGATTCACCCAGTGCCGACACACGCAACGTGGGCGTCAGCGGCGAGGTTACGACCGTTCCGAATGCCAGCGGCAGCGTGGTCAGCTTCGAGATGATGCAGATCTCCACGGACGAAGATATGCAGGAGTCTCTAGGAGTATCGGTCAAGGCAAGTGGAGGGGTAGGGCTCTTCAGTGCCTCAGCCAGCATGGATTTTGCCCGTAACACCCACGTGCACTCAAACTCGGTGTTCCTACTCATATCGGTAAAGGTCACTCTGGCATTTTCCCAGATTAAGGAGCCGATATTGAAGGATGATGCCAAGCGCGTCCTCGAGCGCAGTCCGGATCGCTTCCAGGAAATGTATGGGGATTCGTTCGTCCGAGGAATGAGGACGGGCGGGCGATTCTTCGCGACCGTTGAGGTCTTCACAAGCTCGAAATCCGAGCAGCAGTCTTTGTCAGCTTCAGTGAAGGGCAGCTACGGTCTGTTTAGTGCCCAGGGCAGCTTCAGCACGGAATTCAAAAGTGCAATGGAAAGCAAGTCCCTAAAGATCCGCGTTTATCGCGAGGGCGGCGTCGTCCCGGAAGACCCGACGTCCCTTGAGAAGGTGCAGGAAATAGCCCGCACCTTTGCAGCAACCGTAAAAGGCAATGCCGTTCCCTATGCTGTCGTGCTCGATCGCTACAGCATCCTGGACCTGCCGGCCCAACCAAACTACATCGACCTGCAGCACCAGATGGATGTCCTCGCCTACTGCGCTAAGCAGCGGAACATAATCTGGACAGAACTAAACAACCTCGATTTCATCTTCACGCATCGCGAGCAGTTCACCGAAAAGCCCGATACGGACGAGATGGCAACCCTCGTCAAATATCGCGCAGACCTGCTGAAGGACCTGGACGCCGTGACCGATACTGCGTCCTTTGCCCTGGATTATCCGAAAGAAGCCAAGTTCCCGGTCATCATGGCGTCAGCACCTGAGATGCCAAAGCGGCTCGAGGGTGTGTACGACGACCTCGCAGCACGAGGAACCAAGATCGTCGAAAGAGACCCGTTGGCTTTCCTCATTCGCGCCGAGCAACCGTCTGACGAAGGGCAGCGCGGCTTCAATATCGGTATGGCGGCGATGAACGTGAACACGTTGTGGGGACCGGGCGCACAGAGCCTGCAGGACTTGCTCACGCCGGCAGCGAGCGCCGGATTCAAAGTCGCGGCCACCTACTGCCTGCAGCGCAACAACAACATGGATGCGGCTAAGCGCAACGGGTCGGTGCTAAAGCAGGATTCTGCTGCCGCCGAAGCTCGGAGGCTTCTCCCACCTGGCGTGGCGTGGTTGGGCTTTGATATTGCATCTGGCTTGTATGGCCCCGCGGACAAGGGCTCGCTCGGCAACACGCTGCTAGGACCCGGCGCGAAAAAGATCAGGGACTCCCTGGATTTGGATGGTCAGCGCGGGTTCGACGCCGCCCTCGACCTCTGGAAACCCGGGGGACACTGGTAGCAACAAAGCCGCGAGCAGTTGGAGCCCCGTTCAAACCCATTCTAGCTAAGCACGGACAACTAAACCGCGAGGATATGTTATGGCACTGCCCGACCAAGTCAAAGTGGCCTATTCCGAAGGATATGATTTTGGCATTGGGGTGAATTACGCGTCCGGAGGCCCCAAGAACAAGGCAGTTACTGGTGACATCTCGGCGGTCGCACTCGCCGCGGGCGATATTGTCGGATACCAGATCTCCCGTGTCACCTCGACATCCGAGATAGAGAAGGCGTTGGGGATATCTGGTCGACTGTGAGCAATCTTGACCGCTAAGCGGCAAGCTGCTTCGGCCGGTTCAGGAACGCGGCAATCAAGAGCCACAAAAATTGCTTCAGCCACCTGAGCAGGAGGGAGAAGTTGTAACCGGCTGCGGCGCGTTGAGGGCATCGCCCTGGGTGTGAGCGAGGTAGTTGCGGCCCATTCTGTGGTCGCTCTTGATGTGGCCGATGACGGGCTCGACCGCCGACCGCCGCCGCATCTGGCGCTTGATGGCTGGGGTGACGCGGCGCTTCTGGCCGGCGGTGAAGACCCTGAACTTGTGGCTCTGCGGTGCGTTGTGACCGCGATAGCCGGCGTCGGCGAGCAGGCGGCCGATCTCGTTGCCGATGGTCTTTTCCATGTCGGGGATGACGCTTGCCAGCGTGTGGCCTTCATAGGGATTGCCGGGCAGTGCTTTTGCATGCAGGGCGAACTGGCCACCCTTGGAGCGCTTCAGCGTAGTGGCCACCGACACCTTCACCCCGAACTCGGAGGGCATATGCGCCTTGCCCTTAGGCTTCAACGCTGTCAATCGGCGCCGAACTTTGACCCCTGATCGGCGTCCAATATTGCCCCCCTTTGCATAGGCGCGACGAGCAGCGCTCGCCGGGCGGAGCTGGTCGGGGTTGCGCAGCCCGGCGAGTGCGGATGTTTTGGGCGGTGGTCTGCAGAGGTCCGTCAGGCGCGGTTCTTGAAGCGCCAGGATTCGTTTCCGGTCTCGATGATCTCGCAATGATGAGTGAGCCGGTCGAGCAGCGCCGTCGTCATCTTGGCATCGCTGGCAAAGACACTCGGCCATTCGCCGAAATCCAGGTTGGTGGTGACGATGATGGAGGTGCGCTCGTAGAGCCGGCTGATGAGATGAAAGAGAAGCTGCCCGCCGGCCTGGGCG
>NZ_SUEG01000282.1 GCF_005063415.1 Mesorhizobium sp.
CAAACTGTTCGCGATGTCCTCGCACACCTGTTCGCGATGTCCCCGGTCCAAACAGAGGGGAGGGTGGCCGCGAAGCGGCCGGGTGGGGTCGCCGGTGACGTGCTCTGCCTGTAACGTCTGCGTCATATGCGGCCGATCAAGATGGCACCGAGTATCGGTCGCTAAGACAATCCTCGTCCCCGTTCTTGTCGCCGGAATGGGAGTCGCGCACTTCATGCAGGACCCCTCCCGGCCCTTCGGGCCACCCTCCCCTCAAGGGGGAGGGGGACGCCGGCTCCCATGTCTTCGCTTCAGGTGCCCTGCTTCGCCTTCAGCTCCAGTCGCCGCGCGTGCAGCACCGGCTCGGTGTAGCCATTGGGCTGGACGCGGCCCTTCAACACGAGATCGCAGGCGGCGAGGAAGGCGATGGAGTTGTCGAAATCCGGCGCCATCGGCCGGTAGAGCGGATCGCCTTGGTTCTGGCGGTCGACGATCGCCGCCATGCGCTTCATCGTTTCCATCACCTGCTCGAACGTGCAGACGCGGTGATGCAGCCAGTTGGCGATGTGCTGCGAGGAGATGCGCAGCGTGGCGCGGTCCTCCATCAGGCCAACGTCGTGGATGTCGGGCACCTTGGAGCAGCCGACGCCCTGGTCGATCCAGCGCACGACATAGCCCAGAATGCCCTGCGCGTTGTTGTCGAGTTCCTTCTGGATGTCTTCAGGCGACCAGTTCGGCCGCCTTGCTACCGGCACCGACAGGATGTCGTCGACCCTGGCCTTGGGCCGGCTTTTCAGCGCCTTCTGCACGGCCTGGACATCGACCTTGTGGTAGTGCGTGGCGTGCAGGGTTGCCGCCGTCGGCGACGGCACCCAGGCGGTGTTGGCGCCGGCCTTGGGGTGCGCTATTTTCTCGGCCAGCATCGCCGCCATCAGGTCGGGCATCGCCCACATGCCCTTGCCGATCTGGGCGTGGCCGGCCAGCCCGCATTCCAAGCCGACGTCGACGTTCCAGGCTTCGTAGGCGGCAATCCAGGCGGCCTGCTTCATGTCGCCCTTGCGGATCATCGGGCCTGCTTCCATCGAAGTGTGGATTTCGTCGCCGGTGCGGTCGAGGAAGCCGGTGTTGATAAAGACGACGCGGTCCCTGGCGGCGCGGATCGCCTCCTTGAGATTGATGGTGGTGCGCCGCTCCTCGTCCATGATGCCCATCTTGATGGTATTTTTCGCCATGCCGAGCAGCGCTTCGACGCGGTCGAAAATCTCAACGGCGAAGGCGACTTCGTCGGGTCCATGCATCTTGGGTTTTACGATGTACATCGAGCCGGCGCGAGAATTGCCGCGGCGCCCGCGCGGGCCGATGTCGTGCAGCGCGATCAGCGCCGTCAGTGCCGCATCCATGATGCCTTCCGGCACCTCGTTGCCGTCGCGGTCGAGGATCGCCGGATTGGTCATGAGGTGGCCGACATTCCTGACCAGCATCAGCGAGCGGCCGGGCACGATCAGCGTGCCGCCATCGGGCGCGGTATAGGCGCGGTCGGGGTTGAGCCTCCGGACAAAGCTCTTGCCGGCCTTGGTGATCTCCTCCGCCAAGTCGCCCTTCATCAGGCCGAGCCAATTGCGGTAGACCAGCACCTTGTCCTCGGCATCGACGGCCGCCACCGAATCCTCGCAGTCCTGGATGGTGGTCAGCGCCGATTCCAGCACGACATCGGCAATGCCGGCCGGATCGGTGCGGCCGATCTGGTTGTTGTGATCGACAACGATTTCGATGTGCAGGCCGTTCTTGACCAGCAGGACGGCTTCGGGGTCGGCGGCATCGCCGCGATAGCCGACAAACTGTTTGAGGTCGGCAAGCGTGGTGGCGCCGGCACCCTCGCCCAGCCGCAACATGCCGTTGGCGACCGAAAGCCCGTTGACGCCGGCCCATTTGCCTGTCGTGAGCGGCACCGCCTCGTCGAAGAAGCTTTTCACCCAGGCGACGACCTTGGCGCCGCGCGCCGGATTGAATTTGTTGCCTCGCTCGGCGCCGTCCGTCTCCGGAATGGCGTCGGTGCCGTAGAGCGCATCGTAGAGCGAGCCCCAGCGCGCATTGGCGGCATTCAGCGCATAACGCGCGTTCATCACCGGCACCACCAGCTGCGGCCCGGCGACCAGCGCGATTTCCGGGTCGACATTTTCGGTGGTCACGCTGAAGGCCGGCCCCTCGGGCAAGAGATAGCCGATCTCGCGAAGGAAGCTCTTGTAGGCCTCCATGTCGACGGGCGCGCCATTGTCGCGGTACCAGCGGTCGAGCTCGTCCTGCATGGCATCGCGCTTTTCGAGCAGCGCCCGGTTTTTTGGCGAGAGATCATGGACGATGGCCGAAAAACCACTCCAGAATGCCTCCGCCTCGATGCCGGTGCCCAACAGCGCCTCGTTGACGACGAAATCATGAAGCTCGCGGGCAATCCGCAATCCGGCGATCTCGACGCGATCGGTCATCAGGGCTTCTCCAGGGCTTTGGGCCGGGTTGCCGGCACCGGGCGTTTGACATGCCATGGCTACAGGGTCAATTCGCTTAGGCCGAAGGTAGGGCGTTTTCGCTGCCGATCTCCCCCCTCGAGGGGAGATGGCCGGCAGGCCAGAGGGGGTCGCCTCGCGTGGAGTGCGACGCCATGTGGTGCAAAGAAGGGGTTGCGCTTCATGCGCGGCGACCCCCTCTGTCGCCTGCGGCGACATCTCCCCCTCGAGGGGGGAGATTACGCGCTCACACCGCAATCCTTGGCCTGCCTGACGCCACCGCCACGACATGCGCCTCGATGAACATGCGCTGGCCCTCTACGGTGGAGA
>NZ_SUEG01000283.1 GCF_005063415.1 Mesorhizobium sp.
GGCATTGAGCTTGGGCGTGGCTTGCGGCATGACGAGCGGAATCCTGGAACCGTTTGCCAGTTCTACGCGGGGGCGCGAAAAACCAGAAGGCACCCACTCGCGCATCGCTTCGTAGCAGGCAATCTCTTTTCTGCAAGCATGAAGGCCAAGAGAAAAATATTCCACATTCAAATGCGGAGCGGATTGAAGCTGCTGTTGCGGCCCTTGATCCGCTGCCTTTCTAGCAGCTGGCAGAGCCGGCCACAAAACAGATTTTTCTAAATTCTACCAATTTAGTAGATTAAAGCCGCCGGATGCCAACCGAGCCATCAAAGGCAGCCCGGCGCTCTCGCCGGCTCTTGTTGGAATACCGGGTCCGAGTACCGGAACATTCCCGCCTCGGCACGCGTTTGCAATATGGGCCCAGCCCCGGTCATGCCCCTGCGGCAAAGGCCCGGCGATGGGCTCGAAAAATCAAAAAAGGAGCGCCCCATGAGCAACGTCAGACTGAAACGCGGACTGTGGATCGTGGTGGCAGATGGCGAAAAGGCGCTGTTCCTCGAGAATCGTGGAGACGTCCAATATCCCGACCTTCAGGTCGTGCACGAGATGGAGCAGGAAAATCCGGCAACCCGAGAACAAGGCACGGACCGCCCCGGCCGCTACAGCGACGGCCCTTCCGTCCACCGCAGTGCGGTCGAGGACACCGACTGGCACCGTCTCGGCAAGGAGCGTTTTGCCGAAGAGATTGCCGACAGGCTCTACAAGCTCGCGCATCGCGGCACCTTCAGGGAGATCGTGCTGATCGCGCCGCCGGCGGTGCTGGGCGACATGCGCAGGAAGCTGCACAAGGAGGTCACCGACAAGATAACGGCCGAAATTCCAAAGACGCTGACCAACCACAGCATACCCGATATCGAGAACCTGCTGCAGGCAACCTGATCGGAGCATCGGTCCCCGCAGCAATTGCCTCATTAGTCGCCAGGTTGGAGCAGGCCAGGGTAATCAATCGTCATAGTCTGCGCTGCCCCTCACCCGTACCCTCTTCCCGTGAAGAACGGGGAGAGGGGTCACCAGCATTGCGTCCAAGCCCCTTCTCCCCGTTCTTCACGGGGAGAAGGTCCCGGCAGGCAGCGCAGACGATTGATAAACTCAGCCGCTCAAACGTGCTGGCCGCCGTTGATGTGGATTTCCGAGCCGGTCACGTAAGACGCCTGCCCCGAGCACAGGAAGAAGATGATGTCGGCGACTTCTGCGGTGGTGCCCAGCCGCCTCAGCGGGATGGTCTCGACGATTTTTTCCGTGCCCGGCGACAGGATCGCGGTATCGATCTCGCCCGGCGCAATGGCGTTGACGCGAATGCCGTGCGGGCCGAAATCATGCGCCATCTCGCGCGTCAGCGAGCCGAGTGCCGCCTTCGAGGTCGCGTAGGCGGTGCCGGCGAAAGGATGCACGCGGGTGCCGGCGATCGAGGTGACGTTGACGATCGAGCCCTTGGCCGATGCCAGCTCCTTGAACAGTCCGCGCGCCAGCATGATCGGGGCGAAGAAATTCACCTGGAAGACGTCGCGCCAGACATGCATCGGCGTGTCGATCGAGTTCATGCGGCTGTTGCCGTCCTTGAGCTTCGGCGAGATGCCGGCATTGTTGACCAGCGCATGCAGCTGCCCGCCATGCGCCTCCAGCCGGTGGCGGATCTCGGAGATGGCGATGCCGACATCCTCCTGATCGGCGAGATCGACCTTGATGTGGTCTTCCGGGCCGGCCGGCCACGGGCAGTCCTCGGCAAAGGCCTGGCGCGAGCAGGTGATGACGCGCCAGCCTTCACGTGAAAAGCGCTTGACCGTGGCATGGCCGATGCCGCGGCTGGCGCCGGTCAGCACGATGGTTTTTCTGGTGTCGGTTTCGGCCATGTCGCGGTCTCCGGCGCGTGATCTAACCGAATATGGTTACAATGACGAGAGGCCGCCAGAAGATCATAGGGCCTGTCGCGCGGCTGCTAGCAATCACCGTTCAATAGCAGGTCGGACACTGCGCATGCAGGCCGAGATTGAGAAGAAAGACCAGAGCCGCCAACGTCCAGATAACCCTTAAGAACGCGCCACGCGAGCGCCCGGCCAGACGCGCAACGCCCCAGGCCACCCCATAAGGCAACAAAAGCCCCATGATGACGGAGCCGTATATCGCTCCGATTCTTTCCTGATCGAGGTATGCTGGATTGGGGAAATAGAGATATGGCAGATGCCGAATGACCACGACACAAACAGTCATCCCGAGCAGCAAGAGCCACTGCCACGTGCTTAGACGCTTGTATCCTTTCACATCAGCCGGCTTGGCCGGTTCACCGGACATTGCCTAACCTCCGCCCAGAATATCCAGGATCGAGGTCTGCCGCTTCTTGACCGGGCCGCCGACATTGCCGGGCGGCACCGGATGCTTGATCGATCCGGTGGCGCTGTCGACCCCCGGCATGGCCAGGCCGCCGGCATCGACCGTCTCGGCAGGACGCACGGGACGTGAAGCCGACTGCGTGGCTGCCGCGGGCGCCGCCGATTGGCCAACGGAAGCGACCGGCGCCGGCGGCGCCGTGTCGGACGGTATGTCGTCTGGGACGATGGTGTCGGGCGGCGTCGACTTCCAGGTTCCGGGCAGCGGCCGCACCGGCACGCCCTCATGGGCGGCGACCATGAATTCGTGCCAGGCCTGCGCCGGCAGCGCGCCGCCGGTGACCTTCTTCATCGCGCTGCCGTCATCATTGCCGAACCAGACGCCGGTGGTGAGGTTGGCGGTATAGCCGATGAACCAGGCGTCGCGCGAGTTC
>NZ_SUEG01000284.1 GCF_005063415.1 Mesorhizobium sp.
GAATGAAAGCGCGACGCCACGCACGTTCAGCCCAACGAAGACCAGGTAGCCGGCGAGCCACCAGATCGGCTGCCAGGCATCAGGCGTGCCGGTTATGGCTGTCATGTAGGTGCCAATGAAATAAACCACGACCGCCGGCGTGAGCACGTATTCGATGTTTTCTGCTATGCCGGTGATGAAGCCGCCCCATGGCCCGAAAGCGGTACGCGCGAACGAATAGGCGCCGCCGGTATGCGGCAGGGCAGGGCTCATCTCCGCGATGGAATAGGTCAGGCCGAGATACATGATAGCGATCAGCACCGTTCCAATGAACATGCCTCCCCAGCCGCCGACGGCAAAGCCGAGGTTCCAGCCCGAAAAGTCGCCCGAAATGACGGCTCCGACGCCCAATGCCCAAAGCGAGAAGACGCCAGCGTGACGCTTCAGCCCGCGTTTTTCGAAATATTCGGAACCGGGGATGTGATAAGATACGCCCCCTTCGTGTTTCTTGGATTCCCCAGCCATCGTTTTGTCCCTCTCTGTCCGTTTACAGGTTGTTCCAAATGCAAGGCGGTCTGCGAAATCGATCCCGGCTCATTGGCTGAGCAACCAGCTGCGAAGAGCTAACGCTATGCCGGTCGATTTTGTTGCGCGTTTCCCAGCGCGGGGCAGCTCGTCTTCAGATTTATAGATCAAACCTGGTTCAACGATCCATTCACCGGGGAAAAGAGCTTCGATATCGTAACGCCCGTCAGGAAGGCGCGCGGCAAGCCCGACATAGCGATACCGGGTACCGAGCGCATCTGTGACCGTGCCGAAGATTGGCCGCTCTGCGAGGTAGCCGACGATTGCGCTTTCAACACCAGATCGCGAACCTTTTGGCCCCGCAATTCTCAGCGTGTAGTATTCGATAGGAACGCCTCTGGTGCCGACGCGCATCAGCTTATTCCTCAATAAAGGAACGCGTCCACGCAGTATGCTCCCACAGGTCCGATAAATCCATCTGCATGTTCACGCAGGGCAACTGCACCGGTCAGCGGCAGCTTTCGAACATCGACGGGGCGATACTGGTGATTTGACCAGTCAGACAGCCACTTGGGTTCCGATCTCCACCACGCGCCCAGTCGGGATCTGGAAATACTCGGTCGCGTCGGCCGCGGTGCGCGCCAGCGACAGTTTTCTAGCTCTCGCCTCTTGACCGGTCCTGCGCTAGGGAAGAGCCTAAAGCGGCATCCGCCGACGAGTGCCCGATGGATTCAAGGCGGCTCTCAGGTCCGCCGCGCGCTGTCTAGGTGATGCGGCGAGCAACCGCTTGTCGATCACTTCCCGCTTTTGAAACCCCAACCCCAAGCTGGTGAACTCCGAAGTACAAAATCGCGGCCGCCGTCTGCTGCCCGTCTCATCGGACCTCTCTAATCCGACCAGACGAGTGGGAACAATGTCACCGTTCGGCAGTTCTTCTCCACCCACTAAGGAGATTTGAAATGTCAGAGGCGCGAGAATGGATTGTCCAATGGCTTAGAGACGCTCATGCTATGGAAGAGCAGGCCGAAACGATGTTGAACGGGCAGTTGAGCCGCATCGAGAATTATCCCGAGCTCAGCGACCGAATCCGACTGCACCTCGATGAAACGAGGCAGCAGGCTGCTCGGTTGAAAATCTGCCTCGACCGAATGGATGAGGGTTCATCCACGATGAAGGATGCTGGCGGCAAGTTAACTGCAATGGCGCAATCGTTGAGCGGCATCTTCGCCGGCGACGAGGTGATGAAGGGATCACTCGCGAGTTACACTTTCGAGCACATGGAAATCGCGTCCTACACGATCCTAATTGCCGCAGCTCAATCGATGGGCGAAACTGAGGTCGCGCGGGCTTGCGACGAGAACTTGCGAGAGGAGGTCGCGATGGCGGAATGGTTGAAAGACCATCTTCCCTCGACAACCGAGCAGTTCCTCGCGAGGGCCGAAACGGAAAGCGACAGCGCCAAACGCTGATCAGCTAGAAGCGTACGCATGGCTTCTGGATCCTGGAGACTGCGCCAGTCGGCGAGATATACCTCTGACACTCGGTATTGCCGAGAAAACATGGCTCGCAGCAGCGTCGTCTTGGCGCGAAGGTCCGGCGATCAAGTCGCCCGGAACACAGCTTCAGATCCTCGACTGCCCCAGACTCAAACTGTGGCGCGGGAATAGCTTGGTGACCTGGTGGCGGTTACCACGACCGCAGAAGCTTGAGCTCGTGGGAAGGAAGCTCGCCGTCAGCCGGCGTTGGCGATGTAGAGGTGACGAAACGAGATGCTCCGATGGCGAACTTCAGCGAGCAAGCAAAGCTCTTCGCTAAACGACGTGGTTGATTGCATCGTTTGAGGCTGCCAAGTCTGACCCGGCGGGCGAGGGGATTATCCACATACACACCGCGCCAAACCGGCAGGTCAGAGGATAACCGTCCACTCGTTTCCAATCTTCGGTGTCTTGGACGGGGATAGTGACCAAAGATGTGGGAACATAGGGATAGATCCGACTTACGGTCCGCACCTTAATAGCCGAACTGATCGGGTACCTGCCAAGGGGTCATAGCAAGGCTGTGCCGATCGGCGTTATGTGGAAGCCGAAGGGGCACTGGGGTCTTCCGGAGAAGAGTTATCCGATCCCCGCTCAGAATGTTTACCAACGATTCCCGAGGAACAAGTCCGGCCCCTAGCTGGTTCGGTTTATGTAGCATGCAGGT
>NZ_SUEG01000285.1:0-682 GCF_005063415.1 Mesorhizobium sp.
TCTTGAAAGCGAATGGCGACACACCCATCAAATTGAGTCCGTTCTGGGTGATCGAGACCAACAGAACGCCCAGAATGCAGCCAAGCACGCTGCCTTTGCCGCCGCCGAGCCGCGCACCGCCAAGGACTACCGCTGCCAGGACGTCGAGTTCGCGCCCATAAAGGGCGTTCGGCACGACTTCCTGCGCGTAATGCGCTTGGACGAGACCGGCGATGCCCGCCATCATGCCAAGCCAGCCGAAGGCGATAAATTGCATGGCACCGATATTGATGCCGAAGCGGCGCGCGCCCTCTGGATTGTCGCCAAAAGCGTAGAGCTGGCGACCAGTGGTGGTGCGCGTGATCAACGCCCAGGTAGCGAACACGCATATGGCCATAATGAGCACGGGTAGGGTGATCTCCGCCCAGGTCCCGTCAGCCATTTCTCGCTCGAACAGCACGACGCGGGTGGTGAGCCAGTCCGGCAGATTGTAGATCGACACGCCGCCTGTGAAGAACATCAGCAAGCCGAAGAAAATGTTGAAGGTCGAAATCGTAGCGACGATCGAGATGATCCTGAACCCGTGGATCAAGAAGGCATTGATGCAGCCCAACGCGACGCCCAAAGCGCCAGCGATGATGAGGCCGACAATCCAATTCCCGCCGCCGACCCAACCGAGGACGGTCGCCGTCAGATATTGCAC
>NZ_SUEG01000285.1:692-2667 GCF_005063415.1 Mesorhizobium sp.
ATATTGCACAACGGAGGCAGCAACCGCGAAGGAGATGTCAATGCCGCCGGCAATCAGCACAACGAGCAGGCCGACGGCGAAGATGATGTTGACCGAGCTGGTGTTGAGAAGGTCAAACGCGTTGCCGAGGGTAAAGAACCGCTCTGTCGCAAACGAGAGGAAGACGCAAATGACCGCGATCACGGCGAGCAAAGCCAGTTCCGTTGCGTGGGAGCGGACAAACCTACGCATAGACCGCCTCTTCGATCGCCTGGAGGGACGTGGCGCCGGGAACATATTCGTCGACAATGCGCCCCTGAGCCATGTGCAGCACACGGTCCGCGTTGAAATAGACTTCAGGCACCTCGTCCGAGATCAGGATAATGGCCAGGCCGCTGTCGGCCAGCTTGGAAACGATATCGAATATGCCGGCACGCGCGCCAACATCAACACCGACGGTCGGTCCGTCGAGGATTAGCAGTTTCGGTTCGGTCGCCAGCCATTTTGCAATTGCGACACGTTGCTGATTTCCCCCCGACAGGGTCGAGACCGCGTCTCCCTGCTTTCCGATCCTAACGCCGAGATCCCTTATCCAACCATTGACTAGGGATCGTTTGCGATCGCTCGAAATGAAACCGCCAGAGAGAATCTTGTCTAGCGAGGCAATGACCATGTTGTCGGCAATTGCCTGGGGCTGAATGAGGCCGAGCGACAGCCGGTCTTCCGAAAGATAGGCGACGCCAGCGGCGATCGCGTCACGGTTGGAACCGAAGCGGACGGGGTTGCCATCCAGCACAACAGAGCCGGACCTCGGCTTGCGCATTCCGAACAAGGTCAACGCCAGCTCGGTGCGCCCTGCCCCGAGTAACCCGGTGACGCCGAGCGTCTCGCCGCGGCGGACCGTCAATGACACATCCTCGAATTCGCCGGGCCGCGACAGCCCTTTAACCTCAAGCATAACCGGGCTCGTGCTCAAATCGCGATGCAGGACGGAATAGTCAAAGGTCTTGCCGGTCATCAGCTCGGTTATGCGCGATTGGGTCAGACCTTTGGTGGGATAGACGCCAACCAAGGCGCCGTCGCGCAGCACGGTCACACGGCTGGAGATTTCGAGAACCTCCGCCAGGCGGTGACTGACGAACACAACGGCAACGCCCGACGCCGACAGATTGCGCACAATGTCCAGCAGATAGTCGGTTTCAGATTGGGTGAGCGAGGCCGTAGGCTCATCCATGAAGACAAGCTTCGCTTGGCCGACGAGCGCGCGCGCTATAGCTACGATCTGCCGCTGTGCGATTGGAAAATTGTGGAGTGCGAGATCGACATCGAGGGTAATACCAAGACGTTGCAAGGCGTTGGTCGCGACACGCCGCATTTCGGCATAGTTCACCAGCCGCGGCCAGCGGCCGATGACAGTCTGGAACGCGATGTTCTCGGCGACGGTCATCTCGGGGAACAGGGCGAGGTCCTGCCAGATGACCTGAATCCCGCCGGCCTGCGCCGCTACCGGCGACATGTGGGTGTAGCTCTGGCCGTCATAGTCGATCACGGCGCCCGCCTCGGGCTTGTACACGCCTGTAATGACCTTGATCAGCGTGCTCTTGCCGGAGCCGTTCTCGCCGGCCAGGCAATGCACCTCACCCGGCAATACCTCAAAGCTGACATTCTTCAGCGCCTTCACGCCGCCGAACGTCATGTTGACGTTGCGGAGCGACAGCAACGGCCGTGATGCGGCGCCATCGAGTGCCTGATCAGCCATCGAGTTGAACCCTGGACCCAATCGCGTTGACACATCCTCAGCCGGGCAGGCTCGAGGCCAGCCCGGCTGCCACAGCCTTGGGAGGCTTTACAGACCCATCGCAGCGAGGCCGTCGACAGTGTCCTTGTTGATCGGGACCAGCTGATCGACGATGATGTTATGGTTTTCGAAGTCGGGCTTGACTGTCCCTAGCCCTTCGATCGTATCGCCATTCTTGATTTCTTTGCCCTTCATGAG
>NZ_SUEG01000286.1 GCF_005063415.1 Mesorhizobium sp.
CCCCCTCTGTCGCCTTCGGCGACATCTCCCCCTCAAGGGGGGAGATTGGCAGCGCTTCAACCGATTTGCATTCCCGTCACCCGCAATCTCCGCTTGAAGGCGTTTGTGCAACGCGATACGCCGTTTGCAAATTGCAAACCGGAGAGACCTCGTGAGCGCGCCAGAGACCAGAACCGAAACCGATACGTTCGGTCCCATCGAGGTCGCCGCCGACCGCTATTGGGGTGCGCAGGCGCAGCGTTCGCTGGCCAATTTCAAGATCGGCTGGGAAAAGCAGCCTGCGTCGGTCGTGCGGGCGCTGGGTATCGTCAAGCGGGCGGCCGCCGAAGCCAATATGGAGCTGAAGCGGCTCGATCCGGCGATCGGCAAGGCCATTATCGAGGCCTCCCAGGAGGTCATCGACGGCAAGCTCAACGAGCATTTCCCGCTGGTCGTCTGGCAGACCGGCTCGGGCACCCAGTCCAACATGAACGCCAATGAGGTGATTTCCAACCGGGCGATCGAGCTTTTGGGCGGCGTCATGGGGTCGAAGAAGCCGGTGCATCCCAACGACCACGTCAATATGAGCCAGTCGTCGAACGACACCTATCCGACGGCAATGCACATAGCCTGCGCCGAACGCATCATCCACGATCTGCTGCCGGCGCTGAGGCATTTGCATGCGGCACTCGAGGCCAAGACCAAGGCTTTCGCCCACATCGTCAAGATCGGCCGCACCCACACCCAGGACGCGACGCCGCTGACGCTCGGCCAGGAATTCTCGGGCTATGCGGCGCAGGTCGCCTCGTCGATCAAGCGCATCGAGATGACCCTGCCCGGCCTGCAGGAATTGGCACAGGGCGGCACCGCGGTCGGTACCGGCCTCAACGCGCCGGTCGGTTTTGCCGAAAAGGTAGCGGCGCGCATCGCCGCGATCACCGGCATCGATTTCGTCACCGCGCCGAACAAGTTCGAGGCTCTGGCCGCCCATGATTCCATGGTCTTCTCGCACGGCGCCGTCAATGCCTGCGCGGCGGCGCTGTTCAAGATCGCCAACGACATCCGCCTGCTCGGCTCCGGCCCGCGTTCGGGCCTCGGCGAATTGTCGCTGCCGGAAAACGAACCAGGCTCGTCGATCATGCCGGGCAAGGTCAATCCGACACAATGCGAGGCGATGACACAGGTTTGCGTGCAGGTGTTCGGCAACAACGCGGCGATCAGCTTCGCCGGCAGCCAGGGCCATTTCGAGCTCAACGTCTATAATCCGCTGATGGCCTATTGTTTCCTGCAATCGGTAAAGCTGCTGGCCGACGCTTCGGTGTCGTTTACCGACAATTGCGTCGTCGGCATCGAGGCCCGCGAAGACAACATCAAGGCGGCGCTCGACCATTCGCTGATGCTGGTGACGGCGCTGGCGCCGACGATCGGCTACGACAACGCCGCCAAGATCGCCAAGGCGGCGCACAAGAACGGCACGACGCTGCGCGAGGAAGCGCTGGCCACCGGGCTGGTCAGCGAAGCCGACTATGAGCGGCTGGTACGGCCGGAGGACATGACGCATCCAGGGTAAGTTGATCGCGAAAACGTTACCTGAGTGAACAATCCGTAACCAATCTGACGTCTTTGGTGAACAGTCGGCATGCGCTAACTGGACGGCTATCCCAAGTCGTTTGGCCAAACCCTTCTGGAGAGTTACGCATGTCCACCAACACGTCCACCAACACTTCGTTTGCGGGTTCCGGCACCGCCTCCGGCGCCTCGGGCACGATCCTGCTCGGCCGCATCCTGCTTTCGGTCATCTTCCTGCTTTCCGGCTTCGGCAAGCTGACGGCGATTGCCGGCACTGCCGGCTATTTCGGCAGCCTCGGCCTGCCGCTGCCGATGGTGACCGCCTTTGTCGTCGGCCTGATCGAACTGCTTGGCGGCCTCGCCATCCTCGTCGGCTTCCAGACCCGGATCGTCGGCTGGGTGATGGCGATCTTCACCGTCGCCACCGCATTGGTCGCCCACACCGGCTGGGCCGATCAGATGCAGATGATCAATTTCATGAAGAACCTCGGCATTGCCGGCGGCTTCCTCGTGCTCGCCTCGTCGGGTCCAGGCGCGTATTCGATCGACGCCAAGCGCGGCTGAAGCGGCCCAGCATTTCCTGAACAAAGGGGCGCGGAATTTTCCGCGCCCCATTTTCGTTGTCGGTTTATATCTGCCGGCTGGAACTCTGCTAGGATCGGCCGCCGATATCGGAGGAGACCATGCCTCGCAATGCGCTGCTCTTGCTTTCCCGGCTGCTGCTCGCCGCGCTGTTCGTGCCGTCCGGCTTCCATGCGCTTGCCGACATCGCCGGTACATCGGGCTATTTCGCCGGCCTCGGCCTGCCGCTGCCGACGCTGGTGGCTTGGGCGACAGGCCTGTTCGAGCTGATCGCCGGACTGCTCATCCTTGTCGGCTTCAAGCATTCACAGATGCTGATGAAGGACATCGCCATATCAGGCGGTTTTCTGGCGCTGGCAATGGCTGGTGCGGGTGCATGGTCAGCCGACGGGCGGGTGGTTGCAGGTCGCGCCTGAGCGCCACCCGCACCTGTCTACTTGGTGTCTAGGAAGACGAAATTTGCGAGGCGACTTATATTGACGGGCACCGACGCAAAACCGCGGAACCCCATCTCCCCCACTCCCACATATAGAC
>NZ_SUEG01000287.1 GCF_005063415.1 Mesorhizobium sp.
GATGTAGCGGGTCGCTTCGTTGAGCGCGAACGGCATCCAGCCGGCACTCCAATGCCGCAGATAGCTCGGCAGGTCTGCATAGGACTTGCCGCCCAGCCAATGCAGGTTGCCTGCCGCGGGAAGGCTCGCCGGATCGATCTTCACAACGGGGCCGAGCATGACAAAATTCACTTCCGGCATTGCCGCAGCCGCCTGCGCGATAAGTTCGAGGTCGAGCCGTTCGTCGATGACCCCGAAATACCCCACCCTCGGGTGAGGTATGTCGGCCTGGTCGAGCGGGTCCTCACCTGGCGCTCTAGCCTGATGGAAATGGGCAATGTCGATGCTGCTCGGGAAGAGAAAGATCGACCGATGCAAGCTGCGCTTGGCCTCGTAGAGGCTTTGCCCGCCCGTGAAGACGATATCCGCACGTTGCAACAGCGCCTTTTCCAACTGCGTCAACTCTGCGGGAGCGTCTTTGAACGCGGAGAGTTCATCCATGCAGTCGTAGACGCAGACGTCACAGGCGAGATGATCGCTGAAACGTAGCGCCATGGGCGTATAATACCAGGCCGTCAATCGGTCATGCGGCGCAGAGGCGATGATCTGATCGACGAACCTGCGCTGAATGGCGTCTGCCCTGGCCGCGGAAGTGCCAACTGGGATAAGCGGCGTCACAATTCTGATCGTAGATGAAATATGGTTCACCCGCATCGAAGGGTGTCGCCTGTCATCGAAGATCGGCTCTTCGAAGTAAATTAGCTGTTGCTGCTTTGAAGCGAGGGTCAGAATTTGTTGTGGTCTTTGATATACGAAGTTCCATCGAAGGTGAGAAAAACAAATTAAAATAGAGGATTGTACAGTTGCTTTTGGTACTTTGGGCCGGCCCGCCGCCATTTTCATGTAAGTTATCCTTCGTTATAATTAGAAAAAGCCTCGACTAACATAAGTTAAGCGAGGCAGCTTTGACATGAAGTTCGCAGCCGTCGATATAACTTCCATCCCAGTAAGTTGTTCCATAGCTGCAAACTGTTCAGGCGAGACCATGCGTCCGCTCCACTTGCGATGGCTCAACAGAAGAGAAGGGGCGAGCCGGCCGCCCCCATTCGATCCATATGATGATGCCCCTCGAGGGCTGAAGCCCCTCGCGTTACGTCGGGATCTCACCCAATGTGGCCCTTTGCCACAGAACGGTTGAAATCCTTCAAACGTTCAACAACCGTTCATCGGCGGAGCTATAAATACGCCTGCGAATCGATTCATCTGAGTCGCGCAGGTGGTTCATTTGAATGGAGCCCGGGAGCAATCGAAGAATGGTTGGCGAATGAAGATCGACTTTGAAACCAACGTCTTTCCATTGTTTCACCCGCAGGTTGTGGATGACCTGAAGGACCCCTGTCCCGTCTTCGACGGCACGCTCTGGCACGTCTTCGGCTCAAGCGGCACGGTCACGACCGAAAGCTGGAAAATACTCCACGCCACGGCGCCGGATCTCTATGGACCCTGGACAGAGCACGAGCCGATCGTCTTGCCCATAACCGGATCGGGCGTTGCGGCACCCGGCGTCATTCATGAGTGCGGCGTCTTCCATATGTTCATCCAGACCGAATTCATGAAGTCCGGCGGACGTTGCGAGCATGCGGTCTCCAATGACGGCTTTCATTGGGTGGTGCTCAATCCGGCGATATTGTCGCTGCCCGATACCGATGAGGACGGCATCTACGATCCCCATCCGGCAATCATCGGCGGCAAGCGCTACATCGTCTATTCAGGCATGCCCAAATTCACCAGGGTGCCTCAGC
Organism: Mesorhizobium sp.; assembly: GCF_005063415.1. Lineage (GTDB taxonomy): Bacteria > Pseudomonadota > Alphaproteobacteria > Rhizobiales > Rhizobiaceae > Mesorhizobium. The sequence continues at coordinate 1,782 of NZ_SUEG01000287.1, forward strand.
CGGATGTCTTTCTGGCGCGCAGCCAATCCGATTCCTGGTTTGGGCCATGGAAACGTCTCGGCAAGATACTTGATCATCTCGACGTGCCGCATCACAATGCGCGCGAGCATCCGGATTACGAATGGGGGATCGAAGGCGCCCAGCTCGTCGAGCTGCCAGACGGTCGTGTGCTTCTCAACGCCACCTGCTTCCTCCCCGAAGGTCCGCGCGGCAGCCGGCAGCGCGTTTTCTTCGCCATCGCCGATGACGTCAAGGGTCCCTACGTTTCCGTCGGCCCCGTTCTCGACCCTGGCGAGCCCGGCGAGAACGGCCATTCGACCGTGATGATCGACGGCCGGCAACTGACCTTGTTCTATCAGAGCAGGCGTGAGGCGACGAACCATCGCTGGCGGTTCGGGTTGGCAAAGTGCGACCTGGATCGACACATACTTTCGAGAGTTGCCTAGATGTTTAAGTTCCGGCATTTGCCGGAACGGAGGATGAAACGCTGGGCGGTTGGTGGGACGGATCGCTTTGTAGCGGTGATTGAGGGTAGCAGGCGAAAGGCAACCAAGTGGGCGAAGCTTGACCGGGTATCCATATACACGTCAGGCAAGCTGGTCGCCTAAGACGACGTTCCTAGCTGCAAAGCTGGCAATAACTTTAATTGCGCGCAGCAACGCCGCCAGTCGATTCACGCGGTTTTGATCCTGAGCAGGATGTCCTGATCGTAGTTTCCAAAGCCCTTGCCGAAAATGTTGATCCCACCGGGGCGGTTGGCGTCGTCCTTGACGCCGATACGGACGCGGATTGAATGATGACTCTTCAGGTCGAGTGCGGCGAGGCCGGTTTCGGAAATCCTGAGGCCGTCGACATAGGTGCCGT
>NZ_SUEG01000288.1 GCF_005063415.1 Mesorhizobium sp.
ACCCACTGTGGCACTCAGATGCCGGGAGCGGGAGCCATCCACCTCATCTGCTTTCAGGACGCGGCGAAGCTGATCTCTATGACCGAAATGAGGCGCAAAGCAGCCATTCAGGATTCGGTGTGCGAAGGTCAACGTCGGGCTCGTATCCAAACGTTGGCTCTCCCCCGCCCTACCCTTCGCCCGACAGATCGCGCCGCGCCTTGTCGAGTTCTTCGGCATAGCGGCGCATCAGATGACCTTCGGTCAACAGCCCGACGTCCTTGCGATCGGTGAAATCCTCGACCACCGCGAATCCCCTCGGCGCCGGCACTGGAAGGTCTCTGCCGCCGATTGCACGTTGGGCACCAGCAGCGCTTCGTTCAAATTGGCGAACGACAGCACCGCCGATTGCGCCAAAGTGCCTCCGGCTAATAAGGGCTATGTCTTGACTGACCTACTAACGAACCCTGCCGAATGCGATCTTCGGCAAGTCGATGCTCTTTCGGTACATGCCGCTATCGCGAAAGGACGCGAATCCGGCTCTGGAACTCCCCACGATCGACATAGCATCCGCGCAGATGTCGCCGCCCCGTATTCGGGTTGAACGATTGGCGGCCATGCAACACCCGGCGATTGTCGAAGACCGCCATTTCGCCGGCCTTCAGGCGGTAGGCTATGTGGAAACGCGGCCCGCGGATCATCATCATCAGCTTGCGATAAGCCCCATAAAAGGGCGCGCATAGGTCGGAGGGAAGGTCGATGACATCGACAAGATGGGCGTTGAACCGCAGCTCCGTCACTTCCCCGTTGCCTCGAGTTACAATCACGGGAAACCTGCCCCGCAAATCATAGTTTTCATCGTGAAAACGATAGGGGATCTCGACCTCGCACAACAGGCGGTAGGCTTCCGGATCTTCCGCCTGTAGCGCGGCGACGACCGCAAACCCGTCGGCAAAGATCGATCCACCACCATCAGCGTCGTTGGCGATACAATGCAGGAACTGGTAGCCGGGCGGCACCTCCTGGTTGGCGAGATCGGTGTGTAGCGGCAAGGCGACCGGCGTATAGGCCAGATTGTTCGGGTTCGGCATCGACACGACTTCGAACATCGTGCCGAAATTTGTCTGGCGCAGAAAACCAATCCGCTCGGCCGCACGCCGCCCCGCGTCGGGATCATCGTCAAGCCCATCGACGATGGAGAGCCCGTATGCCGCCGTTGCCTTCAGCCAGGCGAGCAGATCGGCATCGCTTTGCAAGATGTCTCCGGCGGCGTGACGCGGTATGGTTTCAAGATCCACCGAGGCGTCCCAGAGTTTCGGAGCGATGTCGGCCGGATCGTCCCGCTTTCTGCCGGGACGGTAGGACTCAAAGAACTGGCTCGGGAATTCCTCCTCAGCCTGGTCGTTCTGCCAGACAATGCCCACAGCGCTGCCCCTGTCCCGCACGCTGATGGGTCTAAGCGAGGGGTCTACGCTGGTCAGGTCGAAAGTTCGTTCTTCGGTCTGCGGGTGAAACGCCGATGGCGCATTGTCCTTTAGCCAAAGCCAGGGGTAGGAGACTGTTTCGCCCGACACGAAAGTCACGGCAAGCGCGGTCTCCCGGGCCTCCATGGAAAGCAGGGTATTCATGATGATGTCTCTCTGAACACAGAATTTGATTTTCAGCTTGGATCAGGCCCGCAGGCCATCAACCCAACGGTGGTGGCCACCACAAGCTCGGCTTCCCATAGCGATGGGATCCGGGATTTCTGTTCGGTTCGTCGAGCACGCCTTCTCCAGGCGGAATGGCTCCAGATGAAATCTGGTTCAAAGCCACCGCGATGGTAGCGATCATTCGCCGGCGGTGTCCAGCTAAATGCAGCGGGATCGCCATCCCCTCTCGGCTACCCCTCGCCCGACAGATCGCGCCGCGCCTTGTCGAGTTCTTCGGCATAGCGCCGCATCAGATGGCCTTCGGTCAGCAAACCGACCACCTTGCGGTCGGTGAAATCCTCGACCACCGCCAATTCCTCGGCGCCGGCGCGCTGGAAGGTCTCGGCCGCCGATTGCACGTTCATGCTCGGCACTAGCACCGCATCCCTGAATTTGGCGAAGGACTTAACCGGCATCTCGTCATCCGACAAATCGCTGTGCAATTCGGCGACGATCAGCACGCCGGCATAATGCAGGTCGGCGTCGACCGCGATGACGCGCTGCGAGGCACCGAGCGGCACCTGCTTGCGGAATTCCGCAAGCGTCGTCGAGGCGTCGATGGTGCGGACATCCTTTCGCATCATCGAGCCGACAGTCAGGCTGCGCATCCAGCCGACGTCATGCGCGCTGCGGATGGTTTCGCCGCGCAGGTGGAAGCGCCATGTCGAGAAGGAATAGCCGAACGTTTCGCGCACCAGGATCGCCGCCATGAGCGAGGCGGCCAGCACCACGCCGGTCAGCGTCAGGTCGCGGGTCGATTCCAGCGCCAGGAAGGTCATCGTCAACGGGCCGCCGACGACGCCGACGGCGAGCGAGGTCATGCCGACGACGGCGGCGACGGCTGGGTCGATGCCGGTCGCCGGCGAGACGAACGCCATCGCGCCGGCAAACATCTTGCCGAGCAATGCGCCGAGGAACAGCGAGGCAAAGAAC
>NZ_SUEG01000289.1 GCF_005063415.1 Mesorhizobium sp.
GTAACCGCTGTTCTCAGGCCACGGCCTTGAGCGGCATGGGTCTGTAGGCCCAAGGCAACAGATCGTCGATCTGGCTTTGTGGATGGCCGGCGACGATCCGGGCGATCACGTCAGCGAGGTAGGTGTGAGGCTCGACGCTGTTGAGCTTGCATGTCTCGATCAGCGAAGCGATCGTTGCCCAATGCTCGGCGCCGCCGTCGGAGCCGGCGAAGAGCGCATTCTTGCGGTTCAGCGCAATGGGACGGATGGCGCGCTCGACGACGTTGGAGTCGATCTCGATCGTACCGTTGTCGAGGAATCGTCTCAGGCCTTGCCAGCGCGAGAGCGCGTAGCGGATGGCTTCCGCCAGCTTGGTCTTCTGGCTGATAAGGGTGAGTTGCTGCCTAAGCCACGGCTCAAGGGCATTGATGACCGGACGGCTTCTCTCCTGCCGGACGGCGCGGCGTTCGTCGGCGGAACGACCGCGGATATCGCTCTCAACGTGGTAGAGTTGGGCGATGCGGGCGAGCGCCTCCGTCGCGATCGGCGCGGGGCCGGACTGCGCGAGCTCATAGAAGCGGCGACGCACATGCGACCAGCAAAAGGCCAAGCTCACGGCGTTGCGTTCGGCCAGCGCCTTGTAGCCCGCGTATCCGTCGACCTGCAGGGTTCCGACAAAGCCCTGAAGATGCCGGATCGGCTGTTCAGCCTTGCGGTCCGGAGTGTAAAGATAGGCGACGCCGGGTAGGTCCATTCCGCCCCAAGGTCGGTCGTCTCGGGCATAGGCGAACAACTGCCCCGTTTTGGTCCGCCCCCGGCCCGGATCAAGCACAGGCGCAGTGGTCTCGTCCGCGAAGAGCTTGTCTGATGCCTTCAGCCGCTCGAACAGCCGCTCATGCACAGGGCGAAGCAGGAAAGCTGCCTTGCCCACCCAGTCGGCGAGTGTCGAACGGTCGAGATTGACGCCCCGGCGGGCGTAGATCTGGGCCTGACGATATAGGGGAAGGTGGTCGGCATACTTCGACACCAGAACATGAGCCACCGTGGCATCTGTAGGAATGCCGCCTTCGACGAGACGTGCCGGCGCTGGCGCCTGCACGACCACCTCTTCGCAGGCCCGACACGCATACTTCGGTCGACGGGTGACAATCACCCGGAACTGGGCGGGCACGATGTCGAGTCGCTCGGAGACGTCCTCGCCCATAACATGCAGCTGGCCTTGGCAGCACGAGCAGATCTTGTCGGCGATGTCGATTACCTGCTCGACGCGCGACAGATGGGCGGGCAACGACCCGCGGTTGGCGCGACGCTTACGAGCCTTGGCATCACGCTTTGAGGGGTCCGCGGCTTCCGCGCTGGCGAAGCCCTCCGCCTCTACCTGCTCGGCTTCCTCCAGGCCCAGAAGAAGCTGGTCCTCGGGCAGGCTCTCCGCCCTTCGCCCGAAGCGATAGCGCTGCAACTCCTTGATGATTTGGCGGAGCCTCTCATTCTCCGCACGCGCGGCCAGAAGCATCGCCTGAAGCGCATGAGGATCGTCGGGTAGGGCAGCGGCCGCGTCAGTCACGAAGCGGATTCAAGCATGGATTCCAGTGATTTGGCAATAATGCGATAGTCAGCTCGCCGTCGTTGGAACACGCATCTCGCGCGTTTCGTGCACCCGCCGCCAGTCGAGGCCTTCCAGGAGTGCCTGCAACTGTGCCGCCGTCAGTCGCACGACACCATCGGTAATGCCCGGCCAGCAGAACTTGCCATCCTCCAGCCGCTTGGCGAACAAGCATACGCCCGTGCCGTCGAAGTAGACGAGCTTGATCCGGTCGGCCCGCTTGGCCCGGAACACGTAGACCGCGCCCGAGAACGGATCCGCGCCCATCGCCTCGCGCACGAGCGCTGCCAGACCTTCCGCTCCCTTGCGGAAGTCGACCGGCTTCGTCGCCACCATGACCTTGACCGCTCCCGTTGGCCCGATCACGACGTTGCCCTCAGCGCACGGATCACCGCTGCAACCGTCTTCGAATCCGCCCCACGACCCACCCGCATTGCGATGCCGTCGATCTCGAGCTCGATCACACCCGCGTCTCGAGCCGGCTCCCGCTTTCTTGGCTGTGGCCGATGCTTCGCCGCAGGCTTTGGAGGCGCTGCCGTCACCACCGCCGGCACGAACATGGATTCCGATATTGCTGCGTCCCCCATCGGCCGGCGAGCAGCCCGACGCCAAGTGAACAATTGCTGCGGGGAAAGCCCATACCGGCGTGCCACAGCACAAACCGTCTCGCCCGCCTCGTAGCTCTCCGCCACTATCCGGGCCTTCTCCTCCGGCGGCCACTCACGCCGCCGACCCGAACCAGTGAAGATCTCCAGCCGACGGACCGGCTCCTCGTCCCTGGACTTAAGCGTAAACTCTGAAACCGTCATATGTCGAAGCCCTCAAAGGCCTCGAACATCGTCCCTTACATCCACGCGCGAAAGGTGCCGCCGGGACAGCGCTTACG